>NZ_JAFYYT010000002.1 GCF_017549005.1 Ruminococcus sp.
AAGTCACATCAGATGATGTGCTTTTGATATTATATCACTTTTTACTAAGTGGCTCTTGTGATCCGTGAAGGTGGCTCTCAAGGCGCGGCAACGTGGCTCTGAGAGTCCGTGCAGATGGCTCTGAGGTGACGGCGTATACAAGTGCTGAACCTAATATTCTTGATACGTCCAAGCGCCAAACAGAAACGACGTGAAAAAGCATATATTTTCCGTAAATGTCATATTTTTCGGGAATGAATTTGGGATTAACAAGTCTGTAAGCGAGCAGATCGCCCTCATTCCATTCTGAATGAGTTACTTTGGGTCTGCGTATCTTTTTACTTTGAGGCTGAGCGGAATTGACTTTTTTCTTGAATTCCGCTATGGTTTCCGATGAATAGCAGCAGTCCTTATCCAGAGTTTCGGCATATTCGATTGCTTTGTTTACATTGTTTCTGATGTCCTCATTTAAAATACCGTGATCCCAGAGAATATCACCTATTACGAACCAAAGCACATATTTTTCATCTTCATTTATATCTTTATAAAATGACAGTATTTTTTCTGTTCCTTCTTCGGGTGTTATCATTGAAAAAACAGCTTGAACTTCGGGCTTTATATCCATAGCCAAATCATTTCCGTATATTTTTTTGTGTCCCAAATTCCCATAAAATCTCCTGTGTTTGATCTGAGGCGTTTATTTTCATATTAATAAAAGCTTTTTTTCTTTCGCAATAGCTTATCTGTATTTCCTTTCGGGATATTTTGCGTAATACTCTTCCTTATCCTTATACATAGCCTCATCGGCAATACGCATGGCGCTGCGGATATCGCTGCAGGAACTGTTATAGAAACTTCCCACCGAGAAGCACACATTATTCGGATCGCCTGCACGCATTTTCAGCTCGCTGACCTTTTTGCCGAATGCTTCTTCGCTGCAGTTTTCGGCAATGACCATATATTCGTCGCCGCCTGCACGGTAGATACTGTCACCTATAAAGACCTCCTGGAGAACGAGAGCAGCTTTTTTCAGGAGGAGATCGCCTGCTGCGTGACCGCCCTCGTCGTTTACACGTTTAAGGCCGTTGAGATCGGCAAATACGATACCGTATGGTTCCGACAGGACTTCCTCACCCGAGACTATATCGCTCACTCTGTTGTTCATGGCATTGCGGTTGTTTATACCTGTGAGCATATCAGTATAGCCTATATGCTCGAGTCGTTTCATCATATTATAGCCTGCGATTTCCGAGGAAAGGAAAAAAGTGGTGAACTCAAGAGTTTCCTTGATACGCTGAGTATTTTCAACGTTGAAGTTGGTCATCCAGATATAGCCGATCATCTCCCTGTTATGTCTGAGAGGGAATAGAACAACGCTGTCAACTCCCGCTTCTTTGAGAGTAAGATACCATATGTTGTTTGTTTCGCTGATAAAGTCCATATTACTGGGACTTTTTATGATGATGCAGTCTCTTTCGCCCAGAGTTTCCTTCCATGAAAGGGCGATATCGTAAAAGTTTGCGAACTGGGTCACGGTTTTCAGAGTGCTTTTTTCCATGACGCTTTTTGCGAGGATATTGCACTTGCCGTTTTCCTCGTCCATAAGCATGACAGTACATACCTCGGCGCCGCAGAGTTCGCGTATATCCTGTATTACCTCGTTTATCGTCTGTTTGAAGTCGTTTGTGCCGCGGAGCTTTATACAGGTCTTGAGCACGTCGTTTGCGGTAGTCATGGAGCTCGTTGAAGCGGAGTTTATATCGTCTACATCGCAGGGCTCTGTGGAATAAATACAGTAGCAGGTGTCGCCGTCCTCATAGTCTATGGGCATGAAGAACATATTGAACCACATATCGCATACATTCAGGTGGATGTACGTGTGGACGGACTTTTTCTGTATGGCTGTACGGAAACAGATATCCTCGAAATCCGGAGTTTTCGGGAGATACTTTTCGTACGGACTGTTGGGGATGAACTTATCGGGGTGAACAGTCGGGTCTGTGGCGAAAGGCGGGTGTTCAGCCATCTGGAGAAACATATTGTTGCCTGCGACAATGCGTATATCCTCATAACCGCCGTCGTTTTTTCTTTTTACGGAAACAACGCAGGCAGTAGGCAGTATACCGTCAATGAACTTCTGAAAATCCATGTTTTCACCTTCTTTTCGATCGGATTTTTCTGTCGGTATAGGAAATTGATGATGATAACCTATCAATTCTGTGGGATTATATTAATTTTACCACAAATAATTATGAAAGTCAATAAACAAATAGTTAAAAGCGATAAATGCGTATAGGAGCCATTTCTTGCTGATATCTGCAAAAGTAAAAATATTGTAAATAAGTATTGCAGATTGTTGCAATTATCTGTATAATATGCTACAATATAATAGACAAATACTATCTGGATATGACGCATTAAAAGTGTGGTGAAATATATGAGAGAAAAGTTTTCGGTCATATTTGTTGTGATGATAATTGCACTTGCTGTCTGCAGTTTTATAGCCTTCAGGTCGCGTAAGATAAATTCGATATCGGTAGCACTGCTTACCGGAGCATTCATTCCGCCCGTCATCGGAAACCTTATACTTGTCTGCTCGGGCGATAAGGCGCTTTCGCTGTTAGGCGAGTATATATACTTCATAGGTATGGATATCGTTATGTTCGCCCTGCTGAGATTTGCCATCGAATACTGCAATATCAGGCTGAAACGGCCGTGGCTGAAGAATGCTGTATATCTGCTGCTGATAGCGGACATAATGCAGTTCCTTGTGAACCCCGTCACAGGCCACGCCTTTGACAATGAAGCCATAGAAGTTGACGGATTCCCATATTACAGGCTCGTTCCCTATGTTGGACAGGCGATGCACAGAATACTCGATTACAGCATACTTGCGGCGGTAATAGTCATATTCCTAATCAAGGCTGTAAGGACCTCACGTTTCTACTCGGAACGCTATTATGCGATACTCATAACATTGATAATAGCGGCATTGTGGCAGACTATTTACATATTCTCAAGAACTCCCATCGACCGCTCTATGGTCGGCTTCGGAGTATTCGGAATGCTGGTGTTCTATTTTGCCCTGTACTATCGCCCGATGAAGCTTCTTGACTGTATGCTGGCAGGAATTGCCTCAGAAATGTCCGAATCGCTGTTCTTTTTTGATGCTAACGGCAGATGCATATGGGCAAACGAGGCAGGTGCGAAGCTTGCAGGTATAGAAGGGGAGGACTTTGAGGGCGTCCCGAAGCTCCTGAAGGACAGGTTCGGCGAGGAATACCAGTCTCAGGAGGAGTATATCTCCAATTTTGTATTGGGAACAGGTGACGATATAAAGTATTATCTGCTGGAAAAGCATTCGCTTCTGGACGAAAAGAAGCGTCTTGCAGGCTCTTTCATGAGTATCCGCGACAATACCGAGGACCAGCAGAAGCTCAAGCGCAAGATGTTCAACTCCACCCACGACAGTCTCACGGGACTTTACACAAGGGAGTATCTCTACGAGCGCATACATGAAGTTCTTACTGCGAGACAGAACACGGAATACTTCGTGATCTACATAGACGTGCGTAATTTCAAGATAATCAACGATATATTCAGCAATGAGTTCGGCGACAAAGCCCTGCAGGACATTGCGGAATGGATAAAGTCGTGGATGTCGGACGAATGTGTTTTCGGACGACTTGTTGGCGCTTCATTCGGCGTCTGCATACCTGTTGAGGAGTTCGAACCTGCGAGCATAGAGGAAAAGCTCTCGCCTTTTGTGGTGGACAACGGAACGCTTGGCTACCATATCCTCATACATCTCGGAGTTTACAAGGCGATCGAGCCCGATATGGAAGTTTCGCTTATGTTTGACAGGGCAAATCTTGCTCTTTCCACGATAAAGGACGAATATCAGACCCATATCGCCTATTATAACGACGAAATACGCAGTAAGGTGCTGTGGGACCAGCATATTTCCGCACAGCTGCACACAGCGATCGCCGAGAGACAGCTGAAACCATATTTACAGCCTATTGTTGACAGGAACGGCGCTATTGTCGGGGCAGAAGCCCTTGTCAGGTGGATACATCCCACAGACGGCTTCCTTTCGCCGGGAGCTTTCATACCCGTCTTTGAGAAGAACGGCATGATCGTCGAGGTGGACAAGTATATGTGGCGCTGTGCCTGCGAAATACTCGCCAGCTGGAAGGAAAAGCACGGTGATATTTTTATTTCCGTGAATATTTCCCCGAAGGACTTCTATTTCGTCAATGTTGTTGAGGAGATAAAGAAGCTTACTGCGGAATACGGCGTAAGTCCGTCGCAGCTCCGCATAGAGATAACCGAAACGGTAATGATGACCGAAGCGGAGATCCGCATGAAGACTCTCAACGAGTTCAGGAAAATGGGCTATATTGTGGAGATGGACGACTTCGGAAGCGGCTATTCTTCGCTGAATATGCTGAAAGATATGCCTGTTGACGTACTGAAGATAGACATGAAGTTCCTGAGCAAATCCAGGGACGACGGCAAGGCTCAGACCATACTTCAGAACATCATAAACCTCTCCGACGACCTCGGCATAGACTCGCTGACCGAGGGTGTTGAAACGGAAGCGCAGTTCAAAATGCTTAACGAAATGGGCTGCAAGCTGTTTCAGGGCTATTATTTTGCCAAGCCCATGCCGCTTGAGGAATTTGAGGATAAATGCCTCTGAAAAACGAATGACATTGAGTGCTCCCGGAAGCGTCCGGGAGCACTTTTTCTGTTAAAACAGAATTTATATTAACAAACTAATGGAAAAGAGTTTTTACGTAAATGGTTCAGACGGCAAACTAAAAGAGAAAATACATTTGTGAAATAGCATAATAATGACATTAAACTGACCACTTATTGCTACACACTGGTCGTTTTTTGCTGATTTTGAACATTTCTCTTTACAAGTTGGAATAATTGATGTATATTATACTTGCATATAAAATATACAGTTTATTCGTTGATGTGGACGCATTTTGCTCCAATTCAACCAATGCAGCGGCCATAAATGAATAAACTTATTTTGTATACTATTGAGAAAAAGATCAATATTATTATTTTTTTATGAGGAGTGATTAATTTGAAGACGAGAACTTTCAGGAAGATCGTTGGCGGCGCAGTTTCTGCAATGATGATAGCTTCAAGTCTCCCTGTTACCGCTATGGCAGCGGATCAGCAGACGAGAGGCAACATCGGCGGCTATGACTACGAGATGTGGAACCAGAACGGTCAGGGCAACGCTCAGATGAACCCGAGCGCAGGCTCATTCACATGTTCATGGAGCAACATCGAGAACTTCCTTGCTCGTATGGGTAAGAATTTCGATAGTCAGAAGAAGAACTACAAGGCCTTCGGTAATATAGTTCTGACATATGATGTTGAGTACACTCCAAGAGGAAACTCATATATGTGCGTTTACGGATGGACAAGGAATCCTCTTATGGAGTATTATATCGTTGAGGGCTGGGGCGACTGGCGTCCACCCGGAAACGACGGTGAGAGAAAGGGTAATATAACTCTCAACGGCAATACATACGAAATTGCCAAGACAATGCGTTATAACCAGCCTTCTCTCGACGGTACTGCTACATTCCCGCAGTACTGGAGCATCAGGACCACAAGCGGTTCACAGAATAACACAACAAACTACATGAAGGGCACTATCGACGTATCCAAGCACTTCGACGCATGGAGCCAGAAGGGCCTCGATATGTCAGGTACTCTCTATGAGGTATCACTTAACATTGAGGGCTACAGATCCAACGGACAGGCTAATGTTAAGAGCGTAACAGTTACCACTAATGCAGGCGATGACCAGATGGGTCAGGAGTCCCAGGGCGGCGGCAACGCTGGAGGCGGCAATGACGGCGGCGGAAACGCAGGCGGCGGCTTCGACTTCGGCGGCGGACAGCAGTGGGGCGGCGGCAATGGCGGCGGCTTCGACTTCGGCGGCGGACAGCAGTGGGGCGGCGGCAACGGCGGCGGCTTTGACTTCGGCGGCGGACAGCAGCAGGGCGGCAACGGCGGCGGAAACGCTGGCGGCGGTAATGCAGGCGGCGGAAGCACAGGCGGCGATACATTTGCAGGCGCAGGCAGCTCGTCAGGTGTAGCAGCTCACCAGAACCTCAACTATAAGTATGAAAAGGGCGGCAACGGCTTCAAGGATGTAATGGGCCCGTATTTCCGTCTCGGTACTTCTGTAAGCGGATACGAGATCGGTAACTCTCAGGCTCAGGAGTTCATCAAGAAGAACTACAACTCCATCACATGTGAAAACGAAATGAAGCCTGATTCGATCGTTAAGGGCGTTAATGGTGATGAAGTAACTATAAGCCTTCAGTCTGCAAGCAGCATACTCAAGTTTGCTGAGCAGAACGGAATCGGTGTTCGTGGTCATACCTTCGTATGGTACAGCCAGACTCCTAACTCACTGTTCCAGGATAACGGCGGTACTGTTTCAAAGGACAGAATGAACAAGCGTCTCGAGAGCATGATAAAGAATACATTCTCCGCTCTCAAGTCACAGTTCCCGAACCTCCAGGTTCACTCCTACGACGTATGTAACGAGCTCTTCGTTAACGACGGCGGCGGAATGAGACCTTCAAACAACTCCAACTGGTCAAGAGTATACAACGGCAGCTCTGAGTTCGTTGTAAACGCATTCAAGTATGCAAGACAGTATGCTCCTAAGGAGACAAAGCTTTATCTTAACGATTATAACGAGTACATGAGCGCTAAGACACAGGATCTCGTAAACATGGCTAAGACAGTCATGAAGGAGGGCGACTATATCGACGGTATCGGTATGCAGGCTCACCTTGATTCAAGATATCCTTCTGCAAGCGAGTTCGAGACAGCTGTAAAGGCTTTCGAGGGACTCGGACTTGACGTTCAGATCACAGAGCTCGATATCACAAACAGCACAGGTACTAACGGTCAGCTCTATCCTCAGATCTTTGAGGTAGCTATGAAGCACGCTAAGAACATCTCCTGCGTAACCCTCTGGGGTACAACAGACGCAAGAAGCTGGAGAGCAAACCAGAACGGCGGTTCACCGCTTCCGTTTGATAACTACCAGCCTAAGTCGTTCTACAATAACATCATAGCTCTTGCTGACAAGATAGATCCTCCTGTATATGAGGCTGCTACAACAACTACGACAACCACAACTACTACAACAACTACAACCACTACTACAACTACCACAACAACTACAACAACAGCCAAGCCTACAACAACAACTACAACTACTACAGAAAAGGCTAAGCCTTCAGTAACACTCTGGGGCGATGCTAACAACGACGGCGGACTTGACATGGGTGACGCAGTTCTCATCATGCAGGCACTTGCAAATCCTGACAAGTACGGCGTTGGCGGTACAGACGCACACGCTCTTACAGAGCAGGGTAAGATCAACGCAGACGTTAACGGTACTGAGGGTCTTACCACAAATGACGCACTTTGGATCCAGGAGAAGCTCCTCGGACTCAGAAAGTGATAAAAAAGTTGTTTATTTGGTCTTTATAATATAAAAAAGCCGACAAGGGAGAGTTATCTCTCCTTTGTCGGGATTTTTTTGCAAAAAAATCCCGACACCGAAGAACACTGAAACTTCGGCATCGGTTCAATGAGGATGATTTTCAAAAGCCTTCGCAGGCTTTAGCAGAAAGCTAAAGCTTTCGACTATTGAGGACTGGAACTTTATTACCAATCTCTGACAATATAATATCACTTCCGGGCACCTTTTAGCAACTCATTTTTTGCAGATTAAGTGGATAAAATGAGGGAGTTGTAACATTTACATGAAAAAGCATGGTGCGGAATGGGTAGTTATAAAGCAGTTTTGTCACTTCGTCTAAAAGGATAAACAATAAATAAAAAAGACAAATGAAGTGAAAATAGTACGTTATGCAGACATTTTTCCAATAAAATCGACACAGTTCGCCATGTTAATTGTTATTTCATATTTAAAAATCGGATACATTTAAGAACAGGCACATAAATGTGCCTGTTCTGGATTTATTTTTTATTATTTGTACGTTTCTTTGACGATATTTCATTTTCGAGGGCTTCCGCTCTGAGAAGAGCAGTGTCGATATGGTCGCAGAAGTTCTCCCTGCCGACCTCCTCGATGAAGCCGGCCTTGGTCATTACCTTCATAGGCTGCTCGTTAACGTGGGAGAAAACCACCTTGACGTTGTGGCGCTGACATCTTTTCACTATACGCATGAGAGCTTCAACGCCTGTAGCGTCCATAGCAGGAACATTTCTCATTCTTATGCAGAGCACGTCGATGTCCTTGTCGCTGAGAACGTATTTGTACTTATCGGTAGCCGCAAAGAACATAGGACCGTTTATCTCGAAAACACGGGTATTCTTCGGTATCTTCTTGAGGAGGATATTGTCGGGGTCGGTGTCCTCGTCGTCAACGTCGACCCATGCGTGAGCCTCCGTAACGTCAGCCATTCGCTTCATGAAGAGGAGAGCTGCCATTACCATTCCGACGCCGATAGCAACAACGAGGTCGAAGACAACGGTGAGTATGAGAGTAACGAAAAGTACGGCAATATCGCTCTTTGGAGCTGTTTTTACAGTATTTCTGATATTTCTCCAGCCGCACATATTATAAGCAACGATGAAGAGTATAGCCGCGATAGTCGGCATAGGAATGAGCGAAGCATAGGGCATGAGCACAACAAGAATGATAACAAGGACTACTGAGTGGACCATTCCTGCGACAGGTGTACGTCCGCCGTTCTTTACGTTTGCGGCAGTACGCGCTATAGCGCCTGTAGCGGGGATTCCGCCGAAGAAAGCGGAGCCGATATTTGCAGCGCCCTGTGCAACGAGCTCCATGTTTGAGCGGTGCTTTGAACCTACCATACCGTCAGCAACAACGCAGGAGAGGAGAGACTCAACAGCTGCGAGTACTGCGATAGTGAAAGCATTCGGGACAAGAGCTCTTACTCTGTCGAAAGTTACCTCGGGAACTGTCAGTTTCGGGAGGGAATTGGATATAGTATAGAGGTCGCCGATAGTATTGACCTTGATACCGCTGAGCTTCACGATAGCGGAACAGACTATGACAGCGATAAGGGAGGCTGGTATCTTCTCAAGCTTTTTCGGCCAGAGGATAAGTATTGCAAGGGAAATAACGCCGATAAGGAGCGCCTGCCAGTTGATGGTATCAATGCAGCTGAATATTTCCCTGACCTTGTCAACGGTCTCGATAGGCTTGTTTCTGAAGGTGAGACCCAGGAAATCCTTGACCTGTCCGAGGAGGATAGTCACGGCGATACCGAAGGTGAAGCCTGTAGTGATAGTACCTGGTATGTACTTGATAAGAGCTCCGAATCTGCAGAAGCCCATTATAATAAGTATGATACCTGCCATTATAGCGGAAATGGCAAGACCGTCCATGCCCTCCGAGGCGACGATAGCTGCGACAGTCGTGGCGAATGCCGCTGTAGGACCTGCTATCTGCACACGGCTTCCGCCTAAGAACGAAACGATAAAGCCTGCGATGATAGCTGTGTAAAGGCCCTGTTCAGGACCTACTCCCGAAGCAAGAGCAAGGGCGATAGACAGTGGCAGAGCTATGATAGCGACGATTATGCCCGAGATGATGTCCTTTACGAACTGTTCCTTCGTATAGGTCTTCATTACCGAGAAAAGCTTTGGTTTAAGCTTTTCTTCCGTTGGTTTCAATGCTTTTTCAGCCATATGACTAACCTCTTTCTCAATATTTTCACAAAAAAACACGCAACGCTACTATTATACTACTAATAATAGCGGTTTTCAAGAGATTTCAAACAGGGAGCAAAATTTTGTCGGATTATATATATTCCTGTAAGCTGTGGAGAAATCATACAGCATTTTCGCCCTTAGAAACTGCATGATACTTGCTCAGAATTATTGACAATCAGGCGGCATACATGATAAAATATTGATAAAGGGGGAGAGATAATGAAAAAAACAGATAAACCGACAGATATTATACCCGAAAGGATACACAAGCGGCTCCATATCATCTATTTTATACTGATCTGTGTAATTGCGGCGTCCATATTCCTTTTTTTCTGGAATACGCTGTGTTCTATATTTTTAGAAGTTCCCGAGTTTGAAACAGAGGAATCGCCTTTCCTTTTTCACCAGTACTGCGGCACATTCTTCGTGGAGTTCGACCGTGATAATTCCTTTGCTTCTGACGCGGATTATTCCGCATATTTAGAGCGGATAAACGCACCTGTAGTCCTCACAACTGCGCAGAAGGTAGTGAACTGTATCGGCTTTCTGCCCACAGTTGCTCTGATAGTTTCCATGATACTTGCTCTGCGCAGCGGCGACAAAAAGCGTATTTTCTGCGGCAGAGCGTGGCGTTACTTCCTTTTTGGCGGCGTTTTATACGCCCTTGGCAACCTTTATGTGTATATCGACACCAATTTCATCAGCGGCATAACCCGTTTTGACGGCATGATCGGTATTTTCACCGAGCGGCGGCAGTATTTTCAGCTATACGACATACTGGGACTGCCATTTGTTATGATATGCGGAGCATTTGTGCTCCTGATGTACGAAAAGCAGCTTCAGAACAAGGAAACCGCAAGGGTTTCGGCGGCTCTGAAAAGCCTTTCAGCCGTAATAATTGCAGGTACGGCAGGCTTTATCCTGTGGAGGCTTGGAGTCCGCACCTATGAGCTTATACGCGTTATGTCGGGAGATGAGTACAGCGTATGGCTGCCATTTACTATTATGGAGGATGCCGGGAGATATATGTGCAGACTGCCCTTTGAGGACGCAGTTTCGCCGCAGGCTTACCGAAATGTGGTGCTTTTCCGCTACCTGAGAGACCTTCCCGTGTTCGCAATTACAGGCGGAGCTGTGTGGAGCTTTGTTCGTGTGCTTCTCAATAATGCAAAGGGGGAGCTGAATACACTCCGCAACCGAAAGCTTATGAGAAATGCAATGCTTCTGCTCATAGTAGCTTCACTCATACTGAATATCTCGGGATTATTCGAGACAGGGCTTTTCGACAGGAGCTTTACAGGCATATTCGGGAATACCACCTATACTATGGCATTACGGGCCAAGACCGATCCTGCGCTTTTTGCGCTGATCCTGTGGTTCTTCGGAACATATTTGCAGGCTGTTCCCGAGAAAGAACAAAGAACTAAGAATTAAGAGCTAAGAATTAAGAACTAAGAAAGGGCGCACAGTGTGCGCCCTTTCGGTTTGCAGGAAAAGCTCTGCATATCCGCTCCAAGCGCCCTGCAAGTGTGGGCGTCTCCTTAATAATTATAGTTCTTGTACAGGTTTCAACATTCTGATTTGTGTATTGCTACGAAGTTCAGAATTATTTTTTCCTTATTAAACGGTTTTCCGTTTAATAAGCCCCTATTTCAGCCCCCTTATAGGAGGCGTTAAAAAAGGCTGACGTTTCCGCCAGCCTTTGAACTATATCATTTAATACTTACTTTTGTTCTTTTACTATAGCCTTGCTTCCCAGGAAGGTAAGCAGGAAGTATCCTCCGTATATCATTATGAGAACTCCTGCTGTAAAGAGTATCGGCTTTGTGTAGCCGCTTCCTACTATCATTGAGAGACCGACCTTTCCGAATCTCATGCCCACGTAGGAATGGAGGCAAGCGAGGAGCAGCGGCAGCAGGAAGAATATTCCCGACTGACGGAAGATAGACTTTGTTATCTCCTTTTCCTCAACGCCCAGCTTGCGGAGCATAGTATATCTCGGCAGGCTGTCCGCGCTTTCCGAGAGTTCCTTGAGCGCCAGTATAGCGCCGCAGGAAACGAGAAAGATAAATCCTATATATATACCGAGGAAGGTAACAATAGCGCCTATGCCCACAGCATCGTTTGCAGCCTCTATCCTTGTTTCTAAATGGCGCATATAGCCGTCGCCCTGATACAAGCGCATTGTATAGTCCCAGTTTTCTCTTGCAGTCTTTTCTGCGGCTTCCTTGCCTTTTTTGTCTGTAGCACTGTAGTTGCCGACGAAATAATCGATTCCGCGGTATTCCTCTGAAACTGCACTGTCGGGAACTATTATCGCACCTGTATTCGAGGGCTGCATATCGGGATAAAACGAGTTCCTGATACATTTTTTCGAGCTTGGCTTGAAGCTCTTTCCGAAAGAGGTTATCTCGGGGCTGTCCTCCAGGAATTTATCGTATATCTCGGGCATTCCCGAAGCATTTGCACATATTGCGTATTCGCCGTCGGCAAGCTCTATCTGCTTCATGCCGTAAAGCTTCATAAGTGCGTTGTAGTCGCTGAGCTTCAGGAATGAGATATCGAAATCCATCATAGCATATACGGAAACGGAATCGGCTGTCATTTCTTCTCTCCTGTCTCCAAGAAGATCGTCTAAAGTCAACCTGCCGTCAGCGTAGTCGTGGAAGTGACAGCACTCTCCGAAATCGTCATATATGCTCATATTCTGCTGTGCATAGACATCGTCGATATCGCCTGTTCCGTACCTGTCGAGATCATCGGAGTCATGAAGGTACAGAGCGAAGTAGCCGTAGAAATCAGCGGGGAAATTATCCTCAACGCCCTTATTGAGCGAATTTCTTATTGTAAATGCAGTCGAAAGAGTGCATATGGTCACGAAAAGCATGAGACAGATAACAGTCATTGAAGCAACGGTTGTATTTACCTTGCTGCTTATCTGACGGAATGTGAAGCTGTTGAGACCGCGGTGATATATGCCCTTTGCGGACATGATGACTCTCAGGAGCATTCCCGCAACGGACCAGAAGATAAAGAACGTAGATACTGCGCCAAGCGCAATGGCTAAGAGCATTTTTTTGCTGTTGAGATGAGCATAATCCCAGCCGACCATGTAATATGCCCAGCCGAGGACTGCTGCGGAGATAAGGAATACTATCACGCAGAGCCACGGGTTTTTCATGGTTATCTTTTCCGAGCGTCTGCCGGAGTTCATAAGTGTGATAAGTCTGCATTTGCTGATGACAACGCCGCTCCTGAGCATTACCACAACGTACATTATGCCGAAGTAGATTATAGTTTTTGTTATTGCTGAAGCAGAAACCGTGAATCTGTAGTCGTTCATGTCGGCTTCAAACATATTTGCGACTACGGCGCTCATTACCTGTGAAAGACCTGTTCCGATGAGGATTCCCACAACGAGCGAACCGATACCGATAATAACGGTCTCGCAGAGCAGGAGAGCGGATATCCTCCATTTGCTCATGCCCAGCATCATATACAGTGCGAACTCCTTGTTCCTGCGCTTCATAAGGAAACGGCTGGCATAAACTATGAGGAGTCCGAGGACTATCGCCACGAAAACGCTTACGCCCGATACAGCCTGTGTGAGTATATTTATTATCTCACGCTGTGTTTCGTTCATCTTAATGAAAGCCGTCTGCGTCTCGATAGCATTGAAAACGTAGAATATGGCAACGCCCAGTACGAGTGTGAAGAAGTATACCGCGTAGTCCTTTATGCTTTTGCGGATATTGCTGAGAGATATCTTAAAGAGCATCGCTCATGTCACCTCCCAGAAGAGTAACAACATTGATTATCTTGTCAAAGAATTCCTTGCGGCTGCTCTCTCCGCGGATGATCTCATTGAAGAGCTTTCCGTCCTTGATGAAGAGGACTCTTGAAGCATAGCTTGCAGTAAAGGAATCGTGAGTTACCATTATGATAGTGGCGTTCTGCTCTTTATTGAGGTAGTTGAAGCGTTCAAGCAGCATTTTTGATGACTTTGAGTCAAGAGCACCTGTAGGCTCGTCTGCGAGTACAAGCTTCGGTTCTGTAACTATAGCTCTTGCGGAAGCAACTCTCTGCTTCTGACCGCCCGACATCTGATATGGGTATTTGCTGAGAACATCGGTTATACCGAGCTGCTCTGCAACAGTCTTTACAGCCTTGTCTATCTCATTTGCAGGGCGCTTCTGAATGGAAAGCGCAAGAGCGATATTCTCGTAAGCTGTGAGGGTGTCCATAAGGTTGAAGTCCTGGAAGATAAAGCCCAGTTTTTCGCGGCGGAACTTGTTCAGCGCCTTGCCTTTGAGAGTTGTAATGTCCGTATCCTCGAGGAATATGTGACCTGCCGTAACGCGGTCGATAGTAGAGATACAGTTGAGGAGAGTGGTCTTGCCGCTTCCCGAAGCTCCCATTATAGCGGTGAACTCACCTTTTTCAACTGAGAAGGAGATATCGTCCACAGCCTTTGTGAGATTTGATCTGTTTCCGTAGTACTTTTCTATGTTATTCAATCTGAGTAATGACATATCTGTATCTCCTTAATCTATTGATGTGAGTTCTTTTGTCTTGTGCTTATCCATGCAATAATCAAGCACAACGATAGCAGATGATAAAATCGTTGTGAGCATAAATGGCGTGTTTATCATAGGGGTAAGCAGTGTCTTGTCACGGAATACCTCATAGAGCGTGAGTGCTGTAAGCGGTATTATGCAGATAGTGCTGGCAATAATAAATGTTCTGACTGCTGTCAAAGTAAGTTTTTTCATAAGATCATTTCCTTTCGGTTCTTTCTTTTCGGGAGCTGTTCTCCCTTTCCATGATCTTATTATACACCATGCAATACCTGCGGTCGTGTTTTTAACATTACGCAACATTACAGTTCTGTAATGTTGCTTTAGCCATTAGTAGGGGCGCACATTGTGCGCCCGGAATAACTGACCGAATGATTCTGAAAATTATCCGGTCATAAGATAATGGTCATTTTGGGCAAAGGAAATGGTCATTTCCGTGAAGCTTCCGCGCACGGAATCAGCGGAAATGCCGTGACCAAGCCTGTCGCAGAGGCTTTTTACTATGTAGAGCCCCATACCCGTAGACTTCGCATAGGTATGACCGTTCTCGCCTGTGAAGCTCTTGTCGAAGACCCGCGGGATATCGCTTTCGGGTATGCCTGCGCCGTTGTCGCGGAAGTGCAGGAGCACTTTGTCATCAAGCTCCTCAGCGTAAATACGTATGACGGGCTCACGGTTTTCGACTGTGTATTTCAGGCTGTTAGCCATGAACTGCCCCAGCATGAATTCCAGCCATTTACCGTCGGTCATGACCTTTGCGTCAAGTCCGTCGGTCTCTATGGAAGCTCCTGCAAGCTGCAGGGCTTCGCGGTTCTTGACCGCAACATTGGCAACTGTGCGCTTCAGGGAGGTCTCTTTTATAATGTAGTCCTTTTCTGCGTTTTCAGAACGCGCATAGTAGAGCACCTGATCGGTGTAGTCGTCTATCCTGCGGAGCTGTTCGATGTACTTCTCCCCGAACTCGTCTCTGTGATTGTGAGCCATGAGCTGCAAGCTCGCCAGCGGCAGTTTTACCTCGTGTACCCACATCTCGATAAAATCGCGGAAGTCTGCGGAGCTCCTCTTGTACTCCGAAACCTTTTCGCACATGGACTTATTAGCGTCGCAGAGGGCTTCGTATAGTATCTCCCCCTCTAAAAAGGACGGTTTGTTTATCATTTCATGGATAAGGAACTTCTGATCGAGTCCGTCCAGCTTTTCACGCATATCGTTGTAGAACCGCCTTTTCCGAAGAAAGCCCGTGAGCTCCTCGAAGACAATGAACATTAAAAGTATTGAGCTTATAAAGGCTATGAGCTGACCGCTGACCCTGTAAGCCGTCAGGAACAGCAGAACAAGTCCGAATGAAAGGGCGGCGATGATGTAAAACCAGAGCCTGTCCCTGATATAACCAAGCAGTTTCATTTAAGCACATACCCCTGTTTCTTGCGCGTTTCGATAGCATCCTCGCAGCCAAGCTCTGCAAGCTTTGAGCGCAGACGGCTGATATTTACGGTGAGGGCGTTGTCGTTTACGAACTCGTCGTTATCCCACAGGGCGGTCATAAGGTCGTCACGGGTGACGATAGAGCCCTGCCTGTCCAGCATAAGGCGGAAAATTATCATTTCGTTCTTGGTGAGTATAAGTTCGCGGCTGCCGTCGGTAAGGCTGCCCTTTGCGTCGTTGACATGCAGGCCGTTGTAGTTCTGCACTGAGGAGCTGCCTGCGGAGCGTTTCAGCACGGCAGATATACGCAGGAGCAGTATCGTCGGATTATAGGGCTTTGTTATGTAGTCGTCAGCGCCGTAGCTCATGGAAAGTACCTCGTCTGTCTCGGAGGTGCGGCTCGTTACCATTATAACAGGGATATCGCTTTCGCTGCGTATCTCTTTCAGGAGCTGCTCGCCGTTGAGATTTGGGATATTTATATCCATGAGGATAAGGTCAGGGCGGGCGGAAAGAATGTGCGCCTTTGAGTTTGAGAAATCGGTAAGGCAATCGGTCTCGTAGCCCGAATTGCGGAGGAGCTCCGCAAGCTCCATGCGAATAGACTTGTCGTCTTCAACTATATATATCTTGCTCATGATACACCTCGGGAAATAGTATTCAAGTGTTATTATACCATAATTTGGGGGAGAAGACAAGGGAGAGGCAGACGGAATAATTGACATCATTCCGCAGCTGTGCTATACTTATTCCGAAGGAGCTGCATAAAAATGACAAAAATTGACCTTATTACGGGCATTCTCGGCTCGGGAAAGACTACTTTCCTGCTTAAATACGCCCGTCACCTTATCGACAGCGGCGAGAATATCGCCATACTTGAAAACGACTTCGGCGCTGTAAACATAGATATGATGATACTTCAGGAGCTGAAAGGGGAGCACTGCCGCCTTGAAATGATCGCAGGAGGCTGTGACGCTGACTGTCACAGACGGCGCTTCAAAACCCAGCTCATATCCCTCGGTATGCAGCATTTTGACCGCGTTATCGTAGAACCCTCGGGTATCTTCGATATGGACGAGTTCTTTGACATACTACACGATCAGCCGCTTGACAACTGGTTCGGGACAGGAAGCGTCATCACTATAGCCGACGGAGAAATGGACGAAAGTCTTTCGCCTCAGATGGAGTATCTTCTCGGTTCGGAGGCAGCTTGCTGCGGAAAACTGGTGATAAGCAAGCTGCGCGGAGAAGTCGGCGGCAATACGGTCCAGAGTATACTCGATCATGTGAACAGGGCTCTTGAGGATATCCGCTGCGACCGCAGACTTACCTTACGCGACGTTTTTGCAAAGGACTGGGAACGCCTTGACGAGGAGGACTTCAAAATGCTCGGCGGAGCAGGATACCGCGGTTCGAGTTATGTAAAGAAGTACAGTCCCGAGGATATAGAGAGTTCTGTACACTATTTCATGCACATTGCCCTGCCGCAGGAGAGTATAGAGGGCGTTATCGCCGATATTATGAGCGATGAGAGCTGCGGCAGTATATTCCGCATAAAGGGAGCTCTTCCTGTCGGGGAGGGCTGGCTTAAAATAAATGCTACACGCGAAAAGACAGAGCTCTCAGTTGTGCCGGATGGGCAGCCTGTGCTGATAGTTATTGGCGACAACGTTTCTCGCGAGCGTATAGACGAGTATCTGAAGCCGCTGAATACCGATAAAGAATATGTCTCGATATGAAGCTTTGAGATTTTTCCTTTACAATCCTCGCCTAATGTGATATAATGTTTTTTGTTGTGTTGTAAATCATAATTTTGCGAAGCAAAAATATGAAGTTGAGAGTTGAAAGTTATGGTGTTGCCTGCGGCGACATTATTTAAATAATGTGAGCGAAGCGAACTCATTAACTCTCAACTCTAAACTAATCAAAATTCAGCATAGCTGAATTTTGATTTACGGAAGGAGAAAATATGATAACAGTAACTAATGTGAGCGTGCAGTTCGGCGGCTCTACACTTTTCAAAAATGTAAACCTTAAATTCACAAACGGAAACTGCTACGGCGTTATCGGCGCAAACGGCGCTGGAAAGTCCACATTCCTCCGCGTCCTCTGCGGCGAACTTGAACCTGCCTCGGGCGAGGTCGTAATGCCGAAAGAGGAGCGCCTCAGCGTTCTCAAACAGGATCACTTCGCATATGACGAGTATACGGTCCTCGATACGGTGATCATGGGAAACGCCCGCCTTTATGAGATAATGCAGGAAAAGGACGCTCTTTACGCTAAGGAGGACTTCTCAGAGGAGGACGGCGTCAAGGCTTCCGAGCTGGAGGGCGAGTTCGCTGAGCTAAACGGCTGGGAGGCAGAGTCAGACGCTTCAAAGCTCATACAGGGTCTCGGACTTTCCGAGGATATACTCTATTCGCAGATGTCCACCCTTTCCGGTAACGAAAAGGTCAAGGTCCTCCTTGCACAGGCGCTTTTCGGCAATCCCGACATCATTCTCCTCGACGAGCCTACCAATCACCTTGATATTGACGCGGTTCGCTGGCTTGAGGAGTTCCTTTCGGAGTACTTCGGTACGGTCATAGTTGTTTCTCATGACCGTCACTTCCTCAATAACGTCTGCACTCATATCGTCGATATCGACTACAACAAGATAAAGATGTACGTCGGAAACTACGAGTTCTGGTATGAGTCCAGCCAGCTCATTCAGCGCATGATAAAGCAGCAGAACAAGAAGAACGAGGAGAAAATAAAGGAACTCAAGGACTTCATCGCCCGTTTCTCTGCCAATAAGTCAAAGTCCAATCAGGCTACATCACGCCGTAAGCTCATTGAGAAGCTCACTGTCGAGGAGCTCCCTGCGTCAAGCAGAAGATACCCGTTTATCGGCTTCGATATGGACAGAGAGCTTGGCAAGGATATTCTCCAGGTGGAGGGGCTTACAAAGACAGTGGACGGTGTAAAGCTCCTCGATAATGTTAGCTTCACCCTCGGAAGAACAGACAAGGTAGCATTTGTGGGCGAGAGCGAACAGGCTATTACAATGCTGTTCAAGATACTCATGGAGGAGGAGCAGCCCGATTCGGGAAGCTTCAAATGGGGAGTTTCCGTTACTACATCTTATATGCCTGTTGATAACTCTGATTATTTCAACGGCTGTGAGCTTTCCATACTCGACTGGATACGTCAGTACTCTGTAAAGGACGAGACCGAGACCTATCTCCGAGGCTTCCTGGGACGTATGCTCTTCTCGGGAGACGACGTGTACAAGCCTGTAAACGTGCTCTCGGGAGGCGAAAAGGTGAGATGTATGTTCTCGAGAATGATGCTTTTCGGTTCAAACGTGCTTGTTCTCGACCGTCCTACCAACCACCTCGACCTTGAAAGTATTACTGCTGTAAACAACAGCCTTATCAACTTCAAGGGAGTAGTTCTTCTCGCTTCTCACGACCATGAGATAATGCAGACAACTGCAAACCGTATCATCGAGATACTTCCTCAGGGCTGCCTTGACAGGCAGGGAACATATGAGGAATTCATAGACTTCAAGAAGGAAAACGGTCTGATGTAAACAAAAAAGCCCTGAAGCGGTAATAAAACTGCTTTAGGGCTTTAATGATTTTATGAGTATTTTGGCTTCAAAGAAGTCACGGACTGCTTCTATGCCTTTAAATTCCATATATCTTGGGTAGCCGGGGGGATTTTCTGCCGAGTAGGTAAGATGATATATCCTGTAGATGCCGCCCCCGCCGTGCATATCGCCTATGAGGTAGAGGACTTCATCGTTGACCTCGTTGTTTGCTACGGCATAGACGTTGTTTTTGAAAAGTTCATTGCCGTAACCGAGTTCCTTTTTCAGCTCCCTTACGAAATATCCTGTCGCCTCGGAAAGAAGCAGAAGCCTCCATGTGAAGCGCGTTTCGTATTTCATCTTGAGGTAACTGAAAACTTCTTCTTCGGTCATTATTTTCACCTGCAATTCGCTGTTTATGTTTTTTGAGGGGCTTATGCCCGTATATTCTGCGCCGTTTATGGGAAAATCTCCTATATGCGCGAGAAAACTTCGCCTATCCTGTCACAGATGAGCAGATCGGCGTTCTTATCCATCTGAGTAGGCGACATATTGATGATAACGAGGTTGTTTCCTTTGAAATAGCGGATAAGTCCTGCCGCAGGATATACATTGAGAGATGTTCCGCCGATTATGAGAGTGTCCGCAGAAGCTATAGCGCGGACTGCGCCGTTTACCGTGGCGTCGTCGAGTGACTCCTCATAGAGCACAACATCGGGCTTTATTACGCCGCCGCATTCACATTTCGGGACTCCCTGCGAGTCGATTATGGCATGGACATCGTGGAACTTCCTGCATTTTGTGCAGTAGTTGCGGAGAACGCTGCCGTGGAGCTCATATACGGTCTTGCTGCCTGCCGCCTGATGAAGTCCGTCGATATTCTGAGTGACTACAGCGCTGAGCCTGCCCTCTTTTTCGAGCTCCGCAAGCTTTATGTGGGCTGTATTCGGCTTTGCGTCAAGGCAGAGCATTTTTGCCCTGTAGAAGCGGTAGAACTCCTCGGTCTTTTCCATGAAGAATGTGTGGCTGAGGATAGTCTCGGGAGGATAGTCCCACTGCTGACTGTAGAGGCCGTCAACGCTGCGGAAGTCGGGGATACCGCTCTCGGTGGAAACTCCTGCACCGCCGAAAAATACGATATTATGCGAGCTTTTTACGATTTCGGAGAGCTTTTCAGTATTTTCCATGATCAATCTCCCATTACCTTTACGTAGAATTTTCTCGTTCTCGGACCGTCAAACTCGCAGAAGTAGATGTCCTGCCATGTTCCGAGAAGGAGCTTGCCGCCTGTGATTATTATAGTTTCGCTTGCGCCTATTGCCGAGGACTTGATATGAGCGTCGGAGTTGCCCTCTGCGTGGCGGAAGGACTGGAGATCGGGGAAGAACTTGTCGAGCCCCTTGATAACGTCGGTCTGAACGTCGGGATCGGCATTTTCATTGATAGTTATTGCAGCTGTGGTGTGTGGACAGAAAACTATGCAGATACCCTCAAGGACGCCGCTTTCCTTTACGGCTTCTGTTACTTCCCGTGTGATATCCACAAGTCCCTCTGTGGGAGTGCTGAGTTTGAAGTTGAATAGCATGATGATCTCCTTTCGTAAACCAGAATTCAGCTTTGCTGAATTTTGATTAGTTTAGAGTTGAGAGTTAAGAGTTTAGAGTTATTTAAATAATGTCGCCGCAGGCGACACCATAACTTTCAATTCTCAACTCTCAACTTCATATTTTTGCTTCGCAAAATTAAGATTTGTCATTATAAAATCTGCAAAAATAACTTAACGGACATTCGCCGCATTTCGGCTTACGGGCATTGCATATATCACGTCCGAACTCTACCGTCCTGTGGCAGAAATCCGAGGATACTTCGGGCGGTATGAGCTTCACAAGGTCCTTTTCCACCTTTGCGGGCTCCTTGTTCTTTGTAAGTCCAAGCCTGCCTGTTATCCTGATACAGTGAGTATCGGTGACCATTGCGGGCTTGCCGAAAACGTCGCCAAGCATAAGGTTAGCGGTCTTTCTGCCTATGCCCGAAAGCTTCAGCAGGTCTTCCATATTGTCGGGGACTTCGCCGCCGAAGTCGTTTATGAGCTGTGAAGCCATTTCCTTGAGGCTCTTTGCCTTGTTATGGTAGAAGCCGCAGGGCTTTACGTCCTGTTCGAGCTCCGAGATATCGGCATTTGCAAAGGCTTCAAGAGTAGGATATTTCCTGAAAAGCGTTTCCGTTACGATATTTACTCTCGCATCGGTACACTGTGCCGCAAGACGGGCTGCAAACATCAGCTCGTAGGGCTTTGTATAATTAAGTGTGCAGGCGGCGTCGGGATAGAGCTTTTCGAGCTCCTTCACTGCAAGCGCTGCAATTTCTTTTTTTGTCATTCCGCGTTCACCCTGAGTTTTTTCTGCTTTTCGAGAATGCTGTCATAGACCTTGTACATCTTCTGCACCGTATTTTCGAGGAAATAGTAGTGCTTTATGTAGAAAATGAGGAGTACAAGTATTATCGTCACCAGCAGCAGCGTCGGCAGATTTGGTGTGAAAACAAGGACTGCGATGAATATGGCAAGTATCACGGAAAACAGCATGGTAACAAGAAAATGCACTATTCTTTCGTGCTGCATGAAGCCGATCTTTTTGAGGTGCTCGTCCATGATCTCGTCTATCTCGGAAGCGCTGCTGCACTTTTCCAGCCTGTCCTCAATGTATTTCATGTAATTTGTCAGATATTCAGTCATTTTCTTCACCTTCCCATGCACAAACTAAACGAAACTCCATTAAAATTATACACCTTTTTAGCCATAATGTCAACATTTTTTCATGCTGTTCCGTGACGGAAAAACAGAGATTTTTTAGCTTGATAATTTAAGTATGATTTAATATACAGTTGGGATAATTGCTTAGAAATACAGCTCCTGATTGTGCGTGTATACGAAAATAATTACAGATATGAAAACAATTCGTCCCTGTTATTGATTTTTACTGAAATTATTGTATAATTAAAGTAACATATGTTTTTAAACCGAGATATTCACTACTTTCAGGAGGGTATTAAAATATGGGAACATTATTGTTCAGAAAGGCAGGAGCTGCTGCAATGTCTGCGGCTATGCTGCTCAATTGTGCCGTGTACAGCACTTCGGCTGTAACGGCTGCAAACGAACCGCTCAAGTTCGAGTTCGAGGACGCTGAGATAACAGGTGACGTTACAGTGGAGAAGGACTCGAATGCAAGCGGCGGTTCTGCGCTGAAAATGACGGACAGCGGTACTATCACGCTGAATGTCACCGTTGAGGAGGGCGGCCCTTACAGACTGACCTTTTATGCTTTCGGTATCGGTACCGACAAGCAGCAGAACCTCAGCGTAAACGGCTCGTCCCAGGGCGCTATAGGAATACCTCAGGGCGACAAGTATCAGGCTGTGGAGCTTACAGCTATCCCGCTCAAGGCAGGAAAGAACTCCATAGTGATCGAGAAGTCATGGGGCTGGTCGCAGTTCGACTACCTCACGGCTGAGCCTATGTCCGACGCCAAGATCGAAGCAAAGCAGGTAACGCCCTGCGATCAGCTCGCTACTGTCGAGACTCAGAGCCTTATGTCTTACCTTGCCGAGAATTACGGCAATCATATAATCTCAGGTCAGCAGGAGATATACAGCGGCGGTCCTCACGGTCTCGAGACCGAATTCGAGTACCTCAGGGACACCACAGGTCACTATCCTGCTATCAGAGGCTTTGATTACGGTAATTTCTGCTGTCCTCTCTACGGCAGTGACGACGGTTCTACAGACCGTATCATCGACTGGGTAAAGAACAAGGGCGGTATCGCTACTGCTTCTTATCACATCAACGTGCCAAAGAACTTTTCAAGCTATGAGATAGGCACGAAGATGGACTGGTCGGCATCGACCTATACTGCAAAGGACACAGATTTTTCACCCTCAAAGGCTGCTACGGCAGGCACCAAGGAGAACGAGTACTACCTCTCGACTCTCAAAACTCTCGCAAAGGAGTTCAATAAGCTGGAGGCTGAAGGTATCCCCGTGATATGGAGACCTCTTCACGAAGCCGAGGGCGGCGGCGGCGAGGAAGGTTCATGGTTCTGGTGGGGCAGGGAAGGTTCGGCTGCTTACAAGAAGCTCTGGATCTATACCTACAATACCCTTACTAATGACCTCAACTGCCATAACCTCATATGGGAGTGGAACAGCTACAACTTCGCCACCTCAAAGGACTGGTACCCGGGCGACGCTTATGTTGATATCATAGGCTACGACAAGTACAGCTGCACGGACTGGTCAACGGGAAGCGCAAGATACTACCACAACGACAGCCCGTTCTCGTCTACATTCTACGGTATCATGGAAAAGTACGACAGTGCCAAGATGGTAGCCCTTGCAGAGAACGACAGCTTCTCAACATCTGACAAGATGCAGGAGGAAAAAGCAGGCTGGCTCTACTTCTGCACATGGTACGACGGCGGTTCGGACAATAACAACTTCCTCTCCAATCCTACATTCAATACCAAGGAAGACACTATCGCTATGTATCAGAGCGATTACTGTATAACCCTTGACGAGCTCCCTAAGGACCTCTACAAGAAGGACGGCGTCACTCCCCCCGACCCGTCAAGAACAACAACGGTAACAACGACAACTACAACTACTGATAAGAACACAACTACTACCACTACTGCATATAAATTCGCTATTCAGAAGAAGTCGGTGACTATCCCAGAATGGCCTAATCTTGCAGTGGCAAGGTCAATGATAATCGATATCACAGGTGCTCCCAACGCTTCCATAGGCGGTGCTATAGGCTACGGAACCACTGCCGACGACTGGAAGAACATCGAGTGGAAGGGCAATGCCGACAAGGACGGCAAGCTTACGGTAAATGTTGACCTTAAAGAGATGCCCGATACCTTCAGGACCTGCGAGGTACAGGTATGGTGGTCGAACGTGTGGAATGCAGCTACGGAAAAGGCTGTCGATCAGCCTTATACCATTGACAGTTGCGAGGTCAAATACTACATGGGCGGAGCTCTTGAGCCTCCTAAGTACGGAGACGCAAATCTTGACGATGTAATTGATATGAGCGACGCAGTCCTCATCATGCAGGCTCTTGCAAACCCGAACAAGTACGGCGTCAGAGGTACGGACAAGTATCATATCTCGGAGACAGGTGCAGCGCTCGCGGACGTTGACAAGACCAGCGAGGGCCTTACTTCCAACGACGCTCTCAGGATACAGGAGTATCTCCTTCATAAGATAACTACACTTGATCCCAATGCATAATAACAAAAGCCATAAAGGAGCAAATTGCTCCTTTATGGCTTTTTATATTGCAGGCGGCTTTCAGGGCATACAAAAAAGCGGCGCACACCACTGTGCACCGCTTCTCAGTTATTAGCTCTTAGTTCTAAGTTACTGGCCTTTAGTCCTCGCTTATCCTTGCTTTGACATACTGCTCGAGTATGTCTATAGTTCTGCCTATGCCGAGACGGGAACTGTTGATACTGAGGTCGTAGAGTCTTGAATCGCCCCAGTGTCCCTCACAGTGATAGTTGTGATAGCGTTTTCTCTTGCGGTCCTTTTTGTCGATAAGAGCCTTAGCCTTATCTTCGGTAAGCTCGTAAACGTCCATTACGCGCTTTATCTTTTCGCTCATGTCACCCAGTATGAACAGGGATATAAGACACTTGAAATCGCGGAGCTTTGTTTCCGAGCAGCGTCCGACAACTACAAAGGATTCGCCGCTTGCAGCCTTTTCTCTGAGGAAATTGAACTGCATTTCAGCTATATTGTCCTCTATGGAGTTGCTGAAGCCGTTTACTCTGCGCGAGAGGAGGTGGTTCTTTGGCTTTTCATTGTACTTTTCGATCTCTTCGGGAGTAAGTCCTGTTTTTGCGGCTATCTCCGTTATGAGGTGGCGGTCGTAAAGCGGTATATTGAAGCGCTTTGAGAGCTCCTCGGCGATATGGCGTCCGCCGCTTCCGAATTCACGACCTACTGAAATGATAAACTGTGACATGAGTATTCCTCCTTTGTGTAATTAATATCCTTCTTTATTGTTATCAGAGATACCTTACGAAAAGATATACTGTTGATATACCGAGAACTATCACGGTAGCAGGCGCGAGACGTCTGCAATACCTGCCCCAGCCTATGGGGTAGCCGTTTTTCTGTGCAACTGAGGTTCCCACAACGTTTGCGGAAGCTCCGATAGGAGTAGCGCTGCCGCCGATATCAGTACCCATAGCCAGCGCCCATGCAAGAGTTGAGATAGGAACTCCCGAGGTCTCTGCAAGGCTCTGTATGATAGGCACCATAGTTGCGGCAAATGGGATATTGTCCACGAAAGCGCTTGCAATAGCCGATACCCAGAGGATTATAGCTATCATGAGCATTACGTTTCCGTCGCTGATATCGCCGATGAAGTCTGCGATACGCTTGAGAATGCCTGTTTCTTCAAGTCCGCTGACAACTATGAAGAGTCCGACGAAGAACAGAAGTGTCTTGTAGTCGACTTTTCTGATAAGCTCCTTTGCGTGCTTGCCAAAGGCGATAAGTGTTATCACTGCTATGAAAAGTCCGATAGAAGCAACTGTAAGGTGAGTCGTTGCGTGAGTTATAAGGAGCAGGACAGCAAGTCCGAAGATTATGCTGCTTATAATAAAGTCCTTTTTATTTGTTATAGCCTCTGAGGGCTTCGGGAACTTGCTCATATCAACGGGCTCGTGCTTGCCGCCTGTGATCTCCTTGCGGAATGCGAAATAGAGGAATATCACGGAAACTACAAGGGAAATTGCGGCACAAAGTCCTGTATTTGTGAGAAAATCGAAGAAAGAGAAGCCCAGCGACGTACCGACGATGATATTCGGGGGGTCTCCGCACATAGTCGCCGAACCGCCTAAATTCGCGCAGAATATCTCGGAGAGTATCATAGGTACGGGATTGAATTTGAGAAGCGATGCAAGCTCGATAGTAACGGCTGCAAGGAACATGATAACGGTGATACTGTCGATGAACATCGAAAGAACAGCTGACATTACCATGAAAGTAATGAAAATAGGCACCGTTCTGCACTTTACAATATAAGCGATCTTCATGCAGAGCCATCGGAAAAAGCCTGCCTTGGCCATTCCTTCTACCATGACCATCATGCCTGCGATGAATAGTATGGTCGCCCAGTTTATGCCCTTGCTTTCACTTTCCGTGACCTGATACCAGAAGTCCTTGGTAAAAAAGCCTTTAAGGGCGAGAGTGTCTGATATTGCTTTACCGCTCCTCATACAGATTCCGAAAACCACAACAAGTGTGAGCAATCCGCTTCCGAGGGTAACGTAGTGCCGTTCTATCTTGTCGAGGACGATCATTACGAACATCCCGATGAAGATTATAACGGCGAAGATCTGTGCTGCTGACATATAAACCTCCATGACTGCGGTACCGTACCGCATTATTCGATTACCTATTAAATAGGTAAAAATATACCATTCCGAATTATAGCATAATTGAGGAGGTAATTCAAGGCAATTCTTGTTTTTTTTGGCAATATTCTCATTTTTAGTAAAAACAGCGTTCATTTGTATGATATAACGATTTTTTTTAGTAAGTCTGTCGATAGGTATTGCAATACGTAAAAATATGTGGTATAATAGTATAAGCAGTTGCGGAGCAAAAGAGCTTGTGATGAGTTCTTTTGAACTTTTTACGCAGCTGCTGTTAGGAGTCTTAAAATGCTGAAATATATCTTGCTGGTCGGCGGCTTTGTCTTGCTGATAAAGGGCGCTGACTTCTTTGTGGACGGAAGCTCGGCTGTGGCAAAACGGCTGAAGGTGCCGTCGCTCATCATCGGAATGACCATCGTCGCTATGGGGACAAGCCTCCCCGAGACCTCTGTAAGCGTGAGCGCCTCGGTGCTCGGGAAAAACGACCTCGCCATAAGCAATGCCGTGGGGTCGAATATCTTCAACCTCATGGTGGTCTGCGGAGTCTGCGCTGTGCTGTGCCCTATGGTCATCGGCAGGGATACCCTGAAAAAGGATCTGCCGTTCTCGGTCATAGTTGCGGGAGTTCTTCTCGCCCTTGGCGCAATAACGGGAACTGTTCAGCGCTGGGGTGGAATCATACTGCTTGCGCTGTTTGCGTTCTTCCTTTACATGATGATAAGCTCCGCAAAGAAAGCCCGTGAAGCCGGAAACGGTGCCGACGAGGAAGAGTATAAGATAATGCCCGTGTGGAAGTGCCTGCTTTGTATAATAGGAGGCGGCGCTGCTATCGCTGTGGGCGGAAAAATGGTAGTCGAGGGCGCTTCCGACATTGCCCGTTCATTCGGAATGTCCGACAATCTCATAGGTATGACTATCGTTGCTCTCGGAACGAGCCTGCCCGAGCTTGCGACTTCTATAGTTGCGGCGCGCAAGGGTGAGGTGGATATGGCTCTCGGAAACGTTGTGGGCTCGAATATATTCAATATACTGTTCGTACTTGGCATAGCGGCGACTATTTCGCCGATCGCATTTACTATGTTCAACACGATCGATACGGCAGTCCTCATTGCCATGAGCCTGCTGGTGCTTGTGCTCTGCGCTCCGAAAAAGAAGATGGTGCGCTGGCACGGAGCCTTGATGCTTGCGGTGTACGGAGGATACACAGCTTATTTGTTCGTAAGATAAAGGGGGATCATTATGTATTGTTCAAACTGCGGTTCAATGATGGATGAAAGGCAGCAGTTCTGCCCTTTCTGCAAAGCGCCCAACCCTGCCATGCAGCAGAGGCCACAGTTCCACGGACAGGTGCCGCCTCCGCCGTATTTCTATAATAATATGCCGCGGTACTATTTTGACCCTGCGGAACAGCCGCCAGAGACCGCCCTTGTGGTGCTTTCGGCGATAATTCCCATTGCGGGACTGATAATCGGCTGTATCTGCCTTGGCAATCACGAAAACAGAGCAGGAAAAGCGTATCTTCTGGCAGCAGGGATAAGCTTCGGAGTCGGCTTGCTTATATCGTTTATGTTTGCCTTTATGCCGTTATTGTTTTTATTCCACTGATATGGTGTATTTGAAAAAAGGAGGGATCATATGACTTGTCCGCATTGTGCAGCTTCTATATCCGAGACTGAGGAGAGATGTCCTTACTGCGATTCTTACATAGACCGAGGCAGACATCCGAGGGTGGAGCCTCCGCCGCCGCAGCAGAATCGTAATCTCGTAAGGTCACTGGGCGAGGATAAGGTCAATCCGCTTCTGGTGGCATTGTCGTTAATACCGATGTTAGGAATAATCCTCGGTGCTATATTTATGTCGGGCGGAAACCCGAAAAGCGGAAAGACATACCTGATAACAGGACTGGTGGCATTTGCCTGCCCTTTTATTTCCGTAATGGCAACTATGATCTTTTCGGCGATACACGCTTAAAAAATAAGCTCCCGCAATTTTTCTGCGGGAGCTTAGTCTGTAAAAACATATATTATTTAAGGAGACGCCCTCACTTGCAGGGCGTCTCCTCTTCAAAAACAGTCCGCCGGACTGTTTTTGAATTCACCTCTTGCGGAGCGCTTTGAGGGTATATGTGGGGCTTTGCCCCACTCCCCACCAGAGGCGCTGCCTCTGGACTCTGCCAAAGGGTTGTGAACCCTTTGGAATCCCTTTCGTGGGTAAAATAACTTTTTCGACAAACTGAGCTCCCGCAGAAAAACTGCGGGAGCTCTTTCATATATAACTAAAAACGGCGTTTACTGTATCACTGGTTAGCTCTGCCGAGGAAGGCTGCGCCGATGATACCTGCGTCGTTGCCAAGCTTTGCAATGACGATCTCGGTGTTCTTCTCGGAGTTGCGTGTGTATACTTCCTTTGCAACGAGCTCCTTCATGGGGAGGAGGAGCGGGTCGCCCTCGTTGCAGACGCCGCCGCCGATACAGAGTATATCAGGCTGGAAGATGTTGATAGTATTTGTGATTCCTGCTGCGAGGTATTTGATGTACTTGTCAACAACTGCCTTTGCGTATTTGTCGCCTGCTCTCATGCAGTCAAAAGAGGTACGTGCGGTGACTTTGCCCTTTTCCTTTTCAGACTGAGCCATAATGCAGTCGGGGTGCTCGGCGATAGCTTCCTTTGTCATGCGGATAAGTCCCGTAGCTGAGGAGTAAGCCTCGAAGCAGCCCTTTCTGCCGCATGAGCACTGTGCTCCGTCAACCTGTACTACTGTATGTCCAATCTCAGCGCCTGCAAAGTTGGAACCTGAGTATATCTTGCCGTCGATGATGATTCCGCCGCCTACGCCTGTTCCGAGAGTGATGCATACAGCATTTCTTGCTCCCTTTGCAGCGCCTGCAACGAATTCGCCGTATGCTGCTGCATTAGCGTCGTTCTCGATGAATACGGGCTTGTCGATAGTCTCCTGTATGTACTTCACCATTGGGGTATTCTTGAAGCCGAGGTTGTTTGAGTACTCGATGATACCCTTTTCACTGTTTGCGATACCGGGAGTACCAACGCCTATCCACTCGATCTGGTCCATTGTAAGGTTTGCGTTCTTTACAGCTTCAACAGCCATTTTTGCCATATCGTCCGCAATTGCCTTTTCCGGACGCGGACAGTTTGTCTTGGTGCTTGCTTTTGCGATGATGTTGTATTCCTCATCAACTACGCCTGCAACGATATTTGTACCGCCCAGGTCGATTCCTACATAGTATTTCATTTTATATCCTCCTAATTACGGAATTGTTGTGATTATCACGTCACAATTTCCTTTTATTGCAAATGCGCCTGTTCCTGCGGGAACAAAAACGCTTGTGCCCATTTTCAGTCCGAGCCTGTAGTTATCGGCGACAAGCTCTCCGCCGCTCCCGCCTATTACAAGGACATGAGCAAAGGAGCTGTTATCCGCTGCGAAGCTTGCTTCCTTGATTATCCTGTTGCGGTTCACTATAAAGTAATTGCAGTCTGCAAGGAGCTGAGTTACTGCTCCGTCAAGCTCCATGCCGTAGACAGGTCTGCGGTGGTCGGCAGGCTCGGTATTCGTGACCTCGAGAGCCTTTTCCACATGGAGCTGTCTCGGCTTGCCGTCAGCTCCCAGTCTGCCGTAGTCGTATACCCTGTATGTGACGTTGGAGCTCTGCTGTATCTCGGCTATGAGTATACCCTTGCCGATAGCATGGAGAGTTCCGGGTTCTATGAAGAAAACGTCGCCCTGCTTTACGGGAACGCGGTTCACCTTGTCCATGAGGGTGTTATCCTCGATGGCACGGCGGAAACCGTCCTTTGTTATCTTGTCCTTGAAGCCGTAGACAAGCTCTGCGCCGGGGTCTGCGGAGATGATATACCACATTTCGGTCTTTCCGTTGTCGTTTTCGTACTTGTGGGCGTACTCGTCATTGGGGTGTACCTGTACGGAGAGGTCGTTCTTTGCGTCGATGAGCTTTACAAGAACGGGAAAGCTGTCGCCGCTTCTGAAGCTGCTGCCAACAGCTTCGGGGTGAGCGTTAACGAATTCGCTGAGCTTCATGCCGTCAAACTCGCCGCCGTCGATGATACACTCCCCGTCGGGGTGACAGCTGAGCTCCCAGCTCTCAGCAAGGCGTTCGAGCTCACTTTCCTTTCCGAATATCTCACGGAGCTTGGTACCGCCCCAGATATAGTCTTTTATAGGTGCTTTCAGTAAAAATGGTCTCATTATTCTGCCTTTCCTTCGGAAATATCCTTATTTTCTGCCGATACTGCAAATTCCCTGTTGAAATCCTCGAGGGAGCCGTTGTATACGTTCAGGTCTATGTGCTCCTCCTCGCCGACATAGCCCGCGAGTTTGCCCTTGTCGCTGTACTGCCAGAACTTCCATTCAAGGATATCGGGCTCGCAGTTAACGCATCTTATCCACAGGGGATAATCTGAAAAGCTTCCTCTGATATACCTGTAATAAACAGGCATTGTCGTGTAGATAATGGGCTTTGTGCCGTAATACTCCCCGAGTCTGTCCAGGAGCGGTCGGAGTATACTCTCCGTCTCCTCGCGTGAGGGCTTGTTCCTGCGTTTGTCGGCATAGTACTCGATATCTATAACGGGCGGCATATCGATCTCGCTTTTGTCAACTGCCGCAATGAAGTTGTCTGCCTGAGTTTCTCCTGCGCTGTCAAAGCTGAAAAAGTGATATGCGGACACTTTTATCCCTGTGGAGGCAGCTCTTTCAAGATTGCGCCGGACGGATTCGTCCGTATGACCGCTGCCCTCGGTAGCCTTTATAAAGGCGAAGGAGACATTCTGAGATTCCAGCTGTTTCCAGTCGATATCGCCCTGATAGTTGGACACATCGACGCCGAAAACGGGATATTTAGCCGTGTTTACCCTTGCGGTCGAGAAAAACACAGCTGCTGCCGCAGCAACTGCTGTAAGAGCAGCTCCTGTGAGCGTGCAGAGTATAATGCGTTTGAACATATGCATATTTAGGAAACAACTCCCCGTTGACCGCTTCTGACCTGTGTCGGAGCGGTAATACTTGACTTTCACAGTTCGGAAAGTCATACAATAATATAATAAACTAAAATCCCGAAATAGTCAACAGTTTTTTTCGCGGCGGCGTAATTTCTTTCAGATGTGTATTTTGTCCGTCCGATGATAATATGCATTTGATATTGAAAAAAACTGCAATCTGTGATACAATTATAGTACATCAGACCGAAAGGAGACATTTTCAATGAAAAAGGCATTATCAATTATTTCAGCTGCTGCGGTACTGTTTTCGGCAGCTCCCACGTATGCGGCGGCAGATGTGACCATTACTCCCCAGCAGTTTGCAGCCTGTGATTTCAACAGCGACGGCTATGTTGACACTATCGACCTGCTTTTTATGGCTATAGTAAGTCTTCCTAATTTTGACACCATGCGCGATATGGCTGCTTCGAGAGTAGGTTTGACCGCTGAAATAGAGCAGAAGATACTCAAAAACGGCGATTTCAACGGCAACGGAGCTATCGACGAAGATGAAGGTACTGCTTTCCTTGACTATATGGTAAATAATACAGAATGTAAGATAGATGACCTATCACTTTCAGATATGACGGAAATGACAAAGCTCATGGACCCAAGCAAGAAACTTGGAGATATCGACGGCGATGATATCATAAACGCTGTGGACGCCAGCAATGTGCTGAAATACTACGCTATTACGAGCACTGGAGCTTCTTTTGACACTATAACCATGCTTGCTGCCCGTCACAAGGGTGACATGAACGGCAACAGGATAGTTGATTCCGTTGACGCTGCTCTTATATTAAAGAAGTATGCTGAAAATTCTGTAGCAAAATAATATACAAGTAGTAAAATGCAGGATGCTTTGTACAGTATGCTCAAAAAATTATCATTTCGTTCATAAAATATAGCAGAAAAAGTAACAGGGCTTGCGCTATTATAATAATAGAGAGGTTTTGGGATACTTTTTAAAGAGATGTATTTTGAGGAGGAATGATATATGAGAAAGGTCATATCTGCATTGTTAACGCTGGCATTAGCGCTTTGTGCTGTGCCTATGGCTGCTTTTGCAGCCGATGAAGCGCCTGTTTCCGAGGCGAAGTACGATAATCATGATTTCAATGAGGACGGCTACATCGACGCCCTTGATGTCGCTTTCCTTTGCAGGTATTATCTTATCAACAGCGCCGAGAAGGCTTCCGATGCCATGAATCTCGGTATTACTGATACGATAATGACAAGGATCGCCGAGTTCGGCGACTTCAACAAGGACGGAAGAGTTAATCTGACCGACGGTTCCCTGTTCCTGAAGTACGTAATAAGCTTTACAAACTGCAAGATAGAGAACTTTGAGCCGCAGTACTATTCCGCAATTGTCAGCGAAAGCGTTGAAAAGGGCGATATAAACGGCGATGGCTACGTCGACGCAATTGACGCAAGCAATATCCTCTCATATTATGCCGTTCAGAGTACAGGCTCGGATATCGTGACATCGGGACAGCTCGTATGCCGCTACAAGGGCGATATAAACGGCGACGGCATAGTTGATTCCGTTGACGCTTCAAAGGCTCTGAGAATATATGCTCAGAATTCCGCTAAATGATATGTATGTATATTTTGAAATTACTCTGTTCCTTACAGTAATAATTCCGTAGCAAAAAAAATCCACGCAGTTCTGCCATGGCTGCGTGGATTTTTTATATTATATTGAAAAGCTGTTTAGCGTCACGAGGGTCGAACCTTACCAGCCCCCTGCCGCTCTTTGTGAGGACAAGTCCGTCTGCATTCCCTACGGGGGACAGCGAAAACAAGCCGTTCCTTCTGTGAGCGGCTCTGAAAACGCTTCCGTATCGGGAGTTCACGGGTACTCCGTCAAGTGCGAAGCTGATACCGCGCTTTGTGACCTTTATCTCAAGGGCAGGCATATCCGCAAAGGGGCGGCAGGTCATGCAGTTTACGATGTAGTGTCCGCGCAGGGGAGAGACCTGTATATCGCGGTAAAAGCGGTAGAGCAGAGCTGCAACGGCAGCTTCGGTATCATAGAGACGGTGTTTTATCTCCTTTTCGGGAGCTGTGAATATCTGCGGTATCTCGCTGCATATCCGCTTTGCATTTCTGTTGAGAGCTGCGGAAAAACTGCTTCTTTCTGCGAAACGGCGGAGCTGTTCGTATTTTATATGCTGTTCGGGAACAAATTCGGGGTACATTGCACGGGCGAGCTCCTCATACTGTATGTGTATCTCGCGCTTGCTGGAAAAATAGGTCATTTTTGCAGCATGGGGCAGACAGCACATATCCGAGAGCATATGGACGGCACGGGCGAGAAAGACAGCTCCCTCAGCCTTGAAGCCGTTCTGATACATGGTTAGCGCCATAGTGTAGTCCTCTTCAAACATGGTTCGGGCGCTTTTTGCGAAGAGGTCCTTGCCGTTTTTCAGGTAGCCGCGGACAGGCTTCAATGGAGCGCCGTTTGTTGCACAGCCGCAGTAATAGTGACGGCCTGCGCCGTTTTCGCGGTCGCCCTTGTCGTCGGCACGGTAGGTGTATGGGAGCATTATCTTCAGATACGGGATCATCAGCGCTTCAGCTTCGGGAGAGTGCTCCCCGAGAAGCTTCAATGCACGGACAAGTATCTCATGATGTATGGGCGGAGGAGTAAAGGTCTTAGCCGCCTTATAGCCTTCTGCGAGCCGATGAAGCTCTCTTGCGGCATTGTTCCATTTATTCAGCATTGTAACGCTCCTTTCGTAAATCAAAATTTATATTTGCAGGGGCGGATATTATCCGCCCGAAATTACACGTGCACTTTGTAGGGGACGGCGTCCTCGACGTCCATTATAGGGACGCCCTCACTTGCAGGGCGTCCCTCTTCCGAAAACAATTCACCGGATTGTTTTCGGAATTCACCCTTGCTGAGCGCCTGTTGGATCCGGGGCGCTGCCCCGGGCCCCGCAAGGGCTGTCAGCCCTTGACCTGACCAAAGGGTTGTGAACCCTTTGGAATCCCTTCCTTTGGGGTTTGCGTAAATTATGATTTATCTAAATTATACCGCTCAATAATGGGATTGTCAATACATTTGGCATTTACCCAAAATAAAAAGGGCGTCCTCACGAACGCCCTTTAATATTGCATATATGTCAGCTATTAGCCGAGCTCTGCAAAGTACTTGATTGTTCTTACCATCTGTGATGTGTAAGAATTCTCGTTATCGTACCATGAAACAACCTGTACCTCGTAGAGATCGTCAGCGATCTTGCTAACCATTGTCTGTGTAGCGTCGAAGAGTGAACCGAATCTCATACCGATAACGTCAGAAGAAACGATCTGATCCTCGTTGTAGCCGAATGACTCGGAAGCAGCAGCCTTCATAGCAGCATTGATTCCGTCAACAGTTACGTTTGCACCCTTAACAACAGCTGTAAGGATTGTTGTAGAACCTGTAGGAACAGGAACTCTCTGTGCAGAACCGATGAGCTTGCCGTTGAGCTCAGGGATAACAAGGCCGATAGCCTTTGCAGCACCTGTGCTGTTAGGAACGATGTTAGCAGCGCCGGCTCTTGCTCTTCTGAAGTCGCCCTTTCTGTGAGGACCGTCAAGGATCATCTGATCGCCTGTGTAAGCATGGATTGTGCTCATGATACCGCTCTGGATAGGAGCATAGTCGTTGAGAGCCTTAGCCATAGGAGCGAGGCAGTTTGTTGTGCATGAAGCAGCTGAGATGATCTTGTCATCCTTTGTGAGAGTCTTCTCGTTAACGCTGTAAACGATTGTAGGAAGATCGTTGCCTGCAGGAGCAGAGATAACAACCTTCTTAGCGCCAGCGTCGATGTGAGCCTGAGACTTGTCCTTTGAGCAGTAGAAACCTGTGCACTCGAGAACAACGTCTACGCCGATCTCGCCCCAAGGGAGTTCTGCAGCGTTAGCCTTTGCATAGATTGTAAGTGTCTTGCCGTCAACTGTGATTGTGCCCTTCTCGTCGTCTGCTGTTACGGTGTGTTTGTTCTCACCGATCTTACCGCAGTAACCGCCCTGAGCTGTATCATACTTGAGAAGCTGTGCGAGCATTGAAGGCTTTGTAAGGTCGTTGATAGCAACTACCTCATAACCTGGAGCATCAAACATCTGTCTGAATGCAAGACGGCCGATACGACCGAAACCATTAATAGCAACTTTAACTGACATGGGATATACCTCCTAAAAATTTGTATGGTTTTATTATACCGCAAGTCGGAAAATTTTTCAAGAGGTTCGACAAAAAAATAACAGAAATTTCGTGAAAAGTGCATATTGTACAAACATATAATTGTTGGTACAAAAATTTTTGTTGCAGTTTCTTTAAGCTGAAAACAGCTTTTTTATTCCATTTCAGAAAAGTGTGTAGTATAATATGTATAAGAATGTTTTTGCAGATCTGGTCATTTTTTTGGAAAGGCGGCATTACTATGGACAAAACCAACGATTTTACAGCTTTTTTTGAGAACAGTTTCGCTAAGGACTTCATAAGCTGCAATGAGCATACGGTAAGGCGTGCGGTAACGGGTATATCAGCTTCCTGCGAGCTCCTGCGCGAAGCTGCCGAGAAGAGGGGCGACAAAAAGAGCCGCGAGCTCACAGACTGCATAATGAATATGTGCTGTGACCTCATGCGTAATGCAGAGCTTAGTATGGCGCTTTCCGCAGAAAAGCTCCCCGAGGAGGACATGGGTGCCGTAAGGGCGGATATATTTGTAAGGGACTTCGTTAAGGGCTGCCTTTCGGCTGCAAAGGGGCGCTGCACCATTGAGGCCGGGGAAGTTCCCGATGTTTATATAAGGACGGAAGCAGAACAGCTCAGGCTTCTCCTGCTTGGGTTTATAAGGAGGAATATCCTTAACGCAGGGGACGAAAAGACGGCGTTCAGGATAGAGTGTTCGGCAGAGTTGAAAACTTTAAACATTTCGGTCAGGTGTTTGAGGACATTTGTGGACGGAGATATGCTCGCAGACCCCGACGTTTTCTCGGGATACTACGGTGAGATCTGCCGCGGTCTCGCGGAGCGGACAGGTGCCTCCGCGGAGCTCTCCGCTGATACGCTATCAGTGGTAATACCGCAGACGAGCAGCAATGGTACTGCCATTATGGAAACTCCTCATGCGGAAAACGAAACAGGCTTTTTCGATACTTTCAGCCTTATGCTGAGAGATATCTGAGGGCGTATGTGATAAAACTGTGACAATTAAGAAAAACTAAGCATATTTGACAGAATCTTACGAAAATTTTGTTGACATTATTCAAAAAAGGTTGTATAATAAAAATGTTGAAAGACATCAACGTAAAATCATCGTTTTCGGAGTGTGATTATGGGAAAGAATTATGAGATCGAACGTAAATTTCTCGTTGAATTTCCTGATGTATCAGTGCTGGACGTGAAGCGCAGGATAGGTATCGTGCAGACCTACCTCAGAAGCGGAGAGAACGGACTCCAGCGAAGAGTAAGATCCGTGGATGAAAACGGAAGCGTGAAATATACCTATACGGAAAAGCTGTTCCTGAGCCCCGTGACCAGGGAGGAGAACGAGCGTGAGATTAGCAGCGAGGAGTACAAAGTGCTTCTCAGCGAGTTCAGAAAGGACTGCCCGCCTGTGGAAAAGGTGAGATACTGCTTTGATTATCACGGACAGCTCTTTGAGCTGGATACCTACCCGTTTTCCGATAAGCTCGCAATTATGGAACTGGAGCTCGCTTCGCCGGATCAGGAAATAGATTTCCCGGAAAATGTCAGGGTGCTGAGGGATGTTTCCTCGGACCACCGCTATTCCAATGCCGCTCTTGCACGTGCAGGAGCTTTTCCCGAACAGAAGATTGGAGAAAAAGATTAATGTCGGAAATATTCGTACCCGCTGACAGCCCCGAGCAGCTTTCCGCCCTCTTCGGACAGCTTGACGGGAATATCGGCAAACTTCAGAAGGATTTCAATGTCACCGTCGTAAGCAGAGACGGCGGCATAAAAATAATCGGTGACGGCGATACCGTCGGAGCCGAAAAGGCTCTCCGCGCCCTTATGAGCTATGCGAACAAGGGCAATGCCGTCAACGAACAGACGGTCCGCTATGTGACTTCCATGGTGGCAGACGGTATCGAGGAGGAGCTTCAGGAGCTCGGCGGCGACGGCATCTGCATGACTGCGTCGGGAAAGATACTCCGTCCGAGAACGGTCGGACAGAAAAGGTATACAGACGCTATCAGGAACAATACCATCGTGCTCGGCATAGGTCCTGCAGGTACAGGAAAGACCTACCTTGCCGTTGCGATGGCAGTAAAAGCGTTCCGCGAACATAAGATAAAGAAGATCATACTTACCCGTCCCGCCGTTGAAGCAGGCGAGAAGCTGGGCTTCCTCCCGGGAGACCTCCAGGACAAGGTGGATCCTTATCTTCGTCCGCTGTATGACGCTCTTTTTGATATGTTCGGAGCTGAGAGCTTTGCACGTTATATGGAAAAGGGGATAATCGAGGTGGCTCCTCTCGCTTATATGCGCGGACGTACCCTCGATGAAGCGTTCATTATCCTCGACGAAGCTCAGAACACTACTTCGGAGCAGATAAAAATGTTCCTCACACGACTCGGAAACGAAAGCAGAATGGTAATAACAGGCGATATCACCCAGATAGACCTCCCCGATACAAAGAGATCAGGGCTTGTGGAGGCTATCAAGGTCCTGAGGGGGATAGACGATATCGAAATACATCGCTTCACGGAGAAGGATGTAGTAAGACACAGACTTGTACAGGATATTATCAAGGCCTATGAAAAATACAACGAAGGGAGAAAAAATAATCATGGCTAAGTTAAAGGTATATGTCAAGAATAATCAGACAGAGGTGAAGGTCCCCGTAGGTATAAGGCTCCTTATCAGAAGATGCTGCCAGGCAGTTCTCACAACTGAGAATTTCGGCAAGGACGCAGAGGTAAGCGTTTCATTCGTAAGCAATAACGAGATAAAGAATCTTAACAAGATATACAGAAACAAGGACGCAGTTACAGACGTTCTCTCATTCCCGCTCACAAGCGAGGACGGCGCTGTTGAGGTAAATCCCGAGACAGGCGCAGTACAGCTGGGAGATGTTGTCATCTCACTGGAAACAGCTGTAAAGCAGGCGCAGAATTACGGACATTCACTGGAGAGAGAGGTTGGATTCCTCACAGTACATTCAATGCTCCACTTACTGGGCTACGACCACGAGACAAGTCAGCTCGACCAGCGTATCATGCGCGAAAAGGAAGAGTCAGTGCTTGAAAAGCTTGGTATCTCAAGAGATGTTACTTTTGTGGTAAACGGAGAAAACAGCTGATGCCGAGAACAGCTTTCGTTACCATTGCTGGACGGACAAATGCAGGTAAATCCTCGCTTCTCAATGCTATCGTCGGGGAGAAGATAGCCTCCGTCAGCAATAAGCCCCAGACTACACGCACCCGTATCACGGGTATACGCAATATCGACGACGTTCAGCTGGTATTCTTCGATACTCCCGGACTTCACAAGCCTGTGAACAAGCTCAGCGAGCATATGCTGAACACCGTTAAGGAGTCGGTAAGCGATATAGACGCAGTCGTTTTCGTAATGGACTGCACAAAAAAGATAAACCAGCAGGAGCTCGAGCTGCTCAGGTCCATGAACAGCTCGAAAATGCCTGTCATACTCGTTCTCAACAAGATAGACCTGCTGAAAAACAAGGACGAGCTGGCTCCCGTTATCGCGGAGCTGACCTCAAAGATAAAGTTTCAGGCAGTAGTGCCTGTAAGCGTTACCGAAAACAGCGGCGTGGATATAGTTATCGACGAGATAATCGCTCTCGCGGAGGAGTCGGTGCACTTCTTCCCCGAGGACATGATAACCGACCAGCCCGAAAAGGTGCTTGCGGCGGAAATGATACGCGAAAAGCTCCTTATGCTGCTCAGCGATGAAGTGCCTCACGGTATCGCCGTCGGCGTAGAGCAGATGAGCGAACGCGACGACAAGGATATCCTTGATATTTCCGCAGTCATCTACTGTGAGAAGGAGTCCCATAAGGGCATAATCATAGGAAAGGGCGGCGCAATGCTGAAAAAGGCTTCGACTGCCGCAAGAATAGAGCTTGAGGACTTCTTCCAGATAAAGGTGAACCTCAAGTGCTGGGTGAAGGTGAAGGAAGACTGGCGGAACAGGGAGAATATCATCCGCAGCTTCGGACTTTCCGAGAAATAATTACCGCAAATAATCACAGGCTTTCCGCAGATGATATTTTCAGAGCCATGGCTCGTATCTTATCTGCGGAGGCTTTTTATGAACGAAGATATACTATGGGATAAATTTGCCGTAAGCGGCAGGATAGAGGACTATCTGCGGTATTCGGCGTGCAGGGAAGATAAACATGACAACTGTTGAAGGCATCGTCCTTAAAGAACGTTCTGTGGGAGAACAGGACAAATTCATAGATATACTCACCAAGGAGAGCGGAGTTATCGAGGTTTCCGTAAAAGGCGCAAGGAAGATAAACGGAAAATCGGGGAGCTCCACACAACTGCTGGCATATTCACGGTTCTGCGTAGACAGGAGAGGGAACTACCTCTGTCTCAACAGCGCAGAGCCGATACATATTTTTTACGGACTTCGCGATTCGCTGTCAAAGATATCCCTTGCCAGCTATTTTGCGGAGGTGATGCGCTTCTGCATAAAGCCCGAGGCTCAGAACGGCGATATCATGCGGCTGCTGCTGAACTGCCTGCATTTCCTCGAAAACGGGGAGAGGGACGAGCGTATGCTCAAAGCTGTATTCGAGTTCCGCCTCATGTCGGAGATAGGCTATATGCCTGACGTTGTGGCTTGCCGCGGCTGCGGAGTCTATGAACCTGATGAGCTATTTTTCTGTATCGGCGACGGCGGATTTTACTGCGCCGACTGTTTTGAGAACGATGGCGGTGAGAACTATATGAAGATAAAGCTGCCCGTGCTGAGTGCTGTAAGGCATATAGTGCTCAGCGACTTTGACAGGCTTTTCAGCTTCCGTGTGTCGGAAACAACGCAGGAAAAGCTCTCGGCGCTGGCGGAGAGCTATATGCTCACACACCTGGAGCGCGGCTTTGGTACGCTGGATTTTTACAAGACTATAGTGTAAATCATAATTTATATTTGCAGGGGCGGATATTATCCGCCCGAAATTACACGTGCGCTTTGTAGGGGACGGCGTCCTCGACGTCCCATTATAGGGACGCCCTCACTTGCAGGGCGTCCCTCTTCCGAAAACAATTCACCGGATTGTTTTCGGAATTCACCCTTGCTGAGCGCCTGTCGGATCCGGGGCGCTGCCCCGGGCCCCGCAAGGGCTGTCAGCCCTTGACCTGACCAAAGGGTTGTGAACCCTTTGGAATCCCTTCCTTTGGGGTTTGCGTAAATTATGATTTACAACAGTAAAGGATAATTATGGATAAATATTTGAAAACACTTGAACTGGACAAAATACTTGAAATGCTCGCGGAGCTTACCTCCAATGAGGAAACGCGCCGTATGGCACTGGCGGTACGTCCCGATAACGACCTTGAAAGAGTGCGCTACGAATGTCTCAAGACCTCGCAGGCTCTGTCCCTTTCGGTGCAGTTCGGAACACCGCCTTTCAGCAATTTCAAGGACATAAGCACTGTTGCCGCAAGGGCAAAGTCGGGAGCTGTCATATCGCTCAGCGACCTCCTCGATATCGCGGCAATGCTCAAACAGATAAAGGCTCTCGCGGACTGGTACGCCCACTGCGAGAACATGGAAACAGAGCTCAGCTACCTGTTTTCACGGCTCCAGCCCAATGACTGGCTGCTGGAAAAGCTCGAACGCTCCATAATCTCGGAAAACGAGATATCAGATGCGGCGAGTCCCGAGCTTGCGGCTATACGCCGTAAGATAAACCGCGCAGGTATGCAGCTCCGCGAAACTCTCGACAAGATGATAAAGAACAAGACCACTCAGCAGTACCTGCAGGAGAGCAATGTCACCATACGTGACGGACGCTTCGTTCTCCCTGTAAAATCAGAGTACCGCGGACAGGTAAGCGGTCTTATTCACGACACATCTGCCACGGGTCAGACCATTTTCATCGAGCCTATGGCTATAGTTGAAGCCAATAACGATATCCGCCTCCTTGAAGCAAAGGAACAGGAGGAGATAGAGCGTATTATCCACCAGCTATGCCGTGACTGCGGCGACTATGCGGATATACTTGCGGAAAACTACAAGGTCTGCACGGAACTGAACCTCTATTTTGCAAAGTCCAATCTTGCTGCAAAGCTCCGCTGCTCGCTGCCGGAGATAACCGACGACGGAAAAATGCACCTGAAAAAAGCCCGTCATCCTCTTATTGACAGGAACAAGGCTGTTCCCGTGGAGATAAGTCTCGGCGAGGACTATCAGGCGCTCATCATAACAGGTCCGAATACGGGCGGTAAGACGGTAACGCTGAAAACTGCGGGACTTCTTGCGGCTATGACTATGTGCGGACTTCTTATCCCCGTTGCCGACGGCAGCAAAATATCGGTCTACGACCATATCCTCGCGGATATCGGCGACAGTCAGAGCATTGAGCAGAACCTCTCCACTTTCTCATCGCATACCAATAAGGTAATTGAGATACTTAAAACAGCCGACGAGCAGTCGCTCGTACTCCTTGACGAGCTTGGCTCGGGAACAGACCCCATAGAGGGCGCGGCTCTTGCTATATCCATTATCCGCCGCCTTATGGAGAGCGGCGCAAAGGTAATGGTGACTACCCATTATCAGGAGCTTAAAGTATTCGCTATCGACAGCGACGGCGTCGAGAATGCTTCATGTGAATTTGATATAGAAACTCTTCGTCCCACATATAAGCTTATCGTGGGTTCTCCCGGAAAGTCCAACGCTTTTGCGATTTCCGAGAGCCTCGGTATGCCGTCTGATATAATAGAGGACGCTAAAGCCCGCGTCAGCGAGGCGAATACGCGGCTTGAAGAGGTCATCGGAAAGCTCGAGGCTGCCCGTGTTGAGCTGGAAAAGCAGAGGGACGAGATGACCCGTCTGCGTATACAGACCGCAGAGCATGAGGAGTCTATCCGCAGGGAGCGCGAGGAGCTCGAAGCCGCTAAGGCTGAGGAGCTTGAAAAGGCAAGGCTCCGCGCTATGACAATTATCGAGCAGACAAAGGCGGAGTCCAACGAGCTTCTCGACGAGCTCGACAAGCTCCGCAAGGAAAAGGAGAAGAAGGATTTCAGCGCAAACGTATCGGGCATGAAGGCTAAGACCAAGCAGAGCTTCAACAAGATGTACGACACGGCAAATCCCGTGGAAAAGCGCGACCCCAACGAGGGCTACGTGCTGCCGAGAAAGCTCCGCAGGGGCGATACGGTCTACGTTGTTGACCTCCAGCGCAAGGGAATAATCTCGGGAGAGCCCGACGGAAGCGACTTCGTATACGTTCAGATGGGCGTAATGAAAACGAAGATGAACATATCAAGGCTCAGACTTGAAGAGCCTGAAAAGGTCACAGTGGGCAACAAGTCCATACGTCCGGGCAGAAAGATGAACAAGGTGGGCGTAAAGGCGGAGCGCAGGGGCAAAATGGAGCTCGATATACGCGGCTGCGCCTGTGACGACGGCGTTTATCAGCTTGACGCATTCATAGATCAGGCGGTAATGTCGAATATTTCCACAGTAACTATAATCCACGGCAAGGGTACGGGACTTCTCAGGCAGGCTGTTCATAAGCGTCTGAAGTCTCACCCGTCCGTAAAGACGTTCAGACTCGGTCTCTTCGGAGAGGGCGAGGACGGAGTTACGGTCGCTGAGCTGAAATAATATCATGAAAACAAGGGGGGAAGGTGTTGAACAGACTTATTGACAAGCTCGCCATACTTACTATCTGCATGATGAGCCTTTTCATGTCGGACAGCTTTTCTGAGCCTGTTATCGTCACGATCGTGACTATCGCTTTTTCCGCGGCAACACAGCTGCTCACAGGGCGGTTAGCCGCATATGTCCTGATAATGGGCTGTTCACTGCTCTGCGGAGCTTTTCCCCTCTTTTTCTGTGCCGTGCCGCTCATGCTGTATGACGCTCTCTGGGAGAAGAAATGGTGGCTGATCATGCCTGCGGTTACGGTGCTGTTAAAGTTCGACAGCCTGAAATTCGGGCAGATCATGATAACTGCCGCGGCTACTGCTGTCACTATAATAGTATACAACCGTATTTCAGGACTTGAAAAGACCGTCGAGAAGCTTACGCAGCTCCGCGACGAGGTGGCAGGAAAGAACCGTCAGCTCTCGGAGCAGAACATGAGACTTGCACAGGCGCAGGACAACGAGATACACCTTGCGACGCTGAAAGAGCGGAACCGTATTGCTCGCGAGATACACGACAATGTGGGACATATGCTCACCCGTTCGCTGTTGCAGTCGGGAGCCCTTATCGTCATCAACAAGGACGAGCAGCTCCGCGAACCGCTGGAGAGCCTGCGTTCCACGCTCGACAGCGCTATGACAAGCATACGCGAGAGCGTTCACGACCTTCACGACGACTCCATTGATCTAAGAAAGGTCATCGAGGACAGTATCAGCGCAGTTGACGGCAGGTTCACGGTAAACCTTGACTGCGACGTAAGCGGGAATATGGCAGGCAATGTGAAGCTGTGCATGATAGGCGTGGTCAAGGAAGGGCTTTCCAACGCAGTGAAGCATTCAAACGGTGACAGGATCATCATTGTTATCCGTGAGCACCCCGGGTTCTATCAGCTCATGCTGGAGGACAACGGAAACTGCTCGGAGATAAAGGAAGGCGGCATAGGTCTCAAGAATATGACCGACCGCGCAGCCGCTCTCGGCGGCAGGATAACCTTTACGCCGTCGCCCGAGGGCTTCAGGATATTCATGTCGGTGCCTAAATAAAGGAGTATATATGAACATTATAGTTATTGACGATGACAAGCTCGTAGCCTTGTCGCTGAAAACCATACTTGAAAGCACGGGCAGCGTGACAGTCGCTGCAATGGGCGAGAGCGGACAGCAGGCTATAGAGCTTTACAGCAGTATCCGCCCCGACGTTATCCTTATGGATATCCGCATGGACGACATGAGCGGCATAGAAGCAGGGGAAACTATCCTGAAAAATTTCCCCGACGCACGTATACTGTATCTGACCACATTTTCCGACGACGAGTATATAGTCAAGGCTCTGAATATGGGTGCAAAGGGTTACATACTAAAACAGGACTTCGACGGTATAGCGCCTGCCCTTGAAGCGGTAATGCGCGGTCAGAGCGTTTTCGGCGAGAAAATTATCACAAAGCTCCCCGAGCTCATGGTGCCGAAGGAGAAGTTCGACTTTGCCGCTCACGGCATAAGCTACAAGGAGCGTGAGGTTCTTGAACTGGTCGCAAAGGGGCTCAGCAACAAGGAGATAGCAGGACAGCTCTACCTCAGCGAGGGAACTGTCAGGAACTATATCAGCAGTCTGCTGGATAAGCTCGCCCTGCGCGACAGGACTCAGCTGGCTGTGTACTACTATACCGAAGTTAAAGGCAATCCATAATGCATTGATTTGAATTGTTTACTTGATAAAATGGATATTTATAAACTGTTTTATCTACTCAAATTTGTATTATCTGCTTGACATAACCGGCAAATTGTGGCATAATGAATGTGTATAGCTATGGTATACTCGTGAGGAAGCTCCGCGAAGACGGAGCAATAAAAAATGAGAGGAGAGTTTTACTATGCTTAAGAAACTGACAGGCGGTATCGTTTCCGCCATGCTGCTGGCTTCTTCAACTGTCTCGGCTCTGCCCGCAGGCGTGATGATGACAGCAAACGCTGCCGACGGCAAGTTCAACTACGTCGACGCACTTGACAAGTCGCTGTATTTCTATGAGGTACAGCAGGCAGGTCCGCTCCCTGACTGGAACAGAGTGGAGTGGAGAGCCGATTCTACCATGAGCGACCCTGTACTGGGCGGCTGGTACGACGCAGGCGACCACGTAAAGTTCAATCTTCCTATGGCTTATTCTGCTTCAATGCTTGCATGGGGACTTTATCAGTACCCCGACGGACTTACAAAGGCAGGCATAAAGGATACCTATGAGAACAACCTCATGTTCGCTCTCGACTATCTTGCAGAGTGCGACAAGGGCACTGAGGTAGTTTATCAGGTAGGTATCGGTAAGCACGACCATACCTGGTGGGGTCCTGTCGAGCTTCTGGAATACGGTATGGAGGATAACGGACATTCCGTTGAGGAGGCTCGTGCCATACTTAAATCCTCAAAGGGCTGTTCTGCTGTATTCGGCGAAATGGCAGCAGCTCTCGCAGCCGGTGCAGCTGCACTTGACGGCGATATCGACGCTTCCAAGAAGGCAAACTACTTGAAGCACGCCGAGAATATCTACAATATCGCAAAGACATCTCCAAGCGACGATGTTTACAATAAGAGCGACGCACAGGGCTTCTATCAGTCGAGCCACTTCTACGACGAGCTCTTCTATGCAGCTAACTGGCTGTATATCGCAACAGGCGACGACGCTTACCTTGCTGACGCAAAGGGCTATATCCCCAACCTCGGTAAAATGTTGGGCGAGGGCGATACTCTTGCTTACGGCTGGGCACACTGCTGGGACGACAACATGCAGGGCGCTATGCTTCTCTATGCTCTTAATACAGAGGATTCCAGCGCTATCGCTCATGTAAAGAAGCACTGTGACCGCTGGGTAAGCGGAACCGAGGCTAAGATAATCCCCGGCGGACTCCGCTGGCTGAGCAACTGGGGCTGCCTGAGATACGCAAATACAGCTGCTTTCATCGCAACTGTTGCAAGCGATACTATCCTCACATCCGAGGCTGCAAAGTATACTGAATTTGCCGAGACACAGGTGAACTACGCTCTCGGCGACAACCCCAACAAGCAGAGCTACGTTGTAGGCTTCGGCGACAAGTACCCTCAGAACCCACACCACCGTACATCACACGGTTCATGGAAGAATGACCTCAAGATCCCGGATAAGGCAAGACATATCCTTTACGGCGCTCTCGTAGGCGGTCCTAATGAGGACGGTTCCTACAACGACGACCGTCAGGACTTCATCAACAACGAGGTAGCTACAGACTATAACGCAGGCTTCACAGCTATGCTCTGCAAGATGATAGACAAGTACGGCGGCTCAAGAGACGCAAGCTTCCCGGAGAAGGAAGTTCACGATTCACCTGAGTTCTACGTTGAAGTCCTTTCAAAGGGCGGCGACGCAAGCGGTCAGACTATAAGCTTCAAGGTTACAAACCACTCCGCATGGCCTGCAAGAGTTCAGGACAATATCTCATTCAGATACTTCATGGACCTCAGCGAGGTCAAGGCAATGGGCAAGAACCCCGAGGATCTCGTTATCCGCTGCGACCGTGACCAGTCCGCTATGTATTCGGGACAGGGCTACAAGACAGCTGAGATCTCCAAGCCTATCCAGTACAGCGGCGATATCTACTACATCGAGGTAAATCTCCCTGACGGACGTGTTGTTCTTCCTATTTCAGAGGGACAGCAGCAGTGTGAGATACTCCTTGCTATCGTAATGCCTGACTACGGCAGCGGCTGGGATTCATCAAACGACTTCTCCGCACAGGGCGTAGGCAAGAGCGCTAATGCAGCAGACGGCACAGCAAAGGGCGTTATCACGCCTTATGTACCTGTTTACGTTGACGGCAAGCTTTACTACGGCGAAGAGCCCGACGGCACAAAGGCTGACGGTCTCGGCGGTACAGGCGGCGACAAGCCTAAGGTAACAACTACCACAACTAAGCCTAAGGTTGAGACAACAACTACAACTTCTAAGGAAACAACAACTACTTCAACAACAACAACTACTACTACATCTGCTGCTACGACAACTACAACAACTACTACCACAGAACCCAAAATAACAACTACCACTACAACACAGCCCAATGGCGGTCAGAACGGCGATCCAAAGGAAGATCCCAACAAGACTGTAAACTACGGCGATTCAAACTGCGACGGCAATATCGACATGGCAGACGCTGTTCTTATCATGCAGGCTCTGGCAAATCCGAACAAGTACGGCGTTACTGGTACAGACAGCAAGCACATCACAGAAGAAGGTGCTACAAACGCTGACGTTGATACTTCGAGCAAGGGACTTACATCAAATGACGCACTCCGCATTCAGATGTATCTGCTTCACAAGATAACAAGTCTCACTCCCGAAAACTGATAACGTAACAGAAAGCTCCCCGATATTTCGGGGAGCTGCTTTTATATATGCAAGTGAGAAAGTGCTTAACAAATAATTATCATCGTTTGCAAAAAGAAATTAAAGAACTAAGAGTTAAGAACTGTTCACTGAAAAAGCTCCGAAGCATGAAGCCTCGGAGCTTTTGTGTCATATTCAGATACCGCAATCTTCGTATTCTTTCCACTTTTCGTAGTAGATCTTATTGCTCCAGCTGCGGAAAAGGATGTATGCTGCGGATGCTATTACGAGGAAGATCGCGCCCAACAGCGGAAGCGACTCCCTGAACATTTTCTTTTCGGGACAGATATTCTTTTTCTTGCGGCTCATGTTGAAATTCCTTTGCTGTTATTACTTTGTGCTGTTAGCGCCGCCGTTCATCTCGGCAAGAAGTCTCTGGAGCTCTGCGTCTACCTTTGCCTCAGACTCAAGGTCTCTGAAGGTATTCTTCAGCTCGTCGCCTGTGCCGCCTGTGAGAGCGTCGCCTGCGATCTCTGTGAATGCAGCAGCTTCTGCTTCCTTGCGTACTACCTTTTCTTCCATTCTCTGGAACTTGTCAAAGGAAGAGTTTGGGTCGAAGCTTCCTGCAGCCTTTGCAAGGCTCTTCTGTGTGTCTGCCATCTGTGAACGTGCGATGAGCATTGCCTGACGGCTCTTTGCCTCTTCAAGCTTGGACTTGAGTACCTCTACCTGATCGCCGATAGCGTCTGTCTGTGCAGAGATAGAGTCGTACATTTCCTTATAATTTGCAAGATCTTCGTCAGCCTTGACCTTTCTTGCGAGAGCCTGCTTAGCGAGATCCTGGTCGCCCTTTGCGAGAGCAGCCTTTGCCTTTGACTCCCAGTCAGCCGAGACCTTCTGAGCGTCGAGGTACTTCTTTTCAGCGAGGCGCTCGCTTGCCTTTGCCTTGCCGTAATTCTGAGTAGCCTTAGCCAGCTCGGTCTGCATATCGATAATGATCTGCTTGACCATCTTCTCCGGATCTTCAGCTCTGTCGATAAGATCGTTTACGTTTGCCTTGAGAAGGTCTGATAATCTCTGAAATACACCCATTTTTATAATCCTCCTGTTTCATGTAAAAAAATGTTTCATAGGCACACCCCTTGTGCCACAAAAACATTATATGTCATTGTGCATTTTTTGTCAAGGATTAAGCTGCCGATTTCATCTGATTTTCATTTATCAGTGACGTTTATGAACACTTTATTACATAATTATTCCTCGTTTTTTACCGTTCCGTTAACAGATATGCAGCTGTGTTGAAAACTGTGTCCTCTCCGGAATGATATTGCCGAGCTGTTGTGGGAGACCCTGCGTTTTCCGCCGGAGCGGCTGGACTCCTATGTTTCTATTTTAACCTGAAACCTCTGATTTGTCAATATATTTTTGTGAAAAATAACATCAGAACTGCTGAGCTTATTGAAACAGGAGAAATTTTTACGTAATAGGCATTAATATAACGTGCAAGTATTGACAACAATAGCAAAATGTGATAAAATAATCTCATTGCAAAAGAAGCTTCGGTTTCAGAGCAAGACTATTGACCACTCCCAGTGGAGTTGAGGCCATACGGACAGCCGGGTCAAATGCCGAACGCCGATATTCCGGCTGGCAACTTCTGTTGCCTTATTGATTCGACTGTATGTCGATAAAGTTTTTATAAGTTCTCATCAGCTTGTGAAAGGTCAATAAGAGTAGTAAAAGGTAGTACTTGCTTATATAGACTCTGTACCGTCAATGAAGTTTCGCGTATTACACGTATATTTCATGCACACAATGGCTGATAAGGTCTTTTGTGTGCATTTTTGTTTATAAAGGTGTGTTTATTATGGAGAATAAGCTTAAACTCTATGGGTTCAATAATCTTACGAAGTCATTGAGCTTCAATATCTACGACGTCTGTTATGCCAAAACGGCGCGCTCTCAGCAGGAGTACATCGCCTATGTCGACGAACAGTACAACTCTGAGCGTATAACGGATATAATGACCCATGTAACGGAGATGATAGGAGCGCAGGTGCTCAGCGTTTCCCGTCAGGACTACGACCCTCAGGGCGCGTCGGCTACCTTCCTTATCGCTGACGATACGATGATACCCGCAGGAGGAAGCGAGACTGTTGCCCACCTCGACAAGAGCCATGTAACAGTCCACACCTACCCCGAGTTCCACCCCGATACAAGCATCGCCACATTCCGTGTGGATATAGATGTTGCAACCTGCGGCAAGATAACGCCGCTTACGGCTCTCGACTACCTTATCGGCAGCTTCGATTCGGATATCATCACAATGGACTACAGGGTAAGGGGCTTTACACGCAACCTTGACGGCGAAAAGCTCTTCATCGACCATGATATCACTTCCATACAGAACTATATAGATGAAAAGATACTGGATAAGTACGACGTTGTGGACATAAATGTGTATCAGGCGAATATGTTCCACACAAAAATGCTCATAAAGGAGCTTGACTTGCAGAATTACCTGTTCAATACAGATGTTAACGAGCTTCCGCCGAGGCGCAGACTTGAGATAACCAACGCCCTCCAGCGGGAGATGATAGAAATTTTCAGCGGAAGGAACGTGTTCGGAAATGGCTGAGCTTTCCCAGACAAATGCGCCTATTTACGAGGCACTGAGGAAATTCCGCCGCATGAGGATAGTGCCCTTTGATGTACCCGGCCACAAGCGCGGCAGAGGAAATATGGAGCTTACCGAGTTCCTCGGCGAGGACTGCATGAATGTTGACGTCAACTCAATGAAGCCACTCGACAACCTCTGTCACCCCGTATCCGTCATAAAGGACGCGGAGGCGCTGGCTGCCGAGGCTTTCGGAGCTGCAAACGCTTTCTTCATGGTGGGGGGAACTACCTCTGCGGTACAGAGTATGCTCATGTACGCCTGCAAGGAGGGCGACAAGATAATCATGCCGCGAAACGTCCACAGGAGCGCCATAAACGCTCTTATCCTCACGGGAGCTGTGCCTGTTTACGTCAATCCCGACGTGAATACCAGACTTGGTATCGCTCTGGGTATGTCGGTGGCACAGGTGGAACAGGCTATCAGGGAAAATCCCGACGCAAAGGCGATAATGGTCAATAATCCCACGTACTACGGCATATGCTCCGACCTGAAGAAGATAACGGAGCTTGCTCATGCTCACGGTATGCTGGTGCTTGTTGACGAGGCTCACGGTACGCACTTCTACTTCGGGGAGAATTTTCCCCTCACCGCTATGGCGGCAGGAGCAGACTGTGCTTCCGTAAGTATGCACAAGTCGGGAGGAAGTCTCACACAGAGCTCCTTCCTTCTTCTCGGAAAGAATGTCAACGCAGACTATATGCGTCAGGTGATAAATCTTACACAGACCACCAGCGCTTCGTATCTGCTGCTGTCAAGTCTCGATATATCAAGAAAAAGACTTGCTCTCGGCGGTAGGGAGATATTCGCGCAGACTGTGGAAATGGCTGAATATGCACGCTCGGAGATAAACGGGATAGGGGGCTACTACGCTTACTCCAAGGAGCTCATAAACGGCGACAGTATCTATGATTTTGATGTATCAAAGCTGAGTATCTATACTCTGCCTATAGGTCTCGCAGGAATAGAGGTCTACGACCTTCTCCGTGACGAGTATGATATACAGATAGAGTTCGGCGATATCGGAAACGTCCTCGCATACATCTCGGTAGGCGACAGGAAACGCGATATCGAGCGCCTTATAAGCGCTCTTGCCGAGATAAAGCGCCGCTTCGGCAAGGACGGAGCGGATATGCTCACTCAGGAATATATAAGCCCTGTGGTGTCGGAAACTCCGAGAAAGGCATTCTACGCGGCAAAGCGTTCTCTGCCCCTCGATGAAGCCGCAGGCGAGATATGCAGCGAATTCGTCATGTGCTATCCGCCGGGTATACCGATACTTGCTCCGGGCGAACTGATTACTCACGAGATAATCGAGTATATCAAGTACGCCAAGGAAAAGGGCTGCCAGATGACGGGTACTGAGGATATAAATATCGAGAGACTCAACGTCCTCGATCTGTGATGTGCTGTAAAACGCTGGGGGGCGTTTTGCAATGCGTTTTTTATGGAGGGAACCTGGATATGAGAAAAGTTGGAATGATAATGACTCTCCTTATGGGAGCAACTCTCAGTTTTTGTTTGTCACTGATAGGAAATCTTACATCGGAGGAAGGCTTTAAACTGATACCCTTCCTTATAAGCTTTGCGGCAAGTTTTGCCATCAGCTTACTCATAGGCTTTATCGTTCCTATGAGTAAGCTCGAGAGCGGAGCTGTAAAGGCTGTGAAGCTCAGGGAACAGAGCCTACCTGCAAATATGGTCTCGGCACTTGTCTCTGATCTTATATACACGCCGGTCATAACGCTTGCCATGATAGCTCTTGCGCGGAAAATGGCTTTGAAGATGAGCCACGGACACGCTCATCTGCCGCCGTTTGGCACGATGTATGTAAAATCGCTTATTATCAGCTTTATCGCTGCGTTTTTCATTATTTTTATCGTAATGCCCATATATCTGAAGCTTGCAATGAAGCTTGCAGGGGTAAATGCGTCAGCGGACAGGTCATGATTCTGCGAAACAGAATTATGATTTGTGAACGGAGGTATAGTATGGAATTATGGTTCACGGAGAGACATACTCCGAACGTTAAATTTTCAATAAAGGTGGATCATCAGCTCTACAGCGGAAACAGCGAGTTCCAGCGCATAGACATCTTCGACTCAAAGGAGTTCGGGCGCTTCCTTACGCTGGACGGCTACATGATGCTGACGGAAAAGGACGAGTTCATATATCACGAGATGATAACCCACGTACCTATGGCAGTCCACCCCAACCCGAAGAATATACTGGTCATCGGTGCAGGCGACGGCGGCGTTGTCCGCGAGCTAACGCGCTATGCTTCCGTTGAGAGCATCGACCTTGTTGAGATAGACGAGCTGGTAGTGGAGGTCTGCAAGAAGTACCTGCCTACTACTGCCTGCCGCTTCGATGACCCGAGAGTCCATGTATACTATGAGGACGGCGTGAAGTTCATTCGCCGCTGTACCGACCAGTACGACGTTATCATCGTCGATTCCACAGACCCGTTCGGTCCGGGAGAGGGACTTTTCACCAAGGAGTTCTACGGCAGCTGCTTCAAGGCGCTCCGTGACGACGGTATCATGGTAAATCAGCATGAGAGCCCGTTCTACGACGAGGACGCGGCGGCTATGCAGCGCTCCCATAAGCGTATAGTGGAGAGCTTCCCCATAAGCAAGGTCTATCAGGCGCATATCCCAACGTATCCCTCGGGACACTGGCTTTTCGGCTTTGCTTCAAAGAAGTATCACCCAACCAATGACTATAACGGTACGAAATGGAGTATGCTCGGCATAAAGACGAGGTACTACAACCCAAGACTTCATACGGGAGCTTTCGCGCTCCCATGCTATGTAGAGGAGCTTCTCAGAGATGTTGAATAAGAATATACAGACATTTATAGCCTGTGACAGCGAATACGGGGACGCCGGGATAGTCCTTTTCGGCGCAGGCTTCGACGGTACTACCAGCTTTCGCCCCGGAACGAGGTTCGCTCCCTCTGCGATACGCAATGAGAGCTTCGGTATAGAGACCTACAGTCCCTATCAGAATAAGGATATGACGGACTACAGCTATTTTGACAGCGGAGACATAGAGCTCCCCTTCGGCAGCACCGACCGCGCAGTAGCGGATATCGCTGCACGTGCGGATATGATACTTGCGGATGATAAGCTGCCCTTTATGATTGGTGGCGAGCACCTTGTAACTCTCGGTTCTGTCATGGCTGTGAACAAAAAGTACAACGACCTTTATATCGTACACTTTGACGCTCACGCTGACCTCCGCGACGACTATCTCGGACAGAAGATGTCCCATGCCTGTGTGCTGAGGCGCTGCCATGAGCTTGTGGGAGACGGTCATATCTTCCAGTTCGGTATCAGGAGCGGCGACCGCGAGGAGTTTTTATTTGCTGACGGGCATACGGAAATGTATAAGTTCAGCTTCGACGGACTTGAAGAGGTCGTTGAGAAGCTCAAAGGGAAAAAGGTGTACTTCACCCTCGACCTCGATGTGCTTGACCCGTCTGTATTCCCCGGTACAGGAACTCCTGAGGCGGGAGGAGTCACATTCGACGAGCTGAGAAAGGCTGTGACTCTTGTGTGCAGCAAGCTGGATATAGTGGGCTGCGACGTGAACGAGCTCAGTCCCGTTTACGATCAGAGCGGAGTTTCCACGGCTGTTGCCTGCAAGATAATCAGGGAAATGCTGCTGGCGATGTCGTGAGGCATTTGAAAAACGTCATAAAGAAGGTCGAATATGAAAATTTTCAGAGCTGAAAATACAGCAGGACTTACCGATATACGCATGGAGTACCTGCGCGAGGACTTCCCCGGAATGCCTGATGAACAGGCTGAACGCATAAAGGAGAGACTGCCGGAGTATTATGATAAGCATTTGAACCGCGACTTCTATGCATATACTGCCGAGGACAACGGAACCGTCATCGGTTCGGCTTTTCTTGTACTGCAAGAGATGCCGCCGAATTCCAACTTTCCGCATGGCAGGACGGGAACTGTGCTCAACGTGTATGTCAGGCCGGAGTACAGGCGGCAGGGGATAGCAAAAGCTCTTATGGAGCTGCTTATTGCCGACGCAAAGGCTCTGGAGCTTGACTATATAGAACTGAAAGCTTCCGCGGAGGGGTATCCGCTGTATAAGAAGCTGGGCTTTAAGGACAGCGTTTCAGCGTTCAGACCGATGAAGCTTGTTTTTGAATAAAGGTGAGCATATGGAATCTATACTCGAAAAAGGACTTGTTGTTTTTCTTGTGCTGGCAGGCGTTGTGTTCGTGTTCAGTATATTATATATAGTGATAAAGGGCACAATGGAAGAAAAGAGAAGAAGGGCAAGGTGTACCGAAAGAGTTGTTGCGGAAGTAATTCATTTTACCGATGTTTCTTTTTATGAAAGAGATGAAGACAGGACATATTACAAAACTGCGCCTGTATATGAGTACAGCTATAAAGGCGAATTATGCAGATGTACAGGAAGTACCAGCAGCTCGTGGAGAAAAAAGAAGCCTGATGGAGCTCATGTTGATCTTTGGGTAGACCCTGATAACCCCAGATCATATATCTGCCCCGAGGAAGAAAGAAATAATATCTTGCAGGCGATAAAATGGATATGTATATTTGTCGGAGCAGTATTGCTGTTTATACTGGGAATATACCTGACAGCAGCATATATTAACGGCTTGTCTGAATTTTAGGAAATGCAGATTTTATCCATACTATAACATAAATATTATTTAAGATACGGAGGAATTAAAAATGGGAAAATGTATGATCATCGGCTGCGGCGGCGTTGCGTCCGTGGCAATTCACAAGTGCTGTCAGAACAGCGAGGTATTTGAGGGCATTATGATAGCAAGCCGCACAAAGTCAAAGTGCGACGCGCTGAAAGAGAAGCTCCAGCCTACAACAAAGACTGTCATCGAGACAGCACAGGTAAACGCTGACAACGTTGACGAGCTCGTTGCTCTCATCAACAGCTACAAGCCCGACGTAGTGCTCAATCTTGCGCTGCCATATCAGGACCTTACCATTATGGACGCTTGCCTCGCTACAAAGACACACTACGTTGATACTGCAAACTATGAGCCCCTGGATACTGCAAAGTTCGAGTACAAGTGGCAGTGGGCTTACCGCGAGAGATTTGAGAAGGCAGGTATAACCGCACTCCTCGGAAGCGGCTTCGACCCCGGCGTAACAGGCGTATTCTCGGCTTACGCAATGAAGCACCAGTTTGACGAGATAAACTATATCGACATTCTCGACTGCAACGGCGGCGATCACGGCTATCCGTTTGCTACAAACTTCAACCCCGAGATCAATATCCGCGAGGTATCAGCTAAGGGCAGCTACATCGAGGACGGCAAGTGGGTTGAGACAGAGCCTATGGAGATAAAGCGCGTTTACAACTTCAAGGGCGTAGGCGAGAAGGATATGTACCTCCTCCACCACGAAGAGCTTGAGTCCCTTGCTCTCAACATCAAGGGCATAAAGCGCATACGCTTCTTCATGACATTCGGTCAGAGCTACCTCACACACCTCAAGTGTCTCGAAAACGTCGGTATGACATCTATCGAGCCTATCATGTACGAGGGCAGGGAGATAGTTCCGCTCCAGTTCCTCAAGGCTGTACTTCCCGACCCTGCGTCACTGGGTCCGAGAACAGTGGGCAAGACCAACATCGGCTGTATCTTCCGCGGAAAGAAGGACGGCAAGGACAAGAACTACTACCTTTACAACATCTGCGATCATCAGGAGTGCTACAAGGAAGTTGGCTCGCAGGCTATTTCATATACCACAGGCGTTCCTGCTATGATAGGCGCTATGATGATTATGACAGGCACATGGAAGAAGGCTGGCGTTTACAATATCGAGGAATTCGACCCCGATCCGTTTATGGAGGCTCTCAACAAGTGGGGACTTCCCTGGGAGGAGGACTTCAACCCTGTTCTTGTTGACTGATATGAATGTCAAAAAGCTTATAATATGCTCGCTGTTTGTATTATATGTATTTCTTGCGCTGAATCTTCTTTTTTTCATAAGAGCAAGTATGCTGCGTTTTTACACATACGGCGAGTATTTCCGTGAGAATACCAACTTTTTGCCGTTTCGGACGGTTATTGAGTTTATTGGTTATATACGGGAAAGGAATATGTATTATCTTGAGCTCTCCAGGGATAATCTTGTGGGGAATCTGCTTATATTCATGCCTTTTGGAGTGTTTCTCCCTGCTTTATGGAAAAAGCAGCGCCGCTTCGTGAGCTTTCTGCTTACGGCTTCGGCAGTTATAACAGGCGTGGAGATAATACAGTTCATAACCATGTGCGGAGCCTGCGATATTGACGACTTTATTCTCAACATCGCAGGAGCTGTCACAGGATTTGCATTTACAAGGATAAATATGATAAAAAGGCTGATGTTTACCGACGTCAGCCTTAAAAAAGGAGAATAGAAATGAAAAGCTTCGGAAATTTTAAGAAAATAATGGCTGTGGCAGCTGCGGTTTCTATGCTCATGCTCACAGGCTGCGGCAAGGAGCTCGACCTCCCCGACCAGAAGGGAAATGATGTTCAGTCGGGAAATACCATAGTCCTCACACTGCACCCCGATCAGGCGCCGATAACCTGTGAGAACTTTGAGTATCTGGTAAATCAGGGCTTCTACAACGGCCTTACATTCCACCGTGTAGTTGACGGCTTCATGGCACAGGGCGGAGACCCGAAGGGCGACGGAACAGGCGGCAGCGGCGAGTCTATCAAGGGCGAGTTCAAGGCTAACGGCGTGAACAACGAGCTCTCACATCAGCGCGGAGTGGTTTCCATGGCGCGCAGAGGCGACTCCTACGACAGCGGGACGAGCCAGTTCTTCATCTGCTACAACGGCCAGTATGCAGGCACTCTTGATGGTAATTACGCTGCATTCGCAAACGTTACGGAGGGTATGGAGGTCGTTGACGACTTCACAAAGGTTGACCGAGACATGAACAGCAGCGGCGAGATCGCTGTTCCGAAAACTCCTATCGTAATGGAAAAGGTCGAGATGATCGAGCCCGACGAGAGCGGCGAGCCGAGAGTAAAGATCACCATGAACGACTTCCTCGGCGGTAAAGAATAATATGTTTGATACATCGAAGCTGCCGACTCCCTGCTATATCGCAGACGAGCCGGCACTTGTTCACAATCTGGAGATACTGCGCGGCGTTTCACAGCGCACAGGCGCAAAGATACTCCTTGCACAGAAGGCTTTCTCATGCTATCATCTCTATCCCCTCATCGGGGAATACCTGGCAGGTACGGCTTGCAGCGGACTTTTCGAGGCAAAGCTGGGACACGATGAAATGGGAAAGGAAAATCACGTTTTTTCCGCAGCTTACCGCGAGAGTGAGATAGACGAGATAATATCATACTGCGGACATATCATATTCAACTCATTCACGCAGCTGGATAAGTACCGCGACCGTGTCCTTGCGGCAGGGAAGAAGATAGGTCTCCGCATAAATCCCGAGTGTTCCACACAGGAGGGGCATGAGATATACGACCCCTGCTCGCCGAAGTCGAGACTTGGCATAACACGCAGTAACTTCCGCACAGACGACCTCCGCGGAGTTACTGGCATACATTTCCACACTCTCTGCGAGCAGAACTCCGACGACCTTGAAACTACCCTTGACACAGTCGAGGAAAAGTTCGGAGATGTACTTCCGCAGCTTGAATGGATAAACTTCGGCGGCGGTCATCACATAACCCGTGAGGATTACGATATACCGCGTCTTGAAAGGTGTATACGCCGTATGCAGGAGAAGTACGGGCTGGAGGTCTTTCTCGAACCCGGAGAGGCAATAGCTCTCAATGCAGGCTGGCTCGTTACGGAGGTGCTCGACCTCACGGAGAACGATATGCCTATAGCTATCCTCGATACCTCGGCTGCCTGTCATATGCCCGATGTGCTGGAAATGCCCTATCGTCCGCCGCTTATGGGGGCCGGTGAAAAGGGGGAGAAGAAGTACAGCTACCGTCTCGGTTCGCAGACCTGTCTTGCAGGCGACGTTATAGGGGAGTACTCCTTCGACGAGCCGCTTCATATCGGCGACAGGCTCGTATTCGGCGATATGGCCATATACTCAATGGTCAAGAACAATACATTCAACGGTATGCCCCTGCCTGCGATACTGCTCCTGAAAAGGGACGGAAGCTTTGAAACGCTCCGCAGCTTCGGGTATGACGATTTTAAAGAGAGGCTGTGATAACGGTATGAGCAGTCAGCTTGCAAACGAGCTTTTTGAATACGGCAGGACTCTGTGTCAGATGGAAAGATACTCCGAAGCAAAGGAGCAGCTGCTGCTTTCTGAGGAGCTTGAACATCTTCAGTACACGTACTACTGGCTTTACCGCGCCTGCAAGGGACTCGGGCAGGAGGATGAGGCTTTGAAATATATGACTCTCTGCTACAATGAAAACGATATGGACAAACGGTGTTCCATGACCTATGCCGAAGAGCTCGCACAGCACGGAAAGCGCAGAGAGGCTTTGAAGGTGCTGAAAAAGCTCATGGATATCCACGGCTATGACGAGTATGCAGACGAGCTTATGGACGATATAAAGGAGAAAAGGATATGACAAACATATACTTTGTCCGTCATGCACAGCCCGATTACAGCTGTACAAACGCGGAGCTCAGGCCTCTTACTGAGGAGGGGCAGAGGGATACTCTCAGGGTAGTTGAAGCCATGAGGGATATACACCTTGATTTCGCTGTTTCAAGCCCTTACAAGCGCAGCTATGATACAATAAAGCAGACCGCCGACGAGCATGGGCTGACAATAGCCATAGACGAGCGGCTCCATGAGCGTATCAGCGGAGCGAACAGCAATAATCCCGAGATGTTCCGCAGACGCTGGGCAGACCTTGATTTCTGCGAGAGCGACGGCGAGTGCCTGCGCTCGGTAATGGACAGGAATATTGCGGCTCTTGGTGATATCCTCGATACACACAGGGACGAGAGCGTAATGGTGGGAACTCACGGAACGGCTCTCAGTACCATACTCCACTACTATGACAACAGCTTCGGAGCTGACGATTTCATGCGTATCATCGACTTCATGCCCTATATCATAAGGCTTGGCTTTGAAGGCAGGGAACTCGTTGAGAAAGAGGAGATACTTATAGTAAAGAAAGAGTTCAAGGGCGGAAATAATCATTAAAAAGCAAAAGGACAGCGAAAGCTGTCCTTTTTCAGTGTTCCTGTTATTCAGCAAACTCCGCAATATACGGCAGATTGCGGTAGAATTCGCCATAGTCGAGACCGTAGCCGATAACGAAATAATCTGGGATAGTAAAAAGTGAGTAGTCCGTTTTCAGCTCTACAACGCGGCGGTCGGGCTTGTCGAGAAGAGTCATTATCCTGAGAGAGAGGGGAGCTCTTACTCCGAGTATCTTCTTTATCTCATTGAGGGTTCGTCCCGTATCCACGATATCCTCGACGATAACGACATGATAATTGCTGATATCGTGCTTCAGGTCCATAGTTATCTCAACGTGTCCTGAGGATTCCGTGCCCTCAAAGTAGCTTTTTGCCGCCATAAAGGCTATCTCGCAGGGAACTGTGACTGCGCGGCAGAGGTCAGCCATAAAGACGAAAGCTCCCTTGAGTATGCTTACAAGGAGAATAGGAGAGCCGTCGTACAGGGAGTCGATATATGCTCCCGCTTTTTTTATTTCTGCGCGTATCTCATCTTCAGAGATGACTACGCGCTTTATTTTGCTTTTCCATTCTTCGGTGCTGCTGAATTTCATAAAAACTCCTCCAATGCTGATATCTGCGTAAAATAACGATACTTTTATTATACCATTCTCCGCCGCAATGTCAAGTTAAGGTACGTTCATTCAGTGCCGAAATGCGTTCAGGAGTTAAAATAAAGCGGAAAGCTTAAAAAATCGGGAGAAAATGGAAATATATCCAAAGAGAGGAAAACACCGTTGTATAATCTGCCAAATTAAAAAGCTCTTACCAAATAAATATTTACAACTATAACCAACCATGTTATAATTATGGTGTATAGGTGTATATTCTGACGTTTCTCTGCGCTGTGAGGAACAGGATATCCGCCGCGGAGGGAAAACGGCTTCGCTTTAGGCAGCGGAGTTACAAAATGAAAAGGAGTAAAATACAATGGTTAGTAAAACAAAAAAGCTTGCTCTGCAGCTTTTTGCCTTTGCAGCCGCTGTGTTTGTGCTGCTTGCGTATATGTCGGTATTCCCGACCATGAAGACATACGCCGCAGGCACAGACCTCTATGTGGGCTATTCGGGCAGAAACAACAACTTCTCGACAGTGCAGGCGGCTGTCGACAAGGCTGCATCTCTTAATCCGTCATCAGAATCCACAAGAGTAACGATACACATCGCTCCCGGTACATACCGTCAGCAGGTCATCGTTCAGACACCCTACATAACATTTGTTAACGACGAGCCCGAAAAGGGCGACGCAGTGCTCACATGGTACTACGGCATAGGCTATAAGTATTACAGCGCGAACTCAAAGGGCTATTACGACGCAAACCTTGCGGCTTCAAAGAGCAGCAAGAACGTAGCAAACTACCGCTGGGGCGCAACAGTCCAGCTCTGGCCGAAGGCTACCAACTTCAAGGCGAAGAATATCGTCTTTGAGAATTCATTCAACCGCTATATCACTCAGGAGGAGCTCAACGACGGCGTGGAGCTCACAGGTGATACCTCTGTTACAAAGATAACTCAGGTGAGAAACAACTGGACAGACGCAAAGTCCAAGGCTGCAACAGAGCGTGCGGCTGCTCTCTCGGTAGATACGGGCTATGCTGAGTTCCTGGGCTGCAAGTTCCTGTCAAGCCAGGATACTCTTTACACAGGCGGTTCGCCCCAGTACTACAAGAACTGTCTCATCGAGGGACAGACAGACTACATCTTCGGCGGCAGCAACGCTGTATTCGACAGCTGTGAGCTCCGCTGGAAGGGCTACAGCAGCGGCTCCGTCGGCGGTTACATCACAGCCGCAAGAGAACAGGGAAGCCCATACACAGGCTATCTCTTCAAGGACTGCAAGGTAACTGCAAGCTCAGACCTTACAGTAAGCGCAGGTTATCTCGGAAGACCCTGGGGTCAGACTGCAAAGGTGCTCTTCGTGAATACAACTCTCCAGAACGGCAATATGATAACTGCCGCAGGCTGGACATCCATGAGCGGAGTTGAGCCAGAGAGCGTTGACGGCTTCAAGGAGAACGGCACGAAGCTCTCAAACGGTCAGAGAGTCGACCTTTCACAGCGCAGGGGACATACTGTCTCCGACAGCGACGCTGCGAATATCAACATAAAGAACTATATGAACAACTGGACTCCTTCATACCTGAACGGAGACAGCAGCTCAGGCAGCAGCGGCGATAATAACGGTCAGACATCCTCAAACGTTGAGGGAGCTGTAAAGACCTGCGGCGGCTGGTTCGAGACAGCCTTTGTTGAGTGGGACAGCTCAAAGATAGGCAATAATGTTAAGGTAAGCTATGCCCTTGCAGGCACATCTGATTATACAGCTGTTGACTCTCAGCTCATACGCGGTTCGAGAGTGGATATCCCCGGACTCAAGGGAAATACGACTTATACTGTAAACATTCAGGGCTCGAACGGTTCTGCAAGCTGTGACGTAAAGCCTATGGCTTACGACAGGAGCGGTTACGCCCACTGGAACACAACAGAGGCAGTAGGCGCCTATAATAACGACGGTACGCTGAAATCAGGCATTACGGTCATCTATGTTACAAACTCCACTAAGGATACTGTAACATGGGGCGGAAAGACAGGCCTTTTCAATATCTTCAATGCGGGACCGAGCAATGTCTGCTTCAGACTTATCGGCACTATCGACGTTCCCTCGGGAGCAAAGGCAAATAACGGTCAGCAGAATGACGGTTCCAATATGCTCTATATGAACGGCGGAAAGAACGTGACCGTTGAGGGTATCGGCTATGACTGCAATCTCAACAAGTGGGGCTTTGATATGAAGCACAGCACAAGCTGTGAGGTAAGGAACCTCTGGCTCGGACAGTATCCCGACGACGGTATCTCGATGTCGGGCGGCAGTTCTTCAAAGTCATACCACATATGGGTACATAACAACACTATCGAAAAGGGCTACAACGCTTACGCAGGCAACGGTATCGTCGATGACGACAAGGCTGACGGCGACGGCTCCCTCGATATCAAGTGGGCTGAGTACGTAACAGTTTCCTACAACGTATTCAAGGACGCTCACAAGACCTCTCTCGTAGGCGGCGGAACGAGCCACGAGCAGGACTGGATAACCTACCACCACAACTGGTTCAATAATACCGAGTCACGTAACCCCCGTGCAAGAGTGGCACACGTTCACAGCTACAACAACTATTTCTACAACAACAAGCAGTACGGAATAGCTGCTTCACACAATTCAAAGATATTCTCAGAATGTAATTACTTCGAGAATACAAAGCTCCCTCTTGACGCTGTAAATATGGGAAGCGATCCGTATTCGGGAACTATCAAGTCCTACGGCGACAAGTTCGTAAGCTGCGATATGGGCAGCGGACTTGCTTATCAGATAGTAAATTCACGCAGTGACAAGGCTTATGTGAACAATCTCAAGGGCGGCGGCGACAGTTATGACAACTTCGACACCGACTCCTCAAAGATCTACGGAAGCTACAGCGTGACCTCAGCAGACGCTGCAAAGGCTGATGTAACAGCTTACGCAGGCAGAATGCAGAACAAGGCATACAACGCAGGAACAGTTTCCAGCGGCAGCGGCGATGTTCCGCAGATAATAAACGAGTACATGAGAAGCACTCTCATTGCACGCCTTGATATCAAGGACGCAAGCTACGGCGCACAGTGGTCTATCGTTGAGAACTACTCCGCAGGCGACAAGGCGTTCGGCGACCGCGATCACGTTATCGCTTCTGTTCCGTGGAGTACAAGCGGCAGCGAGCTTATCCGCACAGCCTGCAACTCAAAGAATACCGACTCCGACCTTGCCGTACTCACAGCGGCAAAGGATATCACGGTATATGTGGCTCTTGACCAGAGAGTTACCACACCGCCGTCATGGCTCGGCAGTTTCAAGCATATGAGTGAAGTTGTGGAGATAAACGACAGCGAGGCTGTAAGACCATTTGAGGTCTATGCAAAGGAAATAAAGGCAGGAGAAGCTCTTACTCTCGGTACAAACGGCATGAGCGGAGCCTGCATGAACTACATTGCATTCGTAAGGGAAACACCTGCGGTTACGACTACAACAACTACCACTACTACCACCACAACCACTACTACGACGACCACCACAACAACTACAACATCAGGCAAGCCTGTACAGGTCCGCCCGGGAGATGCCAACAACGACGGCGGAGTTGATCTTGCAGACGCAGTTCTTATCATGCAGAGCCTTGCAAATCCGAATAAGTACGGTGTGAACGGCACAGCTGAGACACACATCACAGAACAGGGCTTAGCCAACGGCGACGTAGAGGGGAACGGCAACGGTATAACTTCCAATGACGCTCTTGCTATCCAGCAGTATATGCTGAAGCTGATACCATCGCTTCCTGTATGATAAATACGATGAAAACTCCTGAAAGAGTAAGACAGATACAAACATAAAAGTTTTGCCCCGAAGCATTTTAAAGCGCTTCGGGGCATTGTATTTTATATAGCTGATAAGATAGATCAGAATCTGCAGATTTCAAATTAGATCTTTCTGACTAAATCTGTTTACCGCTTGATAGACTAATTCTTTTATTGACCCAGCCACCCGGTGGATCCATTTCACAAGATACAACAATTGAATCACCTTCAATTTCCTTTAAAATCACTCCATCGACTGCTATATCTTTACTTGTCCATTTTTCGTTCATGCATGAGTCAAACGCAGTAATGTTATTACACCCCAAAACATACAGGTTATCATCTATGATCTCAAAGTATCCAAAATAGCCTGAAATATCTTTATGTATTACTTTTAAATCAAGCATATTGATTATATATACACCTTCATAATAATTCCCGATAACAAAATGATCATGAAAGAAAACAGTATCCGAAAAACATTCAAACAAGCGTACCTCGATAATCACATATGGTTTATCATCCCGATATATATAATAAGAACGATCAGAGCCAAGTACTATACGTTTTATGTTCTCAAATTCCTCATTATATGTTTCTTCACATCTATAGTTCATATCATTGTCCCCTCATGATTTATGTTAATAAAAATTATAACACGACATCACTGTATTGGCAATAGAAACGCCATAGTACTTCTGAATGTATATCAGAAATACTATGGCTTAGATCTTCTATATAGGTATTCGTACTATTCTTTCGGGAGTTTTTTATCAGTAATCATAATAATTGTTCTTGCTTTTTGCGTGGACTTCGTTCACTACAAATCCAAGCAGATCGGCATTTGCAAATTTTATCCTTTCAACGCATTCCGAGACCTTGTCATATGTGGTGGAAGCATGGCGAACGACCAGTATGATACCGTCAACAGCGTCCTTCATGGCAGCTGCGTCGCTGACCACGCTGAGAGGCGGCGTATCAATGATGATGTGGTCGTAATCCTGCGATAAGCGTTCCATGACCTTTCTGAAGTTTTCGGAACCGAGGAGCTCCGAGGGATTTGGCGGTATAGGACCTGATGGGAGCAGATCGAGATTTTTCAGTACATCGGAGTGTATGGAGATTATATCCGATGAGCGCTTGATTATCAGAGTCGAAAGACCTGTATTGTTACTTACGTCGAAGGTCTTATGCAGAGTGGGAACTCTCATATCTCCGTCTACAAGAAGCACCTTGCTGCCTGCCTCTGCAAGGGCAATGGAAATATTTGCAGCTGTCATGGTTTTTCCCTCGCCGTGTTCAGCACTTGAAACTGCGATCACCTTTTTCCCGGAATCAGCAATGGTGAAGAGGAGATTTGCGCGCAGCAGCTTGTAGCTCTCAACGACCTCGAACGGTAATTTCTGTCCCGAAATGAGAGAGTCTGGCTTCAAGAAGCTGCCTGAGTCGGCCTTTTTGTCGCCGAAATGTTTTATTTCGCCGATAATGGGTGTGCTGAAAGCCTGTTCCAGCTCTTCTGTATTCTTTATGGAATTGTTGAGGTAGTCTCTTATGAGAATTATCATGAACATCGCAAGTACGGCAGATATCATTGCGATTATAGTATTCTTGGGAATATCAGGGCCAACAGGGTCGGGGTAAACCTTTGCGATATCAGTAACGCTGACCGAGCCTACTCCTACTGCACTCTGAACATAGGTGGAAGCTGACTTTGCTATAGCGTTGCATATATCGGCGGCTAAAAGAGCGTCATTGCAGTTGACCGTTATCTTTATTACCGAAGTAAGCGGCGAATACTTTATAGCCATGAGATTCCTTATAGTCGAAGCTGGTATTACGCCGTATTCATTGACATAAATCTTTTCTTTCAGGTCGCTGGCATCATACTTGCTGATAAGAGCATCTCCAACTGCGTTCAAGACAGCGTCATCGTTCAGCAGCTCTACGTAGGTGGTAACAAGCTGCTTTGATATCATGATATCGTTCACTTTTCGGCTGCTGCCCGAGCTTTCGGAGCAGTTCTTGACATAAAGTGATATATGTGAAGAATATTCCGGCGGAAGCATATACTTTGAAAAAGCGAATACTGCTATTCCGCTGAGCAGCGCAACCGCAGCTATCAGTCTGATATGTTCTCTCATAAGCCTGAGCAGTTCACTGACTGTGTATGTTTTCTTCATTTTTGGCTATTGTCCTTTCAGATTTCAATAGATAACCAGTGACGGGGGAGGATCAGCCTTTTTTCAACAGGCTTTCGGGGATGTTAAAGGTGAATAGCACCCAAACTGATATGTATGCTATCAGATATGCCCAGCTTGAAAGAAGGTCTCCTCTTAGCATAAAGAAGAACATCATGAGTGAAATTGCATATAATATGTCGAACTTTGTATTTACTGTCGATTTTTTTTCCCAGTAGAATTTGTCCATGATCTTTGATAAAAAGCCGAAGCCGGCACCGAACAGGATTATTCCGAAAGTGCCGAAGTTGATATATGCTTCCCCCGGTAGAGGACAGGATACATTGGTAAATGTCCAGCCCAGGCTCTGACCCATATAAGCTCCGCTTCCGATCGGCTTGTTCGGCCACATATCACGGGGAACGAAGAAAAAGAATACGCCTAATAATTGACGCCCCATAGTTGCTCCTGCTGCTTTCACGCTGTCAAAGGTAAGCGAAAAGGTGGCGTATGCGTCATAATCTCCGGCAAGCCAGCCTGTTTTTATGCCTTCTAAGGTGTTTGAAAGGGCTTTGATCGTATCAACGTCTGCGTAATCAGCGTGTCGGAAATTGTTGAGAAACGGAAACAATATCGTATAAGCAAGGACGAAAAACAGTATGAACACTCTGTTTTTCTTGAAGCTGTCAAACATAAGTATGAATATCGAGCCGTAAATTGTTGCCACTGCGTATCTTGAGATCATTCCCGGGGGATATGTACACGCGAGACAGCCTAAGCATATGATAAAGAATATTGATTTTTTGTAGTTCTTTTTTGCGGCCATAAGCGTTACAAGCGCCGCAATACTCTGTAAAGCCATAAGTAACTGCTTTACAAGCATGGTTATAGCTGAGCTTTCGCTGTATTCTACTGTTCCTCTTACGGTCAGTCGCGAGAAAAGGCCTGCAAATCCTACCATTCTTACCTTGTTTATGAAAACCGCGAGACTGATAAGAGTGATGATGACCAGTCTTGCATTGGTAATATTGAATTCTTTAAGAACGAGTCCCTTAGTGTTTAGTTTCATTTCAGAAACTATTTGCGAACCGAATTCATAACTTACAGTAAACAGGAAGAGAAGACAGTTTGCTTTCAGAACCGTTTCGTTGTCGCGGTAGACTATCCACGGGAACCTGCCTGCGATATATTGTATCAGTCCCGCAAAGTAAAAGAAGAACAGACTGAATGTATAGAAAATGATCTTCATTGAGTATGGGCGTTCCCATAACTCTTTTACCAGCAGGAAAAGCCATAAAGCACCGTTTATAAAAAATGTGAGGTAGATAAATATATTTTCGCGGTCAAATGTTCCGAAGGAAATGGTTATTCCGTGTAAAACGAGGAAAACGATTGCCAGGAGCCAAATGCCGACTATATTTTTAAAGGATAACTCCTTATTCACAAAGTTCACCACCTGTATGAAACTTGATAAGCGGAAAAGATCGCAGCGCTTTAGTTTTCAAGCGCAAGAGCAGAAAAAGAATGACCGTGATGTAACTGATCTTAACCGATAGGGGAATGATACGGTCTTGGGTGTATGCCTTTCGGATATAAGAAGCAAGGGTTAGTGAAGCTGCAGAACAGGATAAATACTGTAAAAATAGACAATACACTAAGTTTAATTATACTCCAAACAGCACGGAATTTCAAGAGCAATCGCCAAAGAAATCGGTAAATCGGCATTTTTGACAAAAAGCCGCAGGGGATATTTCACCTTGTGCAACACTTTCCATGAGATGGGAACGGTCTGAAAAAAGGCATATTTACGGGCAAAATAAAAAGGGCTGTACTTTAGTACAGCCCTTGATAATAACTGATTATTCAGCATCCTCAGCAGGAGTTTCCTCAGCGTCAGCTTCCTCGTCGGAATTCTCAAGAAGAGCACGCATAGAAATGCTGATTCTCTTTGACTCTTCGTCGATGTCGATGATCTTTACGTCAACAACGTCGCCTACGCTGAGTACGTCCTTAACGTTCTCAACCTTCTGATCTGCGATCTGTGAGATGTGGATAAGTCCGTCAACTCCGTCAACAATCTGAGCGAAAGCGCCGAAGCTTGTGATAGAAACGATAGTAGCCTTAACTACGTCGCCTACCTGATACTGAGACTTGAAGATCTCCCACGGATTGTCCTCAGCCTTCTTGAAGCCGAGTGAGATCCTGTTGGCCTCTCTGTCGAGATCCTTGATGTAGACCTCAAGAGTATCGCCAACGTTAACAACTTCGCTTGGGTGCTTGATCCTCTTCCATGAGAGCTCTGAGATATGTACCATACCGTCGATGCCGCCGAGGTCAACGAAAGCGCCGAAGCTTGTGAGTGACTTGACCTTACCTGTGTAAGTCTTGCCGACTTCTGCTGTTTCCCAGAATCTTGCCTTAGCTTCTTCCTTCTTAGCGTTCTGAACAGCCTTGATGGAACCAACGGCTCTCTTTCTGCCACCTTCTGAAACCTCGATGATGATGAACTCTACCTTCTTCTTGAGAAGCTGCTCGAGCTCAGCGCCTCTTGGGAGACCTGTGAGAGAAGCAGGGATAAATACTCTTACACCCATAACTGTGAGTGTGATACCCTTGTTAACAACGCTCTGAACAACGCCTTCGAGAACAGTGCCTTCTTCCTTAGCCTGTACGATCTTCTCGTAACCAGCCTGTTCGTCGACCTTTCTCTTAGAGAGAGCAGCTGTACCCTCTGCGTCATTTACCTTGATTACAACAAGATCGATCTCGTCGCCGACGCTGACGATGTCAGAAGGCTTCTTTGAAGGATCGTCTGTAAGGTCGTCGAGAGCAACATAGCCGGTGTGCTTTGTGCCGAGGTCTACGATAGCCTCTGTATTGTTTACGGCGATAACAATGCCTTTAACTTTCTCTCCTGTATGTATTTTTTTGAATGACTCGTCGATAGCCTGAGCGAAATCAAACTCCTCATTCTGATTAGCTGCAAGAATTTCATTTTCTGCCATTTTGGTTTGTACCTCCTTGATTATATAGGCGGGGGTTGATGCCCCAGCGGTAATGCCGATATTAGTGGCATTTGGAAGCTTTAATGACCGAAGCTCGTCCGAATTCTCGATATGATATGTTTTACAGTAACGGCTGCAAACCTCAAAAAGCTTAACGGTATTTGAACTGTGTCTTCCCCCGACCACAAGCATTATGTCAGAGTTCTTGGCAAGTTCGGCAGCGTCGGACTGACGCGCGTCGGTAGCGTTGCATATCGTATCGTATATAACAATATTTGGATCGTCCTTCGGGATCACGTTTAAACACTCACCCCATACTACTATATTATACGTCGTTTGCGCCACAATTGCAAGCTTTTTTTGCAAATTTTTATAATTTTTTTCAAAAAAGTCTTTTAGCTCAAAGTTGTCCTTGAAAACCATGCAATTTTCGTCACAATGACCAACTATCCCCTGCACCTCAGGATGATTTCGGTCACCTGCTATAAGGATATAGTACCCTTCTGCGGACTTTTCAGCTACTATCTTATGGATACGCGACACAAAAGGGCAGGTGGCGTCCAGCATTCTGTTTCCCTTTGCCTTTATCTGGTCGTAGATATCCCTGCCTACGCCGTGTGAGCGGATAACTACGGTCTCATCGGGCTTCAGCTCGTCAACGTTCTCGATTATCCTTGCGCCCTTTGCCTGCATATCGTTGACGACGTCCTGATTGTGTATGATAGGGCCGAGAGTAGCCACATGAGTGTTGTTTTCAAGCTCTCCGTAGACCATTTTTACGGCTCTGTCGACTCCGAAGCAGAAGCCTGCGGATTTTGCGACTGTGACCTTACTCATCGGCATTTTCCTCCTTTTTGTCCTCATTTGCCTGCGGCTCGCCCTCAACGAGTAGCTTTATATCCGCCATGTAGCGGTTCTTGAGCTTTACCAGCTGACGGGGATTGGGGTTGTCGCTTATTTCGCAGTATTCCTCGGGATATATAGGCTTGCCGTACTTTACCGTGAGGGGAGTGCGGAATTTCAGCTTTTCACCGTAGCAGATGCCGACCGGGATTATGGGCTTGTCAGACCTGACCGCAATGAGAGCGGCTCCCGTGTGACCTTTTCCCACCTTGCCGTCCTTTGAGCGCGTTCCCTCGGGGAATATCATAAGGCTTCTGCCGCTGTTCAGTCTTTCAACAGCGGTGTCGATAACTCCCGTATCGCCCTTTCCGCGGGCAACGGGGAAGGCTCCAAGTGAACGTATGAGCCATGCAAACAGCTTGTTGCGGAAGAGCTCTTCCTTTGCCATAAAGGCGAATTTGCCCCGTCCGCCAGCGCCGAGAAGCGGCGGGTCAGCGTTGCTGCGGTGGTTGCAGGCGTATATTACGGTTGTATCCTTGGGGATATTTTCCCTGCCCTCAAAGTGCAGGCCGTACAATATCTTAAAGAACACCTTTACAACAAATTTTGCGATATAATACATATCAGTCTCACCTCTGGATCTGTTTTTCCATTCTGGAGCGGTTCCCTCGTCATCACAAGCGGACCGCTTTCCTGCAGGTTATATCGGTCACTTTATCTTTTCGTTTATTATCTTTACGATAGCAGCAGCCGACTCCTCTAAGTTAAGCTTTGTGGTGTCCACAAGAACTGCGTCCTCAGCCTGTTTCAGCGGAGCTGTCTCGCGGTGCATATCCTGATAGTCGCGCTTGATTATATCGTCGAGTATCTCCTGGTATGTGGGACAGTCCGGCTTCTCAAGGAGCTCCTTGTAGCGGCGGTTTGCACGTTCCTCTGCGGAGGCTGTGAGGAATATCTTCACGTCTGCATTGGGGAGGACCACCGTGCCGATGTCTCTTCCGTCCATGAGAACGTTGTTCTCACGGGCTATCTTCTGCTGAGTTTCAAAGAGGTAGGCCCTTACCGCAGGGATAGCCGATGTGCGTGAAGCCGCCATGGATATCTCGGGAGTCCTGATAAGGTCGGAAACGTCCCTCTTACCGAGGAAAACTCTCTGTGCGCCGTCGATAAACCTGAGCGATACCTCCGCTTTTTCGAGAGAAGCCTCGATATCCTCGTCAGCTATCTTGTTTTCGGTTATGTAAAGGGCGATAGTACGGTACAGAGCTCCTGTATCAACGTAGATATAGCCCAGCTGTTTTGACACCATTTTTGCGATAGTGCTTTTTCCTGCGCCTGCAGGTCCGTCGATTGCGATGTTGATGGTCTTCATGTTAAAACTCCTTTATTTATGGGCGAAAGCCCTTTATTTGCCAAGATTTTCGGCAAAGGATATCACCGTATCGGTAAGTATCCCTGCCGTCAGGAAAAGTCCCGTGCCGAAGCATACTTCTTCGGGCAGTTTGTCGCTCAGCTTCTTTGACAGGGGGTGAAGCATATAGAAATATCCCACAGCCATAACGCCGAATATTGCGCTGGAAATGAGGCTCGACCTGTCAAGTATGGAAAAATACCATGTTCTGTACGTCCAGAACTGCTTGTGGAAGATGAATTCCAGCAGATATGAAGTTCCCAGCTCGAAAGCCGTGGTTATCACGGTCGCCGCTGCGAAAATAAAAAGAGGATCTCGCTTTTTACGCAGTATTGCAAGGAGCATGAATGCTCCGAACGAGTATATGGGGATTATGGGCAGGTGGAGCATTCCGCGGTTGTCAAAGCGGCAGAACATTATCCATACCGTTACTACCTCATATATCCAGCCAGCAAAGCCTGCGGCCGTGAATTCAAATACATAGCGGAAGAATGTCCGCGGAAAATTCTTTTTCATGGTACATATTCAGTATTACTTCACCTTTGCGCCGAAGGGCATGAGTGAGAGCTTTGCAAGCTTGAACATCTGCAGGCCGAATGGTATGCCTATTATGCTTATGCATAGCAGCAGACCGAATACTGCGAATTCCGCAGCCATTTCAATTCCGCCGAAGATGAGCCACAGTATATTTACCAGCAGACGGACAGGGCCGCCTCCGTATTCTACCGTCTTTCCGAACGGAGCAAAGGTCAGCTTTGCCATTTTGAAGCACTGCTTTCCTATTGGTATGCCGACTATGGTTATGCACCACAGCAGTCCGATGAGCAGCCAGCTGAGACCTGCGAAGAATCCGCCGAATATCAGCCATAATAAATTACCTAAACACCCCATATTTATACCTTCCTTATATCATATTTACAGCCATTGGCCCTTGGTTCTCAGAGCCTGGTCCTTAGCTCCTGATTCACATATTCAGTGCGGCTGTATAAGCCGTTGAGAATGCTATCTGCAGATTGAAGCCGCCTGTGTAGGCGTCAACGTCTATGACCTCTCCTGCAAAGAAAAGTCCGCTGACAAGCTTTGATTCCATAGTTTTCGGGTTTATCTCCTTCGTTGAGACTCCGCCGCTGGTGATTATCGCCTCGTCTATCGGACGGAAGCCCGATATCCTCACGGGAAATGCCTTCAGCAGCTCCCCGAATCTGCGGCGTTCTTCCTTGGTTATCCCGTTTATCTTCTGCTCGGGAGCGATCCCCGAAAGCCTTACCGCAACAGGTATGAGCTTTGCAGGAAGGAGCTTCCTTATGCCATTCTGAAAGTCGCGGTTGAGATTTTCTGCGAAGTCGCGCTGTATACGGGCGTCAAGCTGCTCGGGTGACAGTGCAGGCTTCAGGTCGATGAGGAGACTGTACCTGTTTGGCTGCATATCCCGTATGTGTGAGCTTGCGCTGAGGACGAGAGGTCCCGAAACGCCGAAGTGGGTGAAGAGCATTTCGCCCAGCTCGCTGTATATGCACTTGTTACCGTCCATGAGGTTGAGAGTTACATTCCGCAGGGAAAGCCCCATCATCTCAGCACAGTATTTATCGGGAGAAACAAGGGGCACAAGACTGGGTTTCAGCTCCGTGACCGTATGCCCGAGAGCCTGTGCGAGGGTATATCCGTCGCCCGTCGAACCCGTTGCAGGGTAGGACTTTCCGCCGCAGGCAATAAGCACCGACTGTGAACGGTATTCCTCACCGCCTGCGGAAACTCCGCAGACAGCGCCGTTTTCTGCAAGTATCTTCGTTACCCGCTTGTTTATGACCCTTACGCCAAGCTTTTTCATCTCCGCTGCAAGAGCGTCCGCGATGTCGTCCGCCTTGTCGCTTACGGGGAAAACTCTGTTTCCGCGCTCTGTTTTAAGCGGCACTCCCAGCTCTTCAAAGAAGCTCATGGTGCTCTCCGCGTCGAAGCCTGCAAAGGAGCTGTACATGAACCGCGGATTTACGGGGATATTCTTCATATGCTCCTCGGCGGAGCTGTTATTGGTGACGTTGCAGCGGCCTTTGCCAGTTATGCGGAGCTTTCTGCCGAGTTTTTCGTTCTTTTCAAAGAGCAGCACGGTCTTGCCGTACCTTGCCGCGTAGACTGCCGCAAAGCAGCCTGCAGCTCCGCCGCCAATTATAATAGTATCGGTCATCGTTTATCTTCCTTTATGAGCCTTTGCAGTCTTTCGCGTACCTGTTTCCGCTTTTTTTCGGTGGCTTTCCTGTCAGTGACATATCTGCCGCCTCTGAGCAGCACCACATCTCCCTCCGCTGCTTCGGGGGGGAGCTCGCTTTCCGGGACGCTGACTGAGCCCTTTTCGTTCACAAGGACGGCATATCCGTTCTCAAATCTGTCTATTACCGTCATTTTCCGTTCCTTTCGGTGCGTACCGACAGCTTGCTGCCATCGGACTCGAAAACTATATTTCCGCATATATCTGTGCGGTATATCTTGTCTGTGTATTCATGAAGCCTTTGCAGGGTGATATCCGAGGGGTGTCCGTATGGGTTATCGGCTCCGCAGGATATTACCGCGGTCTGCGGACGTATCATGTCAAGAAACTCCGCAGTCGATGAACGTGAGCTGCCGTGATGTCCTGCCTTGTACAGCGTGACTTTCTGCAGTCTGTCGCTGGTGAGCATGGCGTATTCGGCTTCTGACTCGGAGTCGCCCGTGAGGAGAAAGCTGTTATCGCCATGCCTTATGAGCAGGCTTACGGAGTAATTGTTCATGTCCTCGAAAACAGCGTCGTCAGGGGAGACTATCTCCGAAACGGCTTTGCCTATACTGAGCGTATCGCCTGTTCTGGCTGTGCGTATATTCAGCTTTTTCGCCTCGCAGCTCTCAAGAAACCTGTCAAAAAATACCGCTGTGGGGAGCTGCTCGTCGGGGATACTTGGTATCAGGACCTCCCCGATGTCGAATGTGTCGATGATACGCGCCATTCCGCCCATGTGGTCGGAATGGGGATGAGTTCCAATGAGGTAGTCCAGTCTTCCCACGCCGAGATCTTTCAGGTAGCTGACCACATCGGAGGATACAGCGTATTCGCCGCAGTCCACCAGCATTGTTACGCCGTTTGCGGCGATGAATGTGCAGTCGCCCTGTCCAACGTCGATGAAGTGCATGACCAGCTTGTCCTCATCTGGGAACGTATGGCGCGGCTTGCGGAAGAACCACCAGCCTGCAAAGATCATAACTGCCGCAATGAGCAGCAGACCAATGTTTTTCAGTGCTTTCTTTTTCCGTTCTGCCCGTTCTTTTTTCCGCTTTTCTGCGAGTTCCCGAAGGAGCTGCTTCTGGTATGAGGTGAGTTTGTATTTCTCTCCTGCGGCCTGAACGAAGCTTTCCGTGTCTTTGAAGTATTTTGACGTGACTTGTCACCGCCCTTTCGGGAAGTATTGCTCTGTCCGTGTGAGTCGCCCTCTATAAGGCATTTAGGCGACGAACCGATAAGGTCGCGCCGCCCTGCGGCTTTGAGGGCTTCAAGGACTATCTCCCTGTTCTGGGGACGGAAGTACTGGAGCAGAGCCCGCTGCATAGCCTTTTCTTTGGGAGTTTTCGGAACGTAGACCTTTTCAAGTGTATAGGGGTCGAGCTCTGTGTAGAACATAGCCGTGGAAATAGTTCCGGGGGTGGGATAGAAGTCCTGCACCTGTTCGGGGCGTATCTTGTTTTCTTTCAGGAAAACGGCAAGGTCTATAGCCTCGTTAAGGGTGCTGCCAGGGTGTGAGGACATAAGATAGGGAACGAGATACTGCTCTTTTCCCATGCCCTTGGTTATTTCGTAAAAGCGCTTCTGGAAACGCTTGTAGGCTTCGATATGGGGCTTGCCCATTTTGTCGAGGACTACCGCGGAGCAGTGCTCGGGGGCAACTTTCAGCTGACCGCTTACGTGGTGCATTATGAGCTCCTTCATGAATTCGTCGTCCTTGTCCTCGATGAGATAGTCGTATCGTATTCCCGAGCGTATGAAAACCTTTTTCACGCCCTTGACCTTGCGTATTCTGCGAAGCATGGACAGATACTCGGTATGATCGACTTTGAGGGCGGGGCAGGGGTTCGGAGCAAGACATTTCTTGCCCATACAAAGTCCCTTTGTGAGCTGCTTGTCGCAGGAGGGGCGGCGGAAGTCCGCCGTAGGACCGCCTACGTCGTGTATGTATCCCTTGAAATCGGGCATTTTCGTGATACGCTCCGCCTCGGCAAGCACCGACTCCACACTTCTGACGGTGATACGTCTGCCCTGATGAAGAGCTATTGAGCAGAAATTGCAGTAGCCGAAGCAGCCGCGGTTATGGGTTATGGAAAATCGTACTTCCTCGATACCGGGTACTCCCCCGAGAGCCTCATAGGACGGGTGTATCGCCCTTGTGTAGGGGAAGGAATAGATATGGTCGAGCTCCTCTGTGGTAAGGCTGTAGGCAGGGGGCAGCTGCACCAGCATGAGCTTGCCGTGGCGCTGTATTATGGTCTTTCCGTAGACCTCGTCCTGCCAGTCGTACTGTATCTTTACTGCCTTTGCGTACTCCACCTTGTTGTCGCGCACCTGTTCAAAGGAGGGGCACTGAGCGGCTCCTATAGGAGTGTTCACAGGCTCTGTGAGATAGCAGGTGCCGCGTATATCGTGGATATCACGTATATTCTCACCGTTTGCGAGCCGTGTGCATAGCTCCTGTACCTGATGCTCGCCCATGCCGTACATGAGGAGGTCGGCTCCGCTGTCGAGGAGCACCGAGGGGCGGACTGCGTCGTCCCAGTAGTCATAATGGGCGAAACGGCGCAGAGAAGCCTCCAGTCCGCCTATAGCTATGGGAACGTCACCGAAGTACTCGCGGAGCTTCTGACAGTAGACTATCACCGCGCGGTCGGGACGCTTGCCTGCAACACCGCCTGCTGTGTAGGCGTCGTCGGAGCGCTTGCGCTTTGCGGCTGTGTAGTGAGCCACCATTGAGTCGATATTGCCTGCGGTAACGAAAAAGGCGTACTTGGGAGCACCGAAGCGGCGGAAATCGCGGTCGGTATGCCAGTCGGGCTGTGAGATGATACCCACTGTGAAGCCCATACTCTCAATAAGACGGGTAACGATAGCCGCTCCGAAGCTTGGGTGGTCAACGTAGGCGTCGCCTGTTATGTATATGAAATCGAACTGCTCTATTCCCAGCTCGTCCATTTCTTTTTTTGTGGTAGGCAGAAAGCCTTCGTACATGGTAACACCTCTTTTTCAGCCCTTAGCCCTTAGCTGATGCAGGGATCGCCCCTGATGGTCACTATTCACTAATTACTTGTCACTGATTTTTATTCGTCCATACGGCGGAGTCTCCACTCGTCGTACTGCATTTTCGACATGAGCACCTTTCGTGGCTTTGCACCCTCGCTCTGTCCGATAACTCCGCGTTCTTCCAGCTCGTCCATTATTCTTGCGGCTCTAGCATAGCCAAGCTTGAGCTTTCTCTGGAGCATTGATGTGGAGAGCTGTCCTGCGTCCACGGCTACCTTTATAGCCGCTTCCACTATATCCTCGTCGCTGCCGCCTCCTGCTGAAGTGCTGCTGTCAGCTGCCGCGGAGCCGTTCTGCGACTGTGTGGAATAGATCTCCACGTCCTTTGTGATGTTCGGATCGTATTTTACTTCGCCCTGTGCCTTTATAAAGCGTACTGTCTCGGCGATATCCTCGTTTGAGGAGAAGCAGCCCTGTACGCGGACGGGTTTTCCTGCGCCTATGGGCATATACAGCATATCGCCGTTTCCCAGGAGCTTGTCAGCTCCGCCCATATCGATGATAGTACGGGAATCTATCTGCGATTTTACTGAAAGCGCGATACGGCTCGGTATATTGGCTTTGATAAGACCTGTGATAACATCGGTGGTAGGACGCTGAGTTGCAACTACCAGGTGCATACCTGCGGCACGTCCCATTTGTGCGAGACGGCAGATGTAGTCTTCGACGTCCTTGCCTGCGACTAACATCATATCCGCAAGCTCGTCGATGAATACCACTATCTGCGGCATGGGGGAGAGGTCGCCGTCAACGGCTGCAAGGTCGTTGTAGGAGCGAAGATCGTTGGCTCCTGCCTCTGCAAATAGGTTGTAGCGGCGCATCATTTCGTTCACTGCCCAGCAGAGCGCTCCTGCGGCACGCTTACAGTCGGTGACTATAGGGATGAGCAGGTGCGGTATGTTCTCGAATATCTTGAATTCGACTATCTTAGGGTCGATGAGTATGAGCTTGACCTCGTCGGGAGTCGCATTGTACAGGATACTCATTATAATGGAACGGGTGCAGACTGACTTACCCGAGCCGGTAGTACCTGCAATGATGACGTGGGGCATTTTTGCGATATCGCCGAGTATGATATTTCCGGTGATATCCTTTCCGACAGCAAAAGTCAGCTTGCTCTTTGAGTCCCTGAACTCGGGGGAGGCTATCATTTCGCGGAGAGTTACCATGTCCTTTGCAGTATTCGGTATCTCTATGCCTACAGCAGCTTTACCCGGTACGGGAGCTTCTATACGGACGCCCTGCGCCGCAAGACTGAGGGCGATATCGTCCTCGAGTCCCTTTATCTTCGAGACTTTTATTCCGGGACCGGGCTGTATCTCGTAACGTGTGATGGACGGTCCGCGGAAGATATCCTTTATCCTTACCTCAACGCCGAAGCTCTGGAGAGTATTCTTGATGACCTCTGCCTTTTCGCGCATTTCCTCAACGGCTTCCGCGCGGTTGGAGCGTATCTCGGGACGGGTGAGTATGTCGATAGGGGGGAGTATGTACACGGGCTTTTCCTCGGCAGGCTCTTCCTCCTCTTCCTCGGGGAGCTCTTCCTCGGGAGTATCGGGCTTGCCGTCGGCAGCCTTGCTTATGAGCTCCTCGAGTGCCTCGTCGGACATCTCTTCCTCTTCCGCAGTTTCGGTTTCAGCTTCGTTTTCCTCTATGATAGGAGCTTTTCTGCGTTCGGCTACAGGCTTGGGCGCAGGAGCTGCGGTCGGCTCTATGTCTATGTCAATAGCGCTGCCGTCGTCGTCGCCGTAGCTGTCATGAACTATAAGATGGTCTGTGGGGAGCGGTATATCGAGGAAAAATCCGTCGGGGAGCGACTCAACGGCTTTCTTGTTCTGAGCCTTGCGCTCCGATGGCTTCTGCGGAGACTTCCGTGTATTTGCGATATTTATAGCTTCAAGGTCTGCGTCAAAGTCGCGCTTTTCCTTGTCGTCGTCCAGGTCGTCGTCAAAGGCGTCAACGAATTCGCCTCCTACAAGCATATTCTGCAAGCCGTTCACACATCTGCCGATGAATACGAAGGGAGTTGCAAGGAGCTTGAGGAACTCCATAAGTCCGCGCCCCGAAAGGAGCATTCCGAATACGAAGAAAAGCACAAGTGAAATGAGCCTTGCACCAAGCTTGCCGAAGAATTTGAGGAGAGGTCCTGCGATGACCATGCTTGAAACACCGCCGCTTTTCAGCTTGGTTCCCTCCTCGTAGAGTATCCTGAAATGACCGCCTATGGTACTTCCCGGGATACGTCCCACAGCGAATATCTGATATGCAGCGCTTGCAAGGAATATCATGGCGATACACCATACGGTTCTGCCGCTGATGTCCTTTTTGCTCTGCTCGCTGCCCAGCTTGAGGGCTGTGTATATTAGGATAACGGGTATGAGAAATGCCGCTATGCCGAAGCAGCCCAGCAGCAGGTCGTGGAGCTTCAGCCAGCCCTTTGTTCCCTTGACAAGCACCATGAGGGCTGTGAGTATTCCTGCCGCAAAGAGCAGTATCGACCAGAGCTGATTGCTCTCGTTCTGTGGAGCTGCCTTTGCAGGCGCTTTTATGGGCTCCCTTTTGGGAGCTTCGGGCTTCTTTGCCTTAGAAGCCGTGGATTTTTTTCTGGTTTCTGCCATATATGCCTCCGTTTGTTCTTCACTGTAGCTGTACCATTATAATAGCAGATACTTCGCGCAAAAAAGCGCGTTTCGGCACAGCTGCGGTCAGTCCGCATATCTTTTTTCTGTATTTTCTATCATATTGTAAAGACAGTCCATAGCGTCGCCGAGACTGCCGATACTGTCGATGAGTCCGAGCTCCACGGCTTTTTCGCCCTCAACCACGCTGCCCACATCGAGTACGAGCTCCTCCGTGTTCATAAGCAGGGTGCGGAAGTCCTTCTCGGTGATGCTGCTGTTTTTCGTAACGAATCTCACTATCCTGTCCTGCATCTTGTCAAAGTAGGAGAGAGTCTGTGGTACTCCGAGGACTGTTCCGTTCATGCGGACGGGGTGTATCGTCATTGAGGCTGTGGGTACTATGAATGAGCGTTTCGCGCTTACCGCGAGGGGAACGCCTATGGAATGTCCGCCGCCGACTACCAGCGATACTGTGGGAGTCTTCATGCCTGCGATAAGCTCCGCAAGGGCAAGACCTGCCTCCACGTCGCCGCCGGCGGTGTTCAGTATGATGAGCAGTCCCTCAACGCTCCTGTCCTGTTCGATAGCCACGAGAGCGGGGATTATATGCTCGTATTTTGTGGTCTTGTTCTGCTCGGCGAGCACATAGTGCCCCTCTATCTGCCCGATCACTGAGAGACAGTGTATCAGGTGTTTGGAGTTACGCGTTACGGCACGTCCGCTCTCGCGGATAAGCTCGGCTTCGTCAAGCATTTCCTCGGCATTATTGCCGCCTTTGAGTTCATCCGACAATGTATACACCTCCGAAGCTATTCTGTGCAGCTTTCGCAAGCATATACATTTTTATTATATACCTTTGCCGCTCTAAAGTCAAGCAAATTAAGAACTAAGAGCTAAGAACTAAGAACTGAGAGCTGTGATCTTAGAATGGAGGCGGCGGCGTTTCCTGAACTGCTTACCCCTGCTGATAACTGTTCACTAATTGCTGATTACTAAAAACTTGAAAAAAGGGCTTGACTTTTATAATAATATGTGTTATAATATCAGTACCTCGTTGGGGGTTTATTTTTTTGTCCCCGTGCGAGGGAGGCAAACAACCTACCTTCGGTAACGAAGGAAGTAATAATTCAGGAGGTGCCGATATGAGAGTAAAGGTTACTTTAGCTTGTACAGAGTGCAAGCAGCGCAACTATGTTTCCAAGAAAAACAAGAAGAATGACCCTGACAGAATCGAAATGATGAAGCATTGCAAGTTCTGCAGAAAGCATACTCTTCATAAGGAAACAAAGTGATCGGAAGGAGTATTTTCTATGGCTAAGAATACGTCTTCTGAAAAGAAGTCCGAGAAAAAAGAAGTCGGAAAGATCCGCAAGTGGTTCAAGGACCTCAAAATCGAATTCAAAAAGGTGGTCTGGCCAACCAAGAAGACAGTTATGACTAATACCTCAGTCGTTCTGAGCGTTATCGTTGCTGCCGCTATTCTTGTTGGTTTGATAGATCAGGGCTTTTACGCAGCACTGCGTTCGATCTATAACGCAGGCTAATTCTATAGGAGATCAGGAGGAGCAATATGTCAGAAGCAGCTAAGTGGTATGTTATCCACACCTATTCAGGCTATGAAAATAAGGTAGCCCAGAATATTGAAAAGGTAGTAGAAAACCGCAAGCTTCATGAACTTATCCAAGAGGTCAGAGTTCCTACAGAAAAAGCTACTGAGATCACAGACGGAAAAACTAAGGAAGTAGAGCGTAAGACCTATCCGGGCTACGTTCTCGTAAAGATGATAATGAACGACGATTCATGGTATGTCGTAAGAAATACCAGAGGCTGTACAGGCTTCGTCGGTCCCGCTTCAGAGCCCACTCCTCTTTCTGATGAGGAAGTTCAGAAGCTCTTCGGCGTTGATACCGATACCGTTACCGTCAACTTCAAGGTGGGCGATAATGTTCGTATCTCGGGTACCGCTATGGACGGCTTTATCGGCGTTGTTCAGAGCATCAATCTCGACGACCGCACCGTTGATCTTCTTGTCTCGATGTTCGGTCGTGAAACCCCCACTACATTGCCTATCAATCAGGTAATAAAGGTGGAGGACTAATTCAGGTCAAAAAAGAATCCGCAGTATGGATTCAGTGGGAGAGGTAAAATAATTCTTGCCTCGCCATTTACCACATTTATGGAGGTGCGAATTACATGGCACAGAAAGTAGTTGGCTACATTAAGCTTCAGATCGCAGCAGGAAAGGCTACTCCTGCACCGCCTGTTGGACCGGCTCTCGGTCAGCACGGCGTTAATATCATGGCATTCACAAAGGAATTCAACGAGAGAACCAAGAACGACATCGGTATGATTATCCCTGTTGTTATCACTGTTTATGCAGACCGTTCATTCTCGTTCATCACTAAGACTCCCCCTGCAGCAGTTCTCATCAAGAAGGCTTGCAACATCAACAGCGGTTCGGGAGTTCCCAATAAGACTAAGGTCGCAAACATCACTAAGGAACAGGTACAGAAGATCGCTGAGACCAAGATGCCTGACCTCAACGCAGGTTCACTCGAGGCAGCTATGAGCATGATCGCTGGTACTGCTCGTTCAATGGGCGTTGTAGTTGTTGACTAATCAATTTTTTGAATGATGAAGTGGGATACAGATGATCCCGTTCAGAGTTCTATTGGTGGGAGGAAAATTCCGCTAATCGGGTAAGCTATAAGCTCCCCGGTATTACCACTTAAATAGGAGGAAATATAATGAAACACGGCAAAAAATATGTCGACAGCGCAAAGGCTGTTGATTATGCAAAGCAGTATGATTCCACAGAGGCTCTTGACCTCGTTTGCAAGAATGCAAAGGCTAAGTTCGATGAGACTATCGAGGCTCACATCCGTCTCGGCGTTGACTCAAGACACGCTGACCAGCAGGTAAGAGGCGCTGTTGTTCTCCCTAACGGTACAGGTAAGACTGTTCGTGTATGCGTATTCTGCAAGGAAGACAAGTATGAGGCAGCTCAGGGCGCAGGCGCTGAGTTCGTTGGCGGTCAGGATCTCGTTGACAAGATCATGAAGGAAAACTGGATGGACTTCGACGTTGTTATCGCTTCACCTGATATGATGGGACTCGTTGGTCGTCTCGGTAAGGTCCTCGGACCCCGTGGCCTTATGCCAAACCCGAAGGCAGGTACTGTAACTCCTGACGTTGCAAAGGCTGTTACAGAGGCTAAGGCTGGTAAGATCGAGTATCGTCTCGACAAGACAAACATCATTCACTGTCCTATCGGTAAGGCTTCATTCGGCGCTGCTAAGCTCGAAGAGAACTTCAATACACTTATGGAAGCTGTTGTTAAGGCAAAGCCTGCTGCTGCTAAGGGTACTTACCTCAAGAGCTGCACAGTTACTTCAACAATGGGCCCTGGTGTTCCTGTTGCTACAGCTAAGTACGGCGTTTGATCGTTAATAGTTAAATCAAAGGCTTCACGGTTATTCCGTGAAGCCTTTTTCGTTATGGCAAACGTCCGACAGCTGTCGGACGTTAATGGGATCATTTGAAAAATGCGCCCTTGCCGTTCTGGGCAATCTTTCGGAAAGCCTCTTTCATTACAGCCTGCTGTTCGGGCCTGAGCTTTGAGATCGCTTTAATTATGGACGGATATGAACGAAGCTTGTTCAGCTCCTTGAGAGTTTCCTTGTCGGGAGCCTGCAATATCTCAAACAGTGATTCCGTGAATATTTCACGTTCGCTATCGCTGAAATCGTCGAGCATTCCTGATATCGCCTTATTTATGACATCTCCCGATTTTTTCAGCTTGTCAGTGAGAAGAAAGCGGTTTCGCTTCAGCTCCCAGTTATAAGCGAAGTGCTGCTTGATGCCTATTGCGGAGTTCTTGACTATTTTCGGCTCTGAGCTGCTTCCAAGCAGCATTCCCACTATCGAAACCTGCGGTATGAAGCATTTTATCTTCGGCAGCATATTCTTGTAGACCTCCGACTCTATGACCTCATCCCTGAATCCGGGACCATCATAGGAGTAGATGTTTACTATTCTGTCGCGTATCGCCTCATTGCAGTAGAGAGAGCTGAATATAGCGAAGTTTCCGCCCTTTGAGTGCCCACCGAGCCTTATGGGCTGGTTGTCGCTGTCAAAAGCGGTGTTGAGATAGTTTATAGCGCGTTCCTGTCCTGCGGTCTGCTGCATAAAGCTGAGATTGAAGTCCTCTTTCCAGCCTACGACTGTACCGTCAGTGCCTCTGAAAGCGAGAAATCCGCTGCCGTCGCCAAGTCGGTAGGTGAGTGCTGAGAACTGCATATCTTCGTCGGATTCGACGCTGCATACAAATCCGCGCAGAGTGGTTCCGCGAAATCTTCTTGACTCGGCAAGCTTCCTGAAAAGGATATTGTCCTGTTCAAAAGTCAGGATACGCTTGTTCACGTCCACTTCGTCAGGTCTGTACCTACGGTAGGCGTCGGGGATAGATATCTCCTCGTCGAAGCTCTCGGGGACAACTCCGCCGAGATGAGCGTAGCAAAGCTGCGACAATACCATTCCGTCTATCTCGTTGAAGGGATCGGCAGAGAAGGGGACATCGCCGCGCCAGTCAAGATAATCAAGTATATTAGCCAGAATACCGCCTCCTGAAAAACAAAGCGACGCCGAAGCGCCGCTTTATTTTATTATAAATGTGTACTAAGAATTACTTAGTAGGATCAAGAGTAGAGATCTTCTTGAGGAGGAACTCCTGAATGCGGAGTGCGTCGTTAGAAGTAAGACCCTTGCTGCTCTGATCAACGTCAGCGTTAGCCTTGCCCTGCTCTGTGATAGCCTTGGAGTCTGTACCGCCAACACCGTACTTGTTCGGGTTAGCAAGTGACTGCATGATAAGAACAGCGTCAGCCATATCTACATCACCATCGCAGTTAGCGTCGCCCCACTTAGTAACCTTGACATCACCGTTACCCTTTGTGGTAGCAGTTGTTGTTGTCTCGACCTGCTTAGGAGCTGTTGTTGTGGTTGTTGTAGTTGTATTTTCGTTGCCGCTTGGAGTCTGCTCGAAATCATACTTAACGTCCTTATCCTGGAGGAACTCAGCGATCCAAGCAAGAGGAGCGTTCCAGTTGATTGTAACCTCGTTTGTAGACCATGCTTCGATAGAGTCAACGAAACATCTCTGTGACGGGTTGTCTTCCTTACCGGGAACGAATCCGAGAGCACGTACATATGGATCCTGGAGACCTGCGTTAGGACCGCCTGAGAGAACTCCGTCAGGAGCCATAGGCAGAGTCTTATCAAGCTCGTAAGACCAATATCTGTGGTGAGGATTCTTTTCCTTGTATGTACCGTAACCTGTTACATATGAGAATGAAAGCGGGTTGTTTCCGAGGAGGTAGTCCATACCTGTCAGAACACCGTTCATGTACTGATCATCGCCTGTCATGTCGTAAGCATAAGCCATAACCATGAGGTTGTTGATAACCATTGAGTTTGAACCCCACTCATAGCCGTGGATTACGATGCTCTCATCAAGGTTGTTAGGATCTGTGTATCCGGGTCCGTCATACTTGTACGGGATACCATAACCCTGCTTCTTCTCTTCCTTGATGTACTCGTCAGCAGCTTCAGTGATAGAATCGTTAAGGATCTTCTTCTGATCGTCTGAGAGATACTGCTTATTGAGAGCGAGTGAAAGTGAACCAGCAGAAGCTGTATTACCCCAGTTAAATGTGGTGAATGAGCCTTCGCCTGTTGCGTTCTCACCGCCAGTGATTCTTGTTGTTACCTTGAAAGCGTTCTTATAGTCAGAAAGCTTCTTGAGGTATGTATCAGCGTCTGAATCGCCGAGTGCACTTGCAGATACGAAAATTTCGCAAGCTGCCCAGTACATATCGTCCTTAACCTCGTTATCACCGTAAGGTCCGCCGCCCTTTGCCTGATACATAGGAGCGTAGAGTGACTTTTCGTTATCTTCTTCGTCCTTAGCAGCTTCATACCAGTTCTTCTCAGCAGCCTCATAAGCAGCCTTAGCTTCCTTGAGGTAGAATGCAGACTTCTCAGAATCGTATGGTTCGATAAGTCTTGCTGTCTGAGCAGCACAAGCAGCGTAGTTGAGTGTAGCAGCGAACGTAGGTGGCTTAACTATACGCTCTGTACCCCACTCTTCCTCGTAATCCCAAGGCTTTGTAGCAAGACCTGTCCACTTGTGGTCGTGGAGCTTGTGGTAAACCATTCCTGCATACTTGCCCCATGTAGGCTCTGAAGAATCAACCTTCATAGCTGTCATGAACTCGAGCTCATAGAGACACTCGTCGATGATATCAGGAATCTTCTTTGAGTCGCCGCTCTCAGGGATATTTACTGTGCCTGAACCGTCAGCGAACTTAGCCTTTGTATCTTCGTTGTGTAAAGCTCTCTCGTACATATTCTGGAGAGTCCATACAGAGATACCGCCGTTAACAACATACTTACCGTGGTCACCAGCATCGTACCAGCCCTTGTTAGCTGTGATGGATGATGAAGCGTATGTGCTTGTAGCCTCTGTCTTCTCTAAGTACTCGTTCTTCCAGATCTTCTGAACGTAAGCCTTATCTGTCTTATGACCGCCCTTATGAGCAAGAGTCTTTGTATCACCTGATGTGATGTACTGTGACTCGATATCGAGACCTGAACGGTTCTGATAGAAGTAGTTCAGAGCGTTCTTGAGGAGGTCGTGTGACTTATCTGTATAGATGTCGTCGCCGATATTGAACTCGAATGATCTCCAGTCCTTACCGTCGATCTGGAGGTAATATCTACCGGGTGTCTTGAAGCTTGAGAAGTCGATCTTAGCAACAGAGTCAGCTGAATCGGGATCCTTTGTTACTGCGCCTGTTGTACCTGTCTCAACAACCTTGCCTGACTTAGCGTCAACGAGGTTCCATGTATATGTACCTGAAAGGTCGATAGTTGTGGCACCGTAAAGGATATCGCCCTTGTTATCGCCGAGTGTAGCGACCTTAGCGTAATTTGTGAAGTAACCTATCTGGTTTACAGAAATGAAGTTAACGGTCTTGCCGCCCTTCTTGAGGTTCTCATCAAAGTTAGCAGCGTAGTCACGGTTTGTAGCACCGTATGACTCGTTAGGATCTGAGTTGCAGCAGCCTTCGCCGGCAGCCTTGTCGCCGCAGGTTACACAATCGATAACCATGTCGTCGAACCAGATCTCGTCGCCTTCCTCTGCATTACCCTGATACTTAGTACCCTTTGCATAGTGGAAGCACCACTCGCAAGCCTCGAGGTCCTGAGTAGGAGTGAATGTACCCTCGAATTCCTGCCAGTCGGTTGTGAGCTTTACAGCAGCATTCGGCCACTTACCACCCATGTGAGGACCCATGTGCATATCATTTGACTGACCGTCGAGCTCGAAGTACTCCTCGTCACCCTTGATATTACCGATCTTAGAGCAGAGCTCCATACCGTCTCTCTTAGCCTTAGCTCTGAAGCTAACCTTGTACTCGTGACCCTTCTTGAAGTTGAGGTTTCTGTGTCTTACCTGAAGGTCCCACTTTTCCTTGTCGGCACCCTGAGCAACCTTAACTACTACATGGAATGCGCCGTCAGAAATGTCGAAATCCTGCTTAGCCGGTGATGACTCACAAGTATGCCATGGCAGAGCTTTGTGATCGAATGTGCTCTCACCAACTACGAGACCAGCAGAAGCTGTCATAGGGGTGATCATAGCAACTGTTGAAGGAACAAGAGTTGCCATTGCCATAACGCTTGCAAGAATCTTCTTTGTTTTCTTGTGCATTTTAAATACCCTCCCTGATATTTTAAATATACTTTTTATAACGCAATGCCAGTGCAAACATTGCGGTTATACCTGTTGTAATCCGCGAAAAATAGGCTCTCCCAACGGGAGCTTGCACCGTTGCCCATTCATCAATCATATTATATTATATCGAAAAAAAAAAGTAAATAGTTTTCTGGAATTTCGTGTATTTTCCTAATGGGGTTCTTCATACTTTGTACACATTTCACAAAAAAGTAAAAAAAATAAGAGGGAACGATTTCCCTCTTATTTCTTAATTATGAATTAATTATTTATTTTTCAGGAAGCTCTTTAATGAGTTTCAGACAGTACTTCTGAATGGCAAGCGCGTCGTTGTTTGTGAGCTTTGTTCCGTTCTCATAAACGTCGCCGTTGAGAATGCCCTGGTTTGTGATGTGCTTCTCGTCAGTACCTGTGATTCCGTACTTATTCGGGTTTGCGAGGGACTGGAGAATGATTACTGCGTCTGCCATGTCAACGCCGCCGTCACAGTTAGCGTCACCCCATTTGGTAACACTATCAGAGGCCTCTCCTCCGTTGGTTGAAGTACTTGTTGTAGTCTGCTTATCATTTGTTGTAGTACTTGTAGTAGTTGTTGTTGATGTTGTTGTAGTTGTTGAAGTAGTTGTTGTAGTTGTAGTTGTAGTGGTTGTTGTTGCTGAAGTTGTTGTCGTTGTGGTTCCGGGAGTTGGTGTGACGCTACTCCCGTTCTTTGTGCAGGGCTTTACAACGAACTTTGTGCCGTCAGGCTCTTCGCCCCATGCGATCTCGCCGTCAACGTACATAGGCATATGCTCGTTGAGAGAATCAGCCTTCTTGAGGTCTGAAGCCTTGTCGAGTCCGCCGAGGTACGACCAGTCGTTTGAAGTATCCCATGCGCCTGCTGTGGACTTGCCGTCGATAGCGTCGGGGATAGAGATCCTGAACTGAACTTCATCTCTGTGCTCGCTCTGACCTGTAGGCTGGATAGCTCTTCCGTCGTCGAACTTTATGCTTGCATAGTATGTATTTCCTGTAGGATCGCCCTCATACTTGTGAGGACCGGTAACTGTAGCGTGGCCCTGTCCGCTCTCATACTGCTGTGACTTGCCCTCTACCTTGATATCGTCAACTGAGAGACCTGCATCAATGACTTCGGATACGTCGAAGAAGTATCTGTACTCAACGTCCTTTGCAACTCTTGCAGGCCATGCTGTGTGGTTCATAGCCCATGCCTTTATCTCGGTGTATGTCTTGGCCGGAGTTCCGTTGATGATAGCGGCAACTTCCCACTCAGCCCACTTAGGAGTCTCGGCAGGAGGGAATGCAGCGTCGATGTTTCCGCCGTAGTCGTCGATCATAGCACAGAGACAAGCTGTGTAGCCTGCGTTGTAGTCGATAGCGACTTCTGAATACTGATACTGTGAAACATCGTTTACGTACTTGCCCGACTTGTCAGGACCGCCTACGAGAGCGCCGTAGAGAGTATGAGCATACTCAGTCTGCCAGCCCTCGGAGCCGCCCGACTTCTGACCGAGGTCGTTCCAGTGGTCGTCGTGTATACCGGAAGCTGTTCTGTGGTGGAATGCGGTAGGCTGATTGTCGCCCATTCCGAGAACGTAGCTCATCTTTAAACCGTTATCGCCGAAGCAGTAGTCCATCTGACCCTTTGCCCACTCGTCGTACTTCTTGGAGAGCGAAGCGTCGTCCTTGAATAATGTATCGCTTGCGAGCTTAGCAAGGAAAGCGGTAGTTGTAGCGTGACGTGCGCTGCCCCAGTTGAAGAGCCATGCGAGACCGTCAGGAGTGTAGTCGACCTTCTTTCCGCCGTAACCCTGCGGGCTCCAGTAATCGAGGTGATGGGAAACGTGTTCCTTCCACTCAGCGCTGTCTGTGTTGAGAGCATAGAGGAAAGCTGCTGCCTGTGAAGTATCGTCCCAGCAGAGACCCCATGTGTACTTGCGGTCTGTGGACTGGTTCTCAAGCGGGAAGTCGGGGATATAGTCCTTCTCGATCTTGTCGAGGTAGCTCTTGTCGCCTGTAGCCATGTAGAGCCAGTTTGCTGCATACATACAGTCGTCTAGCCATGAAGATGAATCATACATTCCGCTCATGCCGCCGATATCCTTGCAGGCTCTTATCTTGTCAGCGCCCTCAAAAAGATCCTTTGCGTGCTTGAGGTACTGAGCAGCCTTGTCAGGCTGAGTATCCTTGAATATAATGTAGCCCTCTGCGAGACAAGCTGCGGAAAGAGCTGCAACGGAAGCATTCTTTATAGTATCGTAAGGTCTCTTCCAGTCCTTGTTGTTGAGGTGGTGCTTGCGGAGATATACTTCTGCGCTGCACCAGATGTTATGGTCTGTGGAGCCACCCTTGAAGTCGCCGATAGTACCGATCATCTCGCCGCCGCCCTTGTCGCAGGCCATAACGTAGTCCATACCCCACTGGATATTGTTGCGGTAAGTCTCGCCGAGACCTGCCTTGTCAACAGCGTCCTTGTACTGGATATAGCCCCATGCCATAATGGAAGCGGAATAAGCGTTCGTCAGTGTGAACTTGAAGTGGTCGCCTGCGTCGAACCAGCCGCCGGGAACTACATCTGTCTCGTTTCCGTCCTCGTCGACCATTGAGTCAGCACGCCATGCAACGCTGTTCCATTCAGGGAGCTTGCCCGACTGCTGCACCTCATAGAAGAACATCGACTTCTGGAGAGCTTCTGCGTAGTTATAGCCCGAAGCTGCCTTTGCAGTCGACACTGTATCCTGCTGAACTGCTGTGGGGGCGTAGGAAAGTACGCCTAACGACATAGCAAGAGCAGAAGCTGCTGCTGTGATTTTTTTGATTATCATTTTTAATACCCCTCTCGTATTAAATATTTTTTTCGGCGCGGAAGCGCTCCGTACCTACTCACCTTAAATATACAATAAAACCGCAGATTTGTCAAGCCAAAAAAGACATTTTTCATAAAAAGCCTGAGCTTTGCACTGCTGCGGCAGGGCGAAGGGGTATATAAAAATATTATTTAAGTTTCAACATGATTTATGATGATATATTATTTAAAGTGCTTATCATTTGTTGCTGAGAGTGTTGAGAGCCGATTGTGAACACAGTTTATATTTTTAACGTGTAATTTGCACAAAAAACAAGGTTGATAAATAGTTATTGAGAACATTTGTAGAAACTGTCCGAAAGAATTTATTTTCGCATTTTTTCAGATGTGGAATGTTGAAATAACGGTATACAGGGAATATATTTTTTTCAGAATATAAATGTAATTATTAAATATAGTATTAAAAGCTAAAAACTATTGACTGGTAGTAAAAAAAGTGGTATAATTTAGTCGAAAAGTGAACAGACCACAGGGGAAGGAAGTTCATAATGTCAAATAATATAACGGTCTCGATAGTCATTCCTGCACACAATGAAGAAAAGTACGTAGTACGGTGCATTGACAATGCAAAAATTGCTGCTTCAAAGGTCAGGTGCGGTGTCGAGATTATTGTTGTTTGCAACAGATGTACAGACCATACGGCAGAGCTTGCAGCTGCAAACGGTGCGAGAGTACTGACAGATGAGAGCAGATGCATAGCTGCTGTGAGGAATAAAGGGATAAAAGCCGCAAGGGGCAGAGTCGTTATCACCATTGACTGCGACAACCGCATGACCGAGGGCACTATCCGCGAAGTCCTGGGGAGACTCAACAGCGGAAAGTATATCGGCGGCGGAGCTCCGATAAGGTTTGAACGTTATTCGTTCCCCATATGGGCGAATGACGTATTGTGTCGTTTAGGATTTTGGATCACAGGAGCATACTGCGGTATTTTCTGGGCTGAAAAGTCGACATTTGACGCCATAGGCGGATTTGTGGACAAGAAAGCGGCAGAGGATATCGCTACTGCCATGAGATTACGCCGTTACGGCAAAAAGGAGGGAAAGAAATACGGCTGTCTGAAGAAGAACTGCCTTATCAATTCTACAAGGAAGTATGACAAACTTGGTGATTGGTTGTATTTCAGGCTCGCGTTCAGGAATGCGCGCGCACTGATAAAGGCTGCACTCGGAGACAGAGGCGACTATGATAAGCTCATAGATGAAATGTTTTACGACTACAATAATTGAGAAAAGGAAAGAATGATTCTGATAGATAGGTTCAGAGTTGAATCCGAACGTTCAGTTCAGAAATAATATTGATATAACATAACCGCATAAGTAAGATCAAATATTTTCAGCTCTCCACTGTCAACATTACATTATAGTATGGAGTGATGATGTGAAACTTGCAGAAGCACTACAAGAAAGAGCAGACCTAAACAAAAGCATAGAACAGCTCAGGAGCAGACTCGCCAACAATGTTATAGTACAGGAAAACGAGAAGCCTGCGGAGGATCCGCAGACCCTGATAAAAGAGCTCGACTCGGCTGTTTCACGGCTCGAGGAGCTTATGAAGCGTATCAATCAGACAAATTGTATGACTATTTCCGAAGGAAAAAGCATTACAGAGCTTATTGCCGCGAGGGATGCCCTCAAGGTAAAGATCGCTGTATATAAAGATATCGTTTCCAATGCCAGTCAGACGGCTCGGCGCGCGAGAATGAGCGAGATCAGGATACTCAGCGCCGTGGACGTCAGGAAGCTCCAGAAAAAGATCGACGATATGTCGAAGGAGTTTCGTGTAACCGACAATAAAATACAGGCACTCAACTGGTCCACCGAGCTTATGTGAGCTCATAATGGTGTAGTCATGGCAGGGCGAATGCAAAAAAAGTCTTTCCGCAAGGAAAGCATTTCGCTGGGAATGCCGGGAGCGGCAGAGGAGTTCAAATCTCTATGATCGTTATGCTCGGACACCGCACAAAAGCATCGTTATCGCTTACAGTTCTAACCGCGCATTGACTGAAATGACGAGGGCGTGGATCGAGGGAGAAAAAGGAAAAGAAGCTGTAATGATCTGCAGCGTGATCATTTTTATTTTTTATTTTTTCGGAGGTATTTATGAAAGCCACTAAAATTGCAGCTGTTTGTCTGTCTGCACTGATGTTATTCGGGAACCTTGCTTCGGTAGGGACATATGACGTCAGAGCAGCAGAAGAAGAAACAACAGCAGATTTTATCGAGATCACTGAAGGCACAAGAATTGCTGATAATAAAATAGTTTACGGTGACGTTACCTATGAGATAGTCGGCGGAAACCACCTTGAGGTATTGACAGGAAAAACAGCTCAGGGATTTGTTTATATCCCGCTGTTTATTTCTGGACTTCCCGTAACAGCTATAAAACCGAGCGCTTTCAAGAGCTCTGCTATAACAAGTGTTAAAATTGAAAGAAATGTAACATTCATAGGTGAATATGCCTTCAGAAACTGTAAGGATCTGAAGGAGATCCAGATAGAAAATCCCGATTGTGTTATCGAAGGCGGCAGGGATACAATATGCAACGTTAAGCTCGGTCCCGAATATAACGGTGTTATAAGCGGATACGAGGGCTCAACTGCAGAGAAGCTTGCTGTCGGCGATCCTTCAAAACCATATTGTGAATTCCATAGTCTCGGTCTGCCTTTTGAGGTAGATGAGAAGGATATACCCAAAAAGCCCGTTGTTACAACGACAGCAGCTCCTACAACAACAACTACTACCACCACCACCACAACAACTACCACTTCAACAAAGGCTGCTGCAACAACAACTTCTACAAAGGCGACCACTAAAACAACTAAGGCAACTACGACTACAAAAGCAGCAGTTCAGACAACCAGGACGACTGCTAAAGCTGCCACAACTTCTTCATCGTCTGCAGCCACAACTACAAAGGCTGCAACGACAGCCACCACCACCACAACATCAGCCGCTGTGACTATGTTCGGCGGAACAGGCAAGAACATGAGCAGGATCACTGTTCAGGCGCAGGAGGTCACAACTACTACCGTATCGTATCCCAGCGCTGTACAGGGCAAGCCTGTTTTCCACCTCAGCAGCACAGAGGTATGCCTTGATGACGCTCGTTCCAAGAACGTACACGTCGAGCTTATGGTAGACGGTGCAAACGGTCTTTACTGCAATACCCTCGTTTATCTCTACTTCGACAGCAGAATGAAGGTTGGCGAGGCTTACTGCGGTCCTGCTATCCAGAAGCTTGCAAACGGTCAGGCTACCGGCGATACAGGCGACTTCCTCGTACTTGTAACCGCAGGTCGTGATAACGACGGTAAGGACGGCGTAATGTGGGAGATCGAATTTACGCTTCCAAAGGACTGTCAGGTAGGCGATGAGTTCAAGTATGAGATAGGACCTACAAAGTACGGCGAAATGCCGCTCTTCACCAATATCCTTTATGATGAAAAGGGCGACGCAATGACAGAGCACATCTTTACAAAGGGTGTTGCAAGCGGTACTATAAAGGTAATTGACAATCCGCCATATGCACTTGGCGACGTTAACAATGACAAGTTCATCGACGCAGCTGACGCTTCAAGGATACTTGCCGAGTATGCAGCACGTTCAAGCGGAAACAACCGTATATTCAACAATTTCCAGCAGCAGATAGCAGCTGACGTAAATGTCAACGGTATAATTGACGCAGTTGACGCTTCACTTGTTCTCAGCTACTATGCATATGCTTCCGGAAGTGAGGGAGTAGGTTCGCTTACGGAATATTTAGCCGAAAGAATGCGAAGATAGAAAAACTCCCACGGAAACATACCTTGATACTTATATAGGAACTTATACTTTATATCGGGGAAGAACCTTTCTGAGGAAAGGTTCTTCCCCGAACTCTTTTCCAAAAGGATTTTCATCAATATAAGGTATAAAACTCCTGTATAAATAACAGTGTCAGTTTTTGTGGGAGTTTGTTTTACAGCAGCAGGCGCAGCGTACAGAGGCTGCTCCTGCCTTTTTTATTGCAGCAGTTATCTCACGGAGAGTGCTGCCTGTTGTGCAAATATCATCAACTAAAAGTACACGTTTGCCCCTGAGGTCATCGGAAGCTGCAAATGCGCTGCGAAGATTTACGGCTCTTCCGACTTTGCCGAGACCTTTCTGAGTATGGGTGTGCCGCGTCTTTGTGACCGACTTGTTATCTGTCGGGATATTGAGTATCCGACCGAGTTCTTTTGCAATGATCGCCGACTGGTTGAAGCCACGTCGTCTGACGTCCCTGCGGTGCATAGGTGCAGGAACTATAACATCTATATCCTTGACGATACCCTCGGCGTTCAGCCTGTCCGCAAGTTCGCCTCCGAGGGCGTAGCCGGCGTTTCCGCAGATGCCGTCCTTGAGCAGGAAGACTGCAGACTTTACCTTGTCGTCGTAGACAAAGGCAGCCGTGAAGCTCTCAGCGCCCTCGATACTGAAGCTGTCCTCATACCGCGTGAGCTTTTTCGCACATTCGCCGCAGAAGCGTTCCATAGCGCCGATATATCCGCCGCATACAGGACATCGCGTCGGGAAGAACAAGTGAAGCAGCTTCCTTTTTAATAAGTATGTCATATTCCACCGCCTTTTATATTAAAAGCTCCGTATAACTGTGATACTCGTATGGCAGTTTTGTGCCTTATATTGAGGGAAACCCTTTTGAAAAAAGGTTCCTCTGACGGAGGCGAGTCCCCTCTGTCACTGCGTGACATCTCCCCACACTGTGGGGAGTCACCCTCAAACTCCCTTCCTAAAACTTCCAGCTTAAATTTTCCTAAACGCCCACTGTAAGATGTACAGAACGTGTTATTTTTTCAGTGGGCGTCCTGTTTAGGAAAATTTGGGTTAAAAGTCTTTGGAAAGGGGTTCGGGGAAGAACCTTTCCTCAGAAATGTTTTCCCCGATATAAAGTATAAATTGCTATATAAATACCACGGTTATATGGAGCTTTTAATTTAAAAATACATATAAAGCTGACATTTTATCATGCCGTTATAGAGCTTTCTGCGTTTATGCGCCTCTGCGCCGAAGAACTTCTCGAACTCCTCATGAGGGGAGATGATATAGCTCTGTCTGCTGCCGCCCTTGCCGAGAACTTTGCCCATTTTACGGTAGATATCCTCAGCCTCCCTGAGCTCGAGAAGTCTCTCGCCATAGGGGGGATTGCAAATGACGATAGAATCTGCGGGCTGAACGAACTTTGTAATATCAGCCTGTTCGATAGTAAGACGGGACTTAATACCTGCCTTATGCGCGTTATCAAGAGTGAGAGCAACTGCGGCGTCGTCTATATCGGCGCCAATACCGTGAAATTCTGCGGACTTGTCCACATTGTCGATAGCTCTTTTGCGCTCCTCGCGCCATACCTTGTCGCTGAGGCTGCTCCATTTTTCAGCTGCAAATCTTCTGTTTATGCCGGGAGCTATCCTCAGAGCCTTGAGAGCAGCTTCGATAAGAAGAGTGCCGCTTCCGCAGAACGGGTCGCAGACTATTGAATCAGGACGTACACGGGCAAGGTCTATTATTCCTGCCGCAAGAGTTTCCTTTATAGGCGCTGCGTTGGAGTTTTTTCTGTAGCCGCGCTTGTGGAGGCCTACTCCGCTTGTATCGAGGTAAAGTGAAACAACGTCCTTGAATATGCTGAACTTTATCTGCACCGTAGGACCTGATTCGTCGAACCACTCTATACCGTACTTTGATTTCAGGCGTTCCACGGCAGCCTTTTTGACTATGGACTGACAGTCGGGAACGCTGTGAAGAGCGGAATTGAGGGAATTGCCCTTGACGGGAAATGCGTCGTTTGGACCGATGTACCTTTCAAGTTCCACAGCTCTTACTCCCTGGAAAAGCTCCTCGAAGGTAGTCGCCCTGAACTCGATGAGCTCGATAAGGACTCTTTCCGCAGTGGAGAGGCATATATTGGCACGGGCGAGGATATTCTCGTCGCCCGTGAAGCTTATTTTTCCGTCGCTGACCTTCAGGTCGGTTCCGCCGATTTTTTGTATTTCGTATTTAAGCACGCTTTCCAGACCGAAATGGCATGGACAGCATAATCTGATGTTATTGCTCAAAGTATCACCTTTTTATATTATTCAGCTGCGGGAGCGTCGCCGCCTGCCGGTGCTGCACCGCCGCCTGCGTCACCGCCTGCCGCTGCACCGCCGCCTGCGTCACCGCCTGCAACTGCACCGCCGCCTGCGTCACCGCCTGCCGCTGCACCGCCGCCGGCATCTCCACCTGCGACTGCACCGCCGCCTGCGTTTCCGCCTGCCGCTGCACCGCCGCCTGAAGCACCGCCGTCAGCTGCGGCTGTAGTAGCCTGTGTCGTAGACTGATATGAATGTGCTCCGCTGCAATACGGTGGCTTGTAATCTGCATTGTCCTTGCATATGGACTTCCAGTAGCCTATAGCCCCCCTCGCGCAGTTCGCACCTGCTATATTGCCTGTGTTTGAACATATGGGAGCTTCGATAACGGTGCTGACCTTTTCAAAGTCCGAAGGAGTATCGTTATAGTTGTTGATAATGTAATCGCCGATCACAGTACGCCAAACCTTTGCGGAAACGATCCTGTCCCAGGTAAGCTGTACATCGAATGATTTGTAACCTACAGTTATTCCGCTTGCAAAATCAGGAGTAAGACCTACGAAGCACTCATCAACGAAGTCCTGAGTTGTACCTGTCTTTCCGACAACGGTCTTATTGTAGATCTTAGCGTCGGTACCTGTACCGCTCTCGATAACAATTTTCATGAGACGGTTCATAACGTATGCAGTCTCGTCCTCCACAGCACGTTTCGGATTTCCGTCGCACTGATAGATTATCTGCTGATTGCTGTCCTTTATCATTGTGATGAGGTGAGCGTCGTAATGCATACCCTGATTGCCGTAAGGGATATAGGCGTTTACAAGGTTTTCCAGTGTAACGCCGTTTGTAAGAGCTCCGAGGGTAAGCGGAGATTCAAAGCCCTCTCCTCTTTCGCCCTTTGAAAGCTCAAGTCCGAGCTTGTCGTGAGCGTAGTCGAAAACATTTTCCTGACCGCCCTGAACGACGAGCTGTGCAGAGATAGTGTTCATCGAGTCTCTGAGACCCATCCAGAGCTGAACAGGACCGCCGTTGCCTGATACGCCGCCGTAGTTCTTTGGCCACCACTGACCGTCGTCAAGTCTTCTTACAGGTGAATTCTTTAGGACTGAGCCCCAGTGGAACTTACCGGAATCAATGCCATAGCCGTAGCCTGCAAGAGGCTTGATGGTCGAACCGACCTGACGGGGCTCCTTGACAGCATAGTTAGTTACGAGAGAGTCTTTCTTTTCGCCTACAGTACCTACTGCACAGAGGACTTCGCCTCTGTAGTTTATAGCGCAGAATGCAACGTGGGGGAGAGCTTCCTCCTCGTCAACTGTTCCGTCGCCGTTGATATCAACGTATCTTCTGTAGCTGTACTCAGGAAGAACGTACTGGAAGGTGCTGAAGTCACGGAGCTGATTCTCAACGTAGTCCTGCATCTTCTTGTCGTACTTGATATATACCTGATATCCGCCTCTCTGTATCTTGGAGAGAGCTTCTTCTTCGGTTATATCGTACATATCCATGAATACTTTTTCCGCCTCAAAGAAAGCGGCGTCGAGTATCCAGCTGTAGGTCTTTGCCTTTGCTTCGAGCTCCTTGAGCTCTTCCTCGGGGTGATTTCTCTTGTATTCCTCGGAATCCGTGTAAATTATAGGAGTTACAAGGTATTCCTGATATTCGTCGTAGGTGATATAGCCGTTTTCATAGAGCTTGTAGAGAACGTACTCCTGACGGGGCTTGTTGTTTGCCTTACCGTCCACGACTATGGGAGAATTGGGATCGGTGTCGTCCTGACGGTAGATAACGAATGGACCGTAGTCCTCAGGGCTCTTGGGGATAGCTGCAAGAACAGCCGCCTCGGGAGTGGTGAGCTCGGAAACGTCCTTTCCGAAATAGTCGATAGAAGCCTTCTGTATACCGTTTCTCGGGCCGCCGAATGCGATATAGTTGAGGTATTCTTCAAGTATCTCGTCCTTTGTGTAGCTCTTTTCGAGCTGCATAGCCGCAAAGATCTCGCGTATCTTACGCTCTGTGGTGTGCTGGTCGTTTCCTGACAGGTTCTTTACGAGCTGCTGAGTGATAGTCGAACCGCCCTGCTCGGTATTGTAGAAGTGCAGGAACATATTCAGGAATGCCGAGAATGTACGCTTGTAGTCGACACCCTCGTGAGCGTAGAAACGCTCGTCCTCGGTGCAGATGAAAGCCTGTCTTACGTGCTGGGGTATCTTGTCGATGGATACGGGGATACGCTGCACCTTATTCGGATTGTGGTACAGCTGCTCCAGCTCGGGATTGCCCTGCTCGTCCAGCACCAGTTCACCGTACTCGTTGATATGGTTGGCGTAGAAGAAAGTATCGCTTCCCGATTCAAGCTCCTGCAGCGTAACAGTTGTGGAGTCGTCCATGAATTTGAGGACGTAGACCGTGAGAGCGGTACTTACGATAGTACCGGTGATGATGATGACAAGGATAAGAGAAAGCAGGGTAGTCGCAATGACTGTCATCAGCTTTTTGAATATTTTAAAGACCTTGCTGTGCTTCTTCTTTTTCTTTTTATGGGGATTTTTATGCACTTCCATATCTGCGGCTTCAAGATGGCGGGAAGCGTGAAGATTTTTAGAATTCATTTTGTCAGAATAGCCGTCGGTGACGGCAAAGCTCCTTTCAAAGATTTTAGTTTCTATACATAAACATACATTATACATTATAGCACGTTTCAGCAGAAATGTTAAGACTTTTTAAGAAAAATCGGCAATTTGTATAATATAGAAAAATAGGGCAATAATATTTACGGATATTTCGGCAAGGGAGTGATAAAATGACGTACAGGAACGCAAAAAGGATATATTTCACACTTGTTGCGGCAGCTGCCGTATCGTGCTTTCTCATAGTCTGTACCCTCGGTCGGACAGTGCATGATAGCAGGGTTGAAACACGTCTTGCTGCGGCTTCCGTAAGTGAAAAAGTCCACGGATTTGTGGTCCGCGAAAGCGGAGGCAGGGCGGCAGTATTCAGGAATGGCGAGGAGAAGCCCTATCTCCTTATAGATATAGACCTTGCGCTCATGTCTGATTTTGACAGGAAAGAGCTTGCAAAGGGGATATATCTTGAAAACGACAGGGAGCTGAAACGCTTTATCGAGGATATATCGTCATGACTTCTGAGGCGGCTTGCGGTGCTTTTTCTTCTTTCTGACGGAGAAGCCGAAGTCGCCAAGCTTTCTGCCCAGAGCGAAGTACTCCCCGTGAGCGAAAGCCATTAGACCGCACTGCTGTAAATTGAGCTTGCCCTTGCTGTCTATGAACCTTTCGTCGGCGTCGATACCGACTATCTCCGCAAGGAACATGGTGTGCGAGCCGAGAATCTTTTCCTCTGTCACCCTGCATTCAAGACTGAGAGGACATTCCTCGATAAGGGGCGGAGCCACCTTCTGCGCGGGAGCTGTATGCAGTCCGCAAAGAGCGAATTTGTCCGTATCCCTGCCGCTTTTTACGCCGCAGATATCAGTTTCGCGGCACATGGCGGATGTGGTGAGGTTTATGACGAATTCCCCAGACTTCCTGATGATATCGTGGGAATAGCGCTCGGGGCGCACGGAAATATATGTCATAGGAGGACGGGTGCATACTATTCCTGTCCAGCCTATAGTGAGTACGTTCGGTTCGTCCATAGTGCCGCAGGTCACGAGGGCGGCAGGTACGGGAGCGAGCAGAGTGCTGCCCTTCCAGAATTGTTTAGCCATTTTTTCTCCTTTTTGCCGACTGTGCGGCAGAGCTGTTGTTTATGCCTGATGAAGCGGTATTTCCGCTGATGAGGTACTTGTAGTCCTTGAAGTTGTATTTGCCCTTTTCACGGGTGACGGTGCCGTATTCGATGGCTCCTGTGGGACAGTTGCCTATACACGCCATACAGTGTGTGCAGCTGTTGCCCCATACGGGCTTTCTGTCGCGTATGGAGATGTTGTTGAGGGGGCATACCTGTTCGCATTTTCCGCAGCTTACGCATTTGCTGTCCGCGAAGAACTCCTTTGCGGACATCTTGTACCTTGACCAGACGGGATTGAACGGTATGGTTATGAGCTTTTCAAACATAAAAACGTATCTTGCGCGGAGCTTTTCGCCTTTTTCTATAGTCCCGGCTATCTCGCCGAGCTGCTTGCAGGCGCTCATAAGACGTGACTTTATCTCGTCGTTCGTCTGAGGCGGATAGTGGCTTATGAAGTAGTTCCTCGGCATTACCACCTCGGAGTAGCCCATGAACTCCATTTTCTTTCTTCTGAACAGTTTTTTTGCGAGATATCCCGTAATACCGCCGTAGCCTGCGCTGTCGGCAATGAAGTAGACCTTCCTGCTGCCCGAGAGCTTCACGTTTTTCAGGTATTTGCTGAGAAACCTCGGCATTTCGCAGACATATACGGGAGTACATATTATGAACGGTCTTTCGGAGCGTATCTCCGAGAGATCATTTTTTTTGACCCTGCCGAGCAGATCAACGCATTCGTCGCCGAGCTTCTCAGCGAGCTCCGTAGCGAGAAAGCGGGTGTTGCCCGTTGCGGAAAAATAAAGTACCATAAGAATCTCCTTCCGGGTGATGTGAGCGTTACAAGAACAATTATACCATTATTACGCGGCTATTTCAATCATTATGCTGAAATTTCAGCGCGATTGCAGAATATGACATTTTTCACGGGAGCGGAGTGGTATAATCAGGCGTGAAAAAGCTTCACATGGCAAAGAAAAGGAGGAAAAGCAATGAAAATAGACATAAAAAACGAAAACGGCACAGCCGTGGCGACTCTCAGCGGAGATCTCGACCACCACAATGCAAAGGAGCTCCGCGCAGAGCTTGACCGCTTCATAGTAACTGCCCAGCCGAGGGAGCTTGCCATAGATTTCGGCGGCATCACCTTTATGGACAGCTCGGGCATAGGGCTGATCATGGGCAGGAGCAAGCTCATGAAGGAGTGCGGCGGCAGGCTTGAGGTCATCAATCCGCAGCCCTATATCAGGCGCGTGATGAAGCTTGCAGGCATAGAGCGAATAGTAAAAATACGGTAAAGGAGAATGAAAATGGAAATACTCAACGAGATAAAGTTTAAAATGCCGTCCCTCTCAGTGAACGAAGCGGCAGCCCGTGCAGTGGTATCGTCCTTTCTGATACAGGCAGACCCCACGGTGGAGGAGCTGTCCGATATACGCACGGCTGTTTCTGAAGCCGTAACAAACGCAGTAGTACACGGCTACAGGCACAAAAAGGGAGACATCGAGCTGACAGTGCGTCTGCTGCCCGAAAGGGAGGTCTACATAAGGATAAAGGACAAGGGCTGCGGCATTGCGGACATAGAACAGGCTATGGAGCCGCTTTTCACCACAGCTCCCGAGGAAGAGCGCTCGGGGCTCGGCTTTTCGGTCATGCAGTCCTTCATGGACAGGCTGAAAGTGAAGAGCGCTCCCGAAAAGGGCACGACAGTCACCATGAGAAAGAGGCTCTCAGAGCATGGCGTCTGATATCAGAAAGCCTGCCGCCGAGGAAAATCTCGGGCTTGTCCATCTTTGCGCCAACCGTTTCCGCGGACGGGGGATAGAGTACGACGACCTGTATTCCGCAGGCTGCATAGGGCTGCTGAAAGCTGTGAAAGCCTTTGACAGCGGCAGGGGAGTGAAGTTCTCCACCTACGCCGTCCCTGTCATACTCGGCGAGATAAAGCGCCTTTTCCGTGACGGCGGCTCGGTCCGCGTCAGCCGCAGCTTAAAGGAGCTCTCACTCCGTTTGCAGCGCTTGTGCGAGGAATTCAGGCAGCGTGAGATGAGAGAGCCGACAGTTGCAGAACTTGCAGCGCTTTCGGGCGAGAGCGAAGCTGCCGTTTCCGAAGCACTCTGCGTGAGTCAGCCTGTGATATCCCTCACCTCTGGCGACGATGATGAAGGACAGACGGATATCCCTGTGGAAGCTCCCGACGAGAGCATAACCGACCTCCTTGCCCTGCGGCAGATAATGGCAGAGCTTGACGAAAAAGACCGTGCATTGCTGAAACTTCGCTATTTCAGGGGGCTTACCCAGTCAAAGACAGCGGCGGTGCTGGGAATGACGCAGGTACAGGTATCGCGCCGTGAGAAGAAACTGCTCAAAGCTATGCGTGAAGAGCTCCTCAGCTGAACATCTTGGTAAAATGTATAATTTATTGCTGAAATCTTCCAACAGCGTTGACATTTCCGAAAAAAGGCGTTATAATGATAGTACCAATATTTTTGTTAAAAGAGAGGGATTTTAACATGGCAAAACATATTTTAACAAGGCTGCTGGCAGGTATGGCAGCGACGGTCATGCTTGTTCCCACACTGAACAACGGTATGACTGAGGAAAAAACTGTAAAGAAGGCGCTCGCTGCCGACACAAGCGGCGACGACTGGCTCCATGTCAACGATAAGGCACAGATCGTGGACAAAGACGGCAAAGAGGTCTGGCTGACAGGTGTAAACTGGTTCGGCTACAACGCAGGACGTCAGGTATTCGACGGCGTATGGTCGAAGAATATGCATAGTATGCTCAATCAGATCGCAGACCACGGCTTCAACCTTCTCCGTGTGCCTATGTCCACACAGATCATTCTCCAGTGGAAGAACAAGGGCTCTGACAAGGGCTCGGGCGTCGGTGAAGTAAACATGATGGTCAATGCTTATGAGAACCCCGAACTTACTGTTGAGGGCGGAGTAAGCGGCGAAGGTCAGTACACTCTCATGTACAGCTTCGACATCTGGAACAAGGCTGTAGAGTGGTGCAAGGAAAACGGTATGAAGATCATGATCGACATACACAGTGCCACATCAGCTTCCATGGGACATCAGAAGCCTCTCTGGTACGATGAGAACTTCTCAGAGGACGACTGGCTCGAGGCTCTGGAGTGGTTCACAGAGTACTACAAGGACGACGATACTATCATCGCTATCGACCTCAAGAACGAGCCTCACGGCAAGCCCGAGGAGGGTACCTTTGCCAAGTGGGACGACTCGAAGGACAAGAACAACTGGAAGTATGCAGCAGAAAAGGGCGCAATGGCTTGTCTCAAGCACAACCCGAACCTGCTTATCATGATTGAGGGCATCGAGTGCTACCCTGACTTTGAAAAGGGCGCAGACTGGACAACTCCTGCCGTTGACTATGCTCACTATGACGAGCCGTCAAAGATTTTCGGCGCATGGTGGGGCGGAAATCTCCGCGGCGTAAAGGATCACCCCGTTGATATCGGCGAGTACAAGAAGCAGATAGTTTATTCACCTCATGATTACGGTCCGCTGGTATGGTCACAGAAGTGGTTCTACATGGACGACGATTCCAAGACCTTCGACCGTCAGTCGCTCCTTGACGACTACTGGTACGATACATGGGCTTACCTTATCGAGGAGCAGCAGTATCCTCTCCTCATGGGCGAGTGGGGCGGCTTCATCGACAAGGAGCACGATCCGACAGGCGAGAACAAGCACTGGATGCAGGAGCTCCGCGACTATATGATCGACAAGCATATCCACCATACTTTCTGGTGCTTCAATGAGAATTCGGGCGATACAGGCGGACTTGTATACGACGATTTTGGCAAGTGGGACGAGGAAAAGTACGCTTTCGTAAAGGAAGCTCTCTGGCAGACAGACGGCGGCAAGTTCATCGGACTTGACCACTCTATCCCGCTGGGTCAGTCGGGCAACGGTATCTCGCTTTCCGATTACTATTCGGGCAATACGAATCCTACCCCCAAGACCACAACTACCACAACATCAGCTACAACAACAACTACTACTTCCGCAGCTACTACAACAACTTCATCTTCAACAACAACTACTACTTCAACAACAACTACAACCACAACAACTGCACCTGATCCTTCAGTGACAACTACTACATGGATTCCTCAGACTCCTGATCTTGTACTGACAGGACTGAGCGGTCAGAATACAAGCGTGTACTCATTCGATAAGGTTGAGACATATCCTACAAAGACAGTATATACACAGGGGGCTTCCCTTGATCTTAGCGGTATCAGCTTCAAGGCAGGAAGTAAAACCTTCGACGAAACATTCCTTTCAGAGATCTCAGATCAGGGAAGTTTCAACAAAACGTGCTATATAGTTGGCAAGGACGGCAAGGTTATTTCAGAAAACTCCGATATTTCTGATCTTCCTGAAGGCAAGTATACAGTAATGTTTGTTCCGAGACTTACTAACCTGAATAGACTTTCGATTATAACAAATGTCAAGATAGCGTATGAGATAACGATAGAAAAGAAATCGGACGTTGAGACTACTGAGATTGGAAACAATTCCGATAACTCAACAGCATGGGGCGACGCAAACTGCGACGGCAGTGTAGATATGGCGGACGCAGTTCTCATCATGCAGAGTCTTGCAAATCCTAACAAGTACGGCGTAGGCGGTACAGACGCAAAGGCTATCACGGTACAGGGCAAGGAGAATGCAGACGTTGATACAAGTACAAAGGGACTTACATCAAACGACGCTCTCCGCATACAGCTCTATCTTCTCAAAAAGATAGCAACTCTCGATCCTAACGGCTGAGAGAAAAACTGAATAACACTAAGGCACGGTACAGGAGACTGTACCGTGTTTTTTTGCGGCAGAGTTCATATGCCCTTGCCTTTTCCGTGAAGAAACCTCTTTACAAACAACGGACTTTCTGATATAATTATACTGAGTAAATATGTTTTGAAAAGAGGTAAAACTTTGGCTAACGATAAGATCAGAAACTTTTGTATCATAGCGCATATAGATCACGGCAAGTCCACACTTGCCGACCGTATCCTTGAAAAGACCGAAACAGTCGCTATCCGTGACATGGAGGATCAGCTCCTTGACAATATGGACATCGAGCGAGAGAGAGGAATAACCATAAAAGCCCGTGCAGTCCGCCTGAAGTATACGGCACAGGACGGTGAGGACTATATCTTCAACCTCATAGACACTCCGGGTCACGTTGACTTCAACTATGAGGTATCCCGTTCACTTGCAGCCTGCGAGGGAGCTATACTTGTAGTTGACGCTTCGCAGGGAATCGAGGCTCAGACCCTTGCAAACACCTACCTCGCCATCGAGCATGACCTTGAGGTGGTTCCTGTTGTGAACAAGATAGATCTCCCATCGGCAGACCCTGAGAGAGTTTGCAGCGAGGTGGAGAACGTAATAGGCATACCTGCAATGGACGCTCCCCGTATTTCGGCTAAAATGGGCACTAATATCGAGGCAGTCCTCGAAAAGATCGTCACTGATATCCCTGCACCTCAGGGTGATCCCGAAAAGCCACTGAAAGCTCTTATTTTCGACAGCTATTACGACTCATACAAGGGCGTTATCATCTATGTCCGCGTAAAAGAGGGAAGAGTAAAGGTCGGCGACAATATCCGCCTCATGGCTACGGGAGCTGTTTTCAATGTAGTTGAGGCAGGCTTTATGGACGCATCGAACCTTGTGAACAGCGGCAGCCTTGAAGCAGGAGAAGTTGGCTATATTGCAGCTTCTATCAAGAGCATAGGCGATACTCGCGTGGGCGATACGGTAACAAACGACGAATGCCCCTGTGATGAGCCGCTCCCCGGCTACCGCAAGGTAAATCCAATGGTATTCTCGGGTATATACCCTGCCGACGGAGCTAAATACGGCGATCTCCGCGACGCACTGGAAAAGCTCCAGCTCAATGACGCTTCGCTCTCATTCGAGCCCGAGACATCTATAGCTCTCGGATTCGGTTTCCGCTGCGGCTTTCTCGGACTTCTCCACATGGAGATAATACAGGAGAGACTGGAGCGCGAATACAACCTCGATCTTATCACAACTGCTCCCTCGGTCATATACAAGGTCACTATGACCAACGGCGAAGTGCAGTATATCGACAATCCTACCAACTACCCCGACCCTGCCCTCATTCAGACTGCCGAGGAGCCTATGGTCAAAGCGAGCATTCTTTCGCCCTCGGACTATGTCGGCAATATCATGGAGCTCTGTCAGGACAGGCGCGGCGTTTTCAAGGATATGAAGTATCTCGACGATACCCGTGTTGAGCTTCATTACGAGCTTCCGCTGAACGAGATAGTATACGACTTCTTTGACGTGCTGAAATCCCGTACAAAGGGCTATGCGTCCTTTGATTACGAAATGATGGGCTATGTTCCCAGCAAGCTCGTCAAGCTTGATATACTCCTCAACGGCGAAGTCGTTGACGCTCTGAGCTTCATAATCCATACTGACAAAGCCTATGCAAGAGCACGCAAGATAGCGGAAAAGCTCAAGGATAACATTCCGCGTCAGCTCTTCGAGGTGCCGATACAGGCAGCCATAGGCGGAAAGATAATCGCACGTGAGACCGTTAAGGCAATGCGTAAGGACGTACTTGCAAAGTGCTACGGCGGTGATATAACCCGAAAGAAGAAGCTGCTCGAAAAGCAGAAGGAAGGCAAGAAGCGTATGCGCCAGCTCGGTACCGTAGAGGTCCCGCAGGAGGCGTTCATGAGCGTTCTCAAGCTTGACAGCTGATAACGGAGGTCTTATGATAAACTACATCATTCTCGGAATACTTGCGGCAATATTTCTTTTAAGCGTAATCACAGTGGTCACTGAATACTTTCTGCCGAAGAATTCGGGTGCAGGACGGCTGTTCCGCGCAGTCAGGATAAGGCTTCGGGAGAAGTCACGTACAAGCTTCTGCGTGACCGCGATAGTCCTGCTCATATTCGGACTGGTTGTGCATGATAACTTCAGAATGCTTTTTGCGGCTCTGGGGATAATGCTCCTCACGCTGGCGGTGCTTCACCCCGAGGACTTCCTCAGTATCTTCCGCCACCGCAGAAAGGCTTCAAAGAAGAAGCGCCTGGGACTTACTCCGAAGCTTGCGGGGAATGCGCCTGTGGCAAGGCTTGCAAAGGAGCTCGAGCCCATTGAGGCTGAAGCTGAAACAGTGAAAGGAAATGAATGACGATGAGCATATATACCTGTCCGCATTGCGGCGAAAAGACCTTTACTCCAATAAAAAAGGCAGTATCGGGAACTATGAAATCAAAGGGCAAGCCCTGCCCGAAGTGCGGAAAGCTCTGCGTGAACGGCAAGGGTGCAACCATATTTGAAGCTGTCCTCTATCTGGTGGGATTTGCGTTTATAATATACGTATATCTCCACGGTCTTGACAACGTATGGATGTATACTCATGAAGTGCCTATAGTTATCGGGATAATCGCTCTGATGTTCGTGATACCGAAGATAGTGAACGCATTCTGCTTCAGGATGGTGCAGTCCATCCGGCTTGACGCATACAAATGAGAGACCTTGGTATTTACGTTCATGTGCCTTTCTGCGGAAGAAAGTGCGGTTACTGCGATTTTTACTCGGTAAAGTGGACAAAACAGGCGGCCGTGGACTATACAGCCGCAGTTTTACGCAATATAAGGCATTACTCGGAGCCTGACCGCATGGTAGATACGGTCTATTTCGGCGGCGGTACGCCGTCGCTGCTGACTTCAAAGCAGATAGGCGACATACTCGGCGTGATAAGGAGAAGCTTCACCCTTGACAGTCAGGCCGAGATAACTATCGAAGCCAACCCGTGTACTCTCAGCTCGGAAAAGCTTTCGGAGCTCCGGAATACAGGCATAAACCGCCTTTCCATAGGCGTTCAGTCCATGATAGACAGTGAGCTGAAAATACTGGGGCGGGTCCACAGCTCCGAAAGGGCAGTGCAGGCAGTTCTTGACGCGCAGAGTGCAGGCTTTGACAATATCTCCTGTGACCTGATGATAGCCCTGCCGGGACAGGATATCGAAAGTCTGCGGTATTCCGCGGAAAAGCTGGCAGATTTGCCAATACAGCATATTTCGGCGTACATTCTCAAGACCGAGGAGGGTACGCCTTTTGACTGCGACGATATAAAGCGCAGGCTTCCCGACGAGGACGGTACGGCGGAGCTTTATCTCGAAATGGTACGGCTTCTTGAGGAGCGCGGCTTTATGCAGTACGAGGTGTCGAATTTTGCAAAGAAGGGCTATGAGAGCCGCCACAACTGCCGCTACTGGAAATGCGGTGACTACCTCGGCATAGGTCCTGCGGCGCACTCCTGTCACAACGGCAGGCGTTTCGCCGTGGAGCGCGATATTACGGGATTTATCAGCAGCGAGACGCAGCAGGTCACAGTTACGGACGAAAGCCCCTGTGGCTTTGAGGAGTTCGCAATGCTACGTCTCAGGCTGAAAGAGGGACTGCGGCTGAGCGATACGGGTGAGCACAGAGCGGACATCGAAAGGAAGCTGCCGCCGCTTATCAGTGACGGCTACGCCGAAAGTGACGGTGAGCGCATATGGCTCACGCCAAAGGGCTTTCTCATGTCGAACTCGGTCATTGAATATCTTGTATTTTAGCCATAGGTTTTGCAGGGGCGCCCGATGGGCGTTTTTACGGTATTATTACAAACAAAGCAGCAAGGTTGCACACCTTGCTGCTTTGTTTTTATTTTACCTCTGACAAAGACTTTATTATCCTGTCAAACAACGGGAAGTCCTTGTCGTATGTCTTCTGTAATTTCTCGTTCACGCCGTTTATGGGATTAACGGGATTGCGTATGGCGAGGAACATATCAGCTGTTACGCTTTCGGGATCGATACCGAGCTCCTCTGCGAAATTTGTGTCCTTGAGGTAGTAGAAATAGTCCTTTACATGAGGATCGTCGGGATAGAGCGTACTGAGGTCAACAAGGTCGTCCTTCGGGACCATAAGGTCCTTGACAGTGAGATCGTTGCCTATTATAATGACCTGTTCCGTACCGCCGAGCATAGCGGAGATCTTTCCTGTTACTCCGTTATTGTAGTTCCTGTACTCGTCAGTGGAATAGGGGATATAGTACACAGATACGAGAATCTTGCCGTTGCCGTTGCAGTCATCACCGAACTGTGTGAAGTACTCATCTATATTAGTGGCAAGTCCCACATCGTTATTTTCGCATAGCATGAGGATAGCCGAGTCAGGACGGGGAGTTTTTATCAGATCGACAATGAGAAAGGTCATCATGACAGCGAAAAACGTTCCGAGACCAAGCCACCACTTGTTATGGTAGAAGAAGTTGCTTATCTTTTTACCGAAAGTGAGCTTTATCTCCTCTTCCTTTTCTTCGTGGATAGTAGCTTCTTCCTCCTCGATAATGCCCTGTTTCATACGCATTAGCTCGATCTTCTCATCGTGTATCTTTTTATCGTAGGCTTCCTGACGTTTCTTTTCGAGCTGAGCTTTTCTTTGCTCGACTTCAAGCTGCTGACGGGCAGTTTCCTCCTCGCGCTGCTTTTTGATATCCTTTCTGCTTTTCAGCAGACTTGTATTGATATCGAGCTTTTCATCGTTATCGTCAGGTCTTTTAGTATCTTTATTACTCATAATATATCCTTAATGATAACGGGCGGCAGTCAGCCGCCCGAATGGTTTGTTATTCACTGGTTAAGGCTCTTGAGAGTCGGGAAGAGAAGAACGTCTCTGATAGAAGAGCTGTTTGTGAGAAGCATTACCAGACGGTCGATACCGTAGCCGATACCGCCCGTAGGAGGCATACCGATTTCGAGAGCATTGAGGAAGTCCTCATCTGTGCGGTTTGCTTCTTCGTCACCCTGACTGAGAGCTTCTTCCTGTGCCTTGAAGCGCTCGCGCTGGTCGATAGGATCGTTCAGCTCGGAGTAAGCGTTGCACATTTCCCTTCCTGTGATGAAGAGCTCGAAACGCTCAACATACTCGGGAGCGTCGGGCTTTTTCTTTGTAAGAGGAGAAATCTCTATCGGGTGATCCATAATGAATGTAGGCTGAATGAGGTGTTCCTCAACGAAAGCCTCGAAGAAGAGGTTGAGGATATCACCGCGCTTGTGGCGGCTCTCGTACTCTACGCCCTTTTCGTCAGCTATCTTACGTGCTTCCTCGAGAGTCTTTATCTCATTGAAGTCAACGCCCGAATACTTCTTGACAGCGTCGATCATAGTAAGGCGCTCGAAAGGCTTGCCGAGGTCTATCATGTGCTCGCCGTAAGGTACGCAGGTAGTACCGCATACTTCCTGAGCAACGTGACGGAACATATTCTCGGTAAGGTCCATCATTCCGTAGTAGTCTGTATAAGCCTGATAGAGCTCCATAAGGGTGAACTCGGGGTTATGACGGGTGTCAACGCCCTCGTTGCGGAAAACTCTTCCTATTTCGTAAACTCTTTCAAGTCCGCCGACGATAAGTCTCTTGAGGTAGAGCTCAAGGCTGATACGGAGCTTTACGTCCTCATCGAGTGCATTGTAGTGAGTTTCAAACGGTCTTGCAGCAGCGCCGCCTGCGTTTGATACCAGCATAGGAGTTTCTACCTCCATGAAGCCCTGGTTATCGAGGTAGCGTCTGATAGAAGCGATTATCCTTGAGCGCTTTACGAAAGTATCCTTGACGTCGGGATTGATAACGAGGTCAAGGTAGCGCTGACGGTATCTTGTGTCAGTATCCTTGAGACCGTGCCACTTTTCGGGCAGGGGAAGGAGGGACTTTGTGAGGAGGGTAATGCTCTTGGCGTGGATAGATATCTCACCCTTCTTAGTTCTGAAAACATAGCCCTCGACGCCGATGATATCGCCGATATCCCACTTTTTCTTGAACTCCTTGAAGAGGTCTGCGCCGACGTCGTTTGAGCGGACGTAAACCTGTATACGGTCGGAAGCGTCGCGGACGTCGATGAAGTTAGCCTTGCCCATATCTCTCCAGCTCATGATACGGCCTGCGATACGGATGATATTCTCGTTGAGCTTTTCCAGCTCGGCAGCCTTCTTCTCCTCGTCGTCGCCGACAGCAGCGAGAATCTCTGCCTCTTTTGCCTCATACTCCTTCTTGTAGTCGGCAGCGTGACCTGTAACGTCGAACTTTGTGATAGTGAACGGGTCGTGACCCAGCTCGCGGAGATCTGCAAGCTTGTCAAGACGGTCCTTCTTGAGTATATTTATATCCTGAACGGGCTCTTCTTCTGCCTGAACAGGGCTGTTTACCTGATTTTCGCTCATTTCTGATATCCTTTCGATTACTTTGAGATCTCAATGACCTCGAACTTCAGCTCGCCTGCGGGAGCTTCAACGATGAATGTATCGCCGACTCTTTTCTTCATAGCAGCCTTGCCGATAGGTGACTCGTCCGAGATAAGGCCTTCTCTTACGTTAGCGTGGTTTGTACCGACGATAGTAAAGGTCTCGACCTTGCCTGTATCAAGTCTTTTTATAGTGATCTTGGAGCTCATACCGATCTCGTCGACGGAAATAGCTTCGTCGTCAACGATCTCAGCGTTGTCGATAGTGTACTGAAGTTCCTGGATGTGAGCCTCGAGGATTGCCTGTTCGTTTTTAGCTTCGTCGTACTCAGCGTTTTCCGAAAGGTCTCCGTATGAACGAGCGACCTTAAGTCTTTCAGCAACTTCCTTACGTTTATTGATCTTGAGGTCATCGAGCTCAGCGACGAGCTTTTCGTAGCTTTCTCTGGACATCTTCTTTGTAGCCATATCAATGCACTCCTTAATATTTAATAATAAATAGCATTACATATTATTATACTATATCGCGCCGAAAAAGTCAAGGGCGGAATTTAAGCCCTTAGCCTTTAGCCTTTAGCCCTTAGCCATTAGCCTGTAGGGGCGAGTTCCGCTCGCCTGTCCCAATGATAAAACTTGCTGCAAAAAGTCCACCTGAGGTATATCTTTTGCGATATTAAACGGTTTTCCGTTTAAAAAGTGCTGATTTCGACCCTCTTATAGAGAGCGTATCATTTTTCCCTCTTACAGAAGGCGTCGCTGCAAATAATAAGGGCGGATAAGATCCGCCCCGGGTGGTATAATAATATCGGAACGCCGAGGGCGGCGTTCCCTGCATATATGCTCACTGTATCAGATTATGCGCTATCTCCACAGCCTTATAGTACTGATCGTCCTGTTCCTCGGTCTCGTTTGCGATAGAGAAATCAGGTGCAAGACCGATACCGTCGTAGCATTTTGACACAGCGGTCTGATACTTTGCAACTGTGAGGACCACAGCTCCGTTTTTGCTGAACTCGGTGGTCTTCTGCATAACGCCCTTGCCGTAGGTGTTTTCGCCTATGAGGACTGCGTCCGAAAAATCACGGAGAGAAGCCGCAAACAGCTCCGCAGCGCTTGCAGTGTTCTTGTTTACCAGCACGACCATAGGTATTTCGAGCTTGTTCTCGTCGGAGTAAATGAGTGTCTCGCTGTGACCGTCCTTGTACTCGGCAGTAGCGATAACTCCCTCGGGCAGCAGCGGATCCACACAGTCAGAGAGGACTTCGATACTTCCTCCTGCGTTGTCGCGGACATCGAAGATAAGCGATTTTGCACCGTTTGAGGTAAGCCTTTCGAGAGTGTCAACGAACTTCTGCGGAGTATTCTTCTTGAAGCTCTTGACCTTGATATATCCCACATACTCGTCCAGCATTTCACCTGTTACGGATTCAACTTCGATCGAGCGGCGGGAGAAAGTGTAGTCCTTGTCGATACCTCCGCGGCGGACAGTCAGCCTTATCTCCGAGCCTTCGGTACCGCGCAGAGCCTCGACGGACTCGTCAAATCCCTCAGAAAGGACGCTGACGCCGTCGATAAGGGTAATGATATCGCCCGCCCTGATACCTGCGTCAGCAACAGGGGAGTCCTTCATGATCTCGGCAATGCGGATATAACCGCTTTCGTCCTCGCTGAGAGTAAGTCCGAGACCTATGAGCTGTCCCTGATCCTCGTTCTGCTCCGCAAGGTACTCCTCCTCTGTGAGAAATTTGGAGTATTTATCGTCAAGTCCCGAGATATAGCCCTTTAAAATGCCGTCGCTGAGCTTGTTCTCGTCGATGTCGCCGAGGTAGTTCTCGCGGACATACGAATCGAGAGTTTGCAGCGAGTTGTACTTCTTGCCCTTTTCGTTTACGTCCACTACCGTCTTGTTGAAGCTCTGGAGCGAGAAAAAGGAGGTAAGTATGAACGTTACCGCAGAAGCGATAGCTATAAGGCTCAAAGCAAGACCGAGACTGATTTTTCTGTTCATATTATCATCGCTTTCTGACAAAAATTCGGGCAGTTGCTTGAACTGCCCTTATTTGTGGTATGTTATTGTTTATACGCAGGAGCCCGTTATCAATACGGACTTACATAACCCATAGGGTCTACGCGTGAGCCGCCTACACGCACCTCGAAGTGGAGGTGAGGACCTGTTGACCAGCCTGTTGTACCTATATAACCTATAACAGTGCCCTGTTCAACGTACTGGCCTACTGAAACGCAGGCACTCTGAAGATGTGCATAAACAGTGGAGTATGTACCGTCGTGTGATATGATAACGTGGTTGCCGTAGTTCCCACAGCCGCCGCAGGGACAATAGCCGTCCTTAGCGTAGTCGCACGGACAGGAATTATATACCGTAATAACGGTTCCGGATCTTGAAGCAACTGCCGCGCCGCCGTGGATACCTGCGTCACCGACGTCGATACCGCCGTGGAAGCCCCCCCATCTCGAACCGTAATAGCTGGAGATGTAGCTGAATCCGGGTGCGGGCCATGCAAAGCCCGAAGCTCCAGCAGAAACGGGTACATATGAAGGCTGGTTTGAGTAATCATAGTTCTGGATAGCCTGAGCTCTCTGAGCTGCAAGGCGAGCCTGTTCTTCCTGATAGCGTCTTTCTGCCTCAGCAGCCTGACGTGCGATCTCAGCCTGTATCTGAGCGTCGAATTCCGCGTCTATTGCTGCGAGCTCGTCCTGATTGTCTCTTATCCTCTGCTGTTCGGCAGCGATACGGTCGATCTCAGCCTGAGTCTTCAACATCTGCTCATTGAGGACTTCCATTTCAGCTTTTTTCTCTTCCTTACGCTTTTCCTGCTCTTCCATTTTCATCTGGAGGGTGAGCTTTTCGGATTCCTGGTTCTTCTTGGACTGCTCCATTTCGTCGATATCAGCGAGGATATCGTTTATGAGCTGCTCGTCATATGAAGCGATGCGGTTTACCATTTCAACTCTCGATATCATATCGTAGAAGCTGGAGGTACCTACAACTACGGAAGCAAGGTTTTCGTTGCCCGAGATGTACATATTGCAGAGGCGCTGCTTGAAGATCTCAACGTTATGGTTGATCTCCTCCTCCTGATTTGCGATAGAGTTTTCCAGCATTTCGATGTTGAACTTAGCTGTGTCGATATCGGCGTTGATACTGTCGATCTCCTGATTGAGGAGATTGATGTTCTCATGTATCTTGTCGATCTGATCCATAAGGATAGCCTGATACTGCTGCTCCTCAGCCTTATTGCCCTCGAGGGCATCAAGCTGTCCCTGGAGCTCGGCTATCTTTGCCTTGTTATTGTTTATTTCCTCCTGCATTTCCGCGATAGTCAGCGCAGAAGCCTTTTTTTCGTTTCTGCCCTGCATTGACGGATAAGCTGCAAGAAGGGATACGGATAAAGCAGATGAGATAACAAAGGATACTCCCTTTTTGAATATACTGAGTTTTTTCATAATCAAGCTGCGTGTCAGACCTGATGAAGCAAAGAGGTACGGACTGACAGCACACTCCTTTCATAAAAAGATTTCATATTATTCGTTCGGACATCCATATCATACGTCGATATGCTTTCTTGTACTTATAACGCTTCCCACAGCGCCTATGAGGGCGCCCGATACGAGGTAGCCGATGACTATATAGAGTCTTATCTTGTCGAATGGGATAAGACTTCCTATACCGAAGGTCTTCATAAGCATACCCTGCTCTGTCAGCATATTATAAGCCGAGCGGTAGATCGCCCATGTGATGAAGTAAGCGCCTGCGCCTGCGAAGAAGCCCGTTACCATACCTTCTACGAAGAACGGCATACGGATAAATGCATTTGTAGCGCCGACATACTTCATTATCTGTATCTCCTCACGGCGGGCAAAAACGCTTGCCTTTGTGGTATTGGAGATGATTATCATTGCAACTACCGCCAGCGCCAGTATTACAGCGCCTGCGATAAGAGAGACCACCTTTCTGAGCTCTCTGAGGAACTCAGCCACCTGCGGTGAAGCGGAAGCGCTCTGTATATTCTCGAGCGCATTTATCTGTTCGATAGTCTCTGTGATCTTGTCGTTGTTCTTGACGGTCACGCTGAAGCCGTCAGGCATAAAGCTTGCGTCATCGCCGATGTAATCGTTGAAGATGACCTCAGCATTAGGAAGGCTTGCCTTCTGTCTTTCGAGAGCCTCTTCCTTTGACACGAACTTGATGGTAGCCACATTGGGGATAGCCTTTATGGCTTCCTCTGCGGCGGTATTCTGTTCATCGGTAGTGCCCTGGTCCATTATGACAACGACTTCGTTCTGACTTCCGAGACCCTTTATCATGGAATTGAGGTTTATATAGAAAAGGCCTGCGATTCCAACGAGAAGAAGGGAGATGAGCAGTACGCAGAATGTAGCGAAAGCCATCATTTTATTCTTCCATATGTTTTCCACGCCCTGATCGGCGAGGTATCTTAAACCACTGAGCTTCATACCTTACCTCCTTCCGTTTTATCGGAGAGTTTGGCAAGTATCTCCTCAGGTGATTCGCCCTCGGGTATCTTCGGGAGCTCCTGTGTGATCTCCACGTCGATGTTTTCCTTTACGGGCTTCATGAATTCCTTTTCGGGCTTTTCAGGCTCGGGAACTCCGCCTATAGCGGAAATGATATCGTCTGCGGTCATATTCTCTATGGGGAGCTCGATATTGTCCTCGGTATTGATATCCTCGCGGACATTATCGTTGATATGCTCGGCTTCGCTTACGGCAGCCGCCATAGCTTCGGCAGGCATTTCAGCGCTCATATCTGCAAGGAGCTCGTCGCCTGTACCTGTGATGACCTCGTCGAAAACGATCTCGCCCTCGGTGATATTGATTATACGTCCGCCGAAGTGTCTTACAAGATCGTGCTCATGAGTTACCATGAGAATAGTAGTACCCTGATCGTTTATGCCCTTGAGGAGTTCGACGATCTCGTATGAGAGCTCGGGGTCTATATTTCCCGTAGGCTCGTCAGCGATGATGAGCTGAGGGTCGTTTACCAGCGCTCTTGCAATAGCGACACGCTGTTTTTCGCCGCCCGAAAGCTCGTCGGGGTAAGAGTTCGTTTTAGCATGGAGCCCTACGAGACTTATAACGTAAGGGACTCTCTTTCTGATGTATTTGATCGGAGCGTCGATGACCCTGAGAACGAATGCGATGTTCTCGTATACTGTCATTGACGGGATCAGTCTGAAATCCTGAAATACAAAGCCGAGTGTACGGCGGAATTCAGGTATCTTTCTTTTCTTCAGCTTGTTCAGGTTGTAGCCGTTTACGGTGACAACACCGCTCGTAGCGTCTATTTCCTTGAGCAGAAGCTTTATCATAGTACTTTTGCCCGCACCTGATGAACCTACAACGAAAGCGAAATCGCCGTCGTTTATCTTGAGGCTGACGTTGTTGAGAGCGTCAACACCGCTGGAGTAGGTCACGGATACGTTTTTAAGTTCTACCAATGGGTCACACCTACCTTAATCTGTGAAAAGGGCGGACAGAGCCGCCCGAAGTTCCATATATGCCTCAGAGGCTTTTATCAGAACTTTACAGGATTAGCAGACAGGTACTTCTTTACCATGAGGGCGATCTTGAAGATGATAGCGTGATCGAACTCACGGAGATCAAGACCTGTAAGCTTTTTGATCTTTTCGAGTCTGTATACAAGTGTATTTCTGTGTACGAAGAGTTTTCTTGATGTTTCTGAAACGTTGAGGTTGTTTTCAAAGAACTTCTGGATAGTAAAGAGCGTTTCGTGATCGAGGGACTCGATGCTGCCTACCTTGAATACCTCATGGAGGAAAGTCTCGCAGAGAGTTGTGGGGAGGTGGTAGATAAGACGTGCGATACCGAGGTTATCGTAGCTTACGATCACCTTGTCGGTATCGAATACCTTGCCGACCTCGAGAGCCATCTGAGCTTCCTTGAATGAACGTGCGAGCTCCTTTACGCCGACAACGGCTGTACCGATACCAACGTTGACTCTTGTATAGAACTCACTGCTGAGAGTATCTGCGATAGAACGTGCGAGCTTTTCGAGATCCTTTGAATCCACAGTGCTCTTGAGCTCCTTGACGAGAACGATATCTGTCTCTGTGATATTGAAGACGAAATCCTTGTTCTTGTCAGGGAAGAGGTTCTGGATAACGTCATAAGCGGAAATGTCGTTAGCGGAGATGATCCTGATAAGGAACACGGCACGGCTGATCTCGGCATTGAAGTGGAGCTCTCTTGCCTTGATAACGATATCGCCGGGGAGAACGTTGTCGAGAATGACATTCTTTATGAAGTTGTTCCTGTCGTACTTTTCGTCGTAGTACTGCTTGATATTTGAAAGTGCGATAGCGAGGATGCTTGCATACTTTGCAGCAGCGTCGTCAACGCCCTCTACGAATACCGCATAATCGGGCTTTACTCTTGAGCCGAAGGGCTTGTAGGTGAAGCCGTCGCGGATGAAAATATCGTGTGAATCGCTGAGATCGAGTGATACGAACTCATTTGTTGTACCAACACGTGAAAGATCGCTGCAAGCGATGATAGTTGCAGTCTCGTCTACAACGCCGATTGTAGCGTCGATAGAATCACGCATCTGATGAACTAAACCCTGAAATAATCTGTTGGACATGATAGACATCCTTTCTCTTAATAAGATCTTATTTTGAGCGGACCTTCAGGAGTATGGAAAGGAGTGTGTCTCCTCAACATATTACAAATTGTAACACATTTTGAGCTGCAATTTGTTAACAAACTGTTAACTCTCGTCCGAAGGCTCACAAACTTGACTAATAAATATGCTTGATTTTGTTGAAATTCACCAATGAGGCTGAATTTTTTGTAACCGAATTGTAATTTTTCTGTCTCCGAATGTAATTTTTACATTTTCTCGGGACGGTCGATATTCAGTATCTCCAATGCATTCCTCAGCGTCTGACGGACTGCCACACAGAGGAGGATACGTGCGTTCATAAGCTCCTTTGTCTCAGCGTTCTTTACGCTGCAGGCGTCGTAGAAGCGATGGAACAGCGTTGCAAGGTCTACCGAGTACTTCGTGATCTTTGAAGGATCATAGCTCTTGGCCGCAAGGTCTATCTCTCCCGGGAGAGAAGCGAGGTGGCGGATAAGCTCAATCTCACGGGGATTGTCGAGGAGATCAAGGTCGGCGGACTGCGGTATCTCAACGCCCTCTTCACTGAGGTTTCTCAGGAGGCTGCAAATTCTTGCGTGGGCGTACTGAACATAGTAAACGGGGTTCTGCGACGACTTCTCAATTGCGAGGTCGAGGTCGAATTCAAACTGCGAATTTGCTTCGCGGAGATTGAAGAAGAAACGTGCTGCGTCTATTGGTATCTCATCGAGGAGAGTTACAAGGGTTATAGCCTTGCCGCTTCTCTTCGAGAGCTTTACGACTTCGCCGTTGCGGACAAGCATTACCATCTGCATGAGAACTACATCGAGCTTTGTCTCGTCAACTCCGAGAGCGTTGAGAGCAGCTTTAAGTCTCGGAACGTAGCCGTGGTGGTCTGCGCCGAGGACGTTGATGGCCTTGTCAAAGTTACGGGTAACGAGCTTGTTGTAATGGTAGGCGATATCGGGCACTATATAAGTATAGAGTCCGTTGCTTCTCCTGAGTACGAAGTCCTTGTCGAGACCGTATTCCGTAGCCCTGAACCATACAGCTCCGTCCTGCTCGTAAGCCTTTCCTGCCTCCATGAGCTTGTCTACGACCAGCTTGGTCTCATTCTTTTCGTGGACTGTGCTCTCGCGGAACCAGTTGTCGTACACGATACGGTACTTTTTGAGGTCGCGTTCGAGACCTGCTATATTTATAGGAAGGGCATAGTCAACGAGAGCTTTTCTGCGCTCTGTTTCGGAAACGCTCTCCATAGCCCTGCCGTTGATGTCGTAGAAGTTCTTTGCGTGCTCGATGATGTCTGTTCCGAGGTAAACGTCCTCGGGCATCTCGAAAGCGCCGCCTTCTCCGCTCTGTGAGTATATCTCCGAGCAGAGCTGCTCGTTATCGTCCTTGTACTTTGCAATGAGCTCCTGACCCTTATCGGAGCAGAGCTGAAGGTATCTGAGTTCAAGGGACTTGCCGAACTTTTCTATCTGGTTTCCTGCGTCGTTTACGTAGAACTCGCGCTCTGCGTGATAGCCTGCCCACTGGAGGACGCTGGCGAGACAGTCTCCGATAGCGCCGCCTCTTGCGTTTCCTATGTGCATTGGACCTGTTGGGTTTGCGGAAACGAACTCAACGAGAACTCTCTTGCCCTTGCCGAGGTCTGTTTTTCCGTAGTTTTCACCCTCTTCGAGAACGTTCTCCACAACGTCCGAGAACCACTTCCTGCTGAGGAAGAAATTGAGGAAGCCCGGACCTGCCACTTCGGCTCTCTCGAATATGGTACCCTCGAGGAAGAGCTTTTCGCATATGAGCTCCGCTATCTTTCTCGGCGGCATTTTCAGGGCCTTTGCACAGACCATAGCTGTGTTTGCGGCGAAATCGCCGTGGGATTTGTCCGCAGGTATCTCGATGTTGAAAGTCGGGAGAGGAACAGCAGGTATAGCCTCCTCAGCCACAAGAACTCCGAGAGCGTCCATGATTATCTCGCGTAATCGGAGCGACGCGGAATTGATAAGGTCTGACATTGTATCTATCCTTTCTTTCGGGCTCAGTTCTGAGCCTGTACTGTCATTATTATCTCGTTATCCGAAAGATACGAGGAATTGAGATCAAGAGTATATTTAAGGTAAAGCCTTCCGTTTTCTGCGATAGTATTCTCGATAGCGTGAGTATAAACGCCTATCTGCAGATTTCCGTAGGGAGTACCGTACTGACAGAAGTGCTTGCGTCCTATCTCGAGGGAAAGCACGGAATTCGCCGTACCCTCTCTGGTGATGGAGGCGTTTTTGCTGTCGTCCACTTTTATTGTGGTGACGGAGCCCTCAAATCCCGTAGCCGAGGTGTCCTCATAGGAGATTATATCCCAGCCGTCCTTACGGGTGAAGTAAGCCTTTGTGAGAAGCTCTGTCTCACTTCTTTCGTCGTCCTGCCATTGAATACTCGTAAGAGATATCATAACATTTTTTTTCAAAGCAGTCTCCTTATTTATATATCAATAGTTTCTGTCTGCGTTGTCCACAGCCTGTTCGAGAAGCTCCACTATAAGCTCCTCATGTGAGTAATCGAGTTCGCTCATGAGCTTGCAGAACACGCTGTTCTTTCTGAGCCCGGGCATGGTGCCGATCTTGTTGAGGAAGAGCTCGCCGTCATCTGTGAGGAAGAAGTCGAACCTTGCGAGTCCCTTGCAGCCCAGTGCCTTGAATGCGGCGATCGCGGTCTCCTGCACCTTTTTCTCGGTATCCTTTGAGATATCCGCAGGTACTTTCAGATCGTCGCCCGTGCTGACATTGAAGTTCATGGGATCGAATATTACCTGAGGCGTGGTTATCTCGCCCACAGGGGAGCATACCGGCATATCGCAGCCGAGTACCGCAGCCTCCAGCTTGCGTGCCTTTATGTACTTTTCAACGACGACCTTGTTGTCGCTTGAGAAAGCGAGCTTTACCGAAGCAACGAGCTCCTCAGGGGTCTCGGCGAGGCTGGTGCCTGCGTTGCTGCCGCTGTTTGCAGGCTTTACTATGAGCGGAAAGCCCATTTCGTCTGCAATAGTGCGGCATCTGCTGTCGAGGTCGTTTATCTCGCGCTGTGTTATGAGCCGCCATTCGGCGGTCTTTATGTTATAGTCGTCCATTACCATGTGGGTATGGGATTTGTCCATGCATGAGGCAGAAGCGAGAACTCCGCTGCCTACGTAGGGGATACCCGAGAGGTCGAGAAGTCCCTGTATCGTTCCGTCAATGCTCTTCTTGCCCATGAGTACGGGGAATACCACGTCAACACGTCTGATAGTTGTCTCGCCGTTCTCGATAGTGATAATGCCTCTGTAGAGCGGATCGGGTGATATAAATGCGGAAGCGCAGTCGGTGTCCTGTTCCCATGTGCCGTTGGCTATATCCTCAACGTCGCCTGGGAAGTAGAGCCAGCGTCCCTTACGGGTTATGCCGATGCATATCACTTCATATTTATCCTTTGGAATACTGCGGATCACTTCTGCTGCGGAAGCCAGAGAGAGTGCGTGCTCCCGTGCAGTACCGCCGAAAATAACGGCAGCTTTTATCCTTGCCATATATTTCTCCTTTTATATAGTATCATGTATTTTTTTATTGTCATTTTCAAGCATCACTATATTTTATCATATTCCACAAAAAACTGCAAGTATTTTTTGCGAAAATGAAGAATAAAACGGTCAATTTCGCAAGTATCGCGTACTGCGAACAATTTTCAACTGTTGATTTTGTGCAGAATGACAATAGAATTTTGCCTTCTTCATCAATTTGACGGAATACCCCTTAGTAAAAATGACGAAGCAAAATGCAAAAAGGACCGCTTTCGCAGTCCTTTTTGGGGTGAAAATGAGTATTAAGATGATGTCGTTGTTATCTTGTCCCGGGAGTATCGTCTCCGGGCTGGAGCTTGTCGTGCGCGAGGATATAATCGTATATCTCCTGCACCGTAGTAAATGCAGCTCCCACATAGCTGTCAGCACAGCCATAGTATAAAGCTATCCTGCCTGTAGCCGCGTCAGTCAGCGCAGCGCAGGGGAAGCAGACGTTCGGGACAAATCCGCGCTCCTCATACCACTCCTCGGGGGTGAGCACGTAGTTTTCGCAGCGGTGCAGCACCTTTGAGGGCTCACTGATATCGAGCATTGCTGCGCCGATACTGTAAACATAGCCGTTGCAGGTATTCACAACGCCGTGATAGAACAGCAGCCAGCCCTTATCAGTCTCGATAGGAGCAGCTCCTGCGCCGATTTTCAGGTTTTCCCACCAGTTGTCGGAGCTTCCCATGACATGGCGGTGACGTCCCCAGAACTCCATATCTGGACTTTCGGAGACGAATATATCGCCGAAAGCTGTGTGACCATTGTCACAGGGGCGCGAGAGCATGACGTAGTTGCCGTTTATTTTCCTCGGGAAGAGGACGGCATTGCGGTTGTAGGGAAGGTAGGGATTTTCGAGACGCGTGAATGTGCGGAAATCAGTAGTTTTCGCAATGCCGATGGTAGGACCGAATGCGTCCTGACACCACATTATATAATATGTGTCCCCGACTCTGACGAGCCGTGGGTCGTAAGCGTAGGGAGGCATGAATTCTTCGCCGTTTTTGTCGGTAAATCTTATCCTTTCGGGTTCAAACTGCCAGTTTATGGCGTCCTTGCTTCTGCCGAGGTAGATATGGGGGACTCCGTTGCGCTGTTCGCCGCGGAACACTCCGATAAAGCCGCCGTTATAAGGCATAACTGCGCTGTTGAATATCCTTGCTACGCCGGGCAGCGGATTTCTGCTGATTATTGGGTTCTCTGTATATCTCCACATGGGTGCGGTGCAGCCCGTGGGCTTGTCCTGCCACGGTATATTGTGAAGGACTTCACCGATAATTTTAATATCCGACATAAGTAAGCTCCTTTAATTAAGCTTTGCTTTATATTGTACTTAAATTATAACACACAGTTCTTAAAAAGTCAAGGGAAAATTTAATTAAAAATGTGGGATTTTTTATTATCTTTCATGTTCGCGAAAGAATTTACATAATATTATTGAAAGTTTTATCAAACTGTTGTATAATGGAATAAAATCATGGAAGAACGCAGTTCCGCAAGCGGAGGTCCATGCGGCTGAGCTCACGGCGGACTGTGCGTCAGGGAGGGGAGCTCCCGAAAACAGTGTATTATCGGTCTGTGTGGAGCTGCCTGCTTAAATTATTGCTTAAAGGAGTGACAACTATGAATCTGTCTGAATTTATAAACGGTATTTCCGCAGGGAAATTCGACGAACAGTTCCAAATGCTCTACGGCTCGGCGGACAAAGCTGTTCTGCGCGCAAGAGCCCGCTATCTCAGCGCTGCCGAGAACTTTTCGCGGCTCTATCCCGAAAGCGGCGAGATACGTATATTTACTGCTTCGGGGCGCACCGAGATAGGCGGAAACCACACGGATCATCAGCACGGCTGTGTGCTTGCGGCGGCTGTGAGCCTCGATATCATCGCAATGGTCTGTTTTAACGGGGAGGGGGTTATCCGCGTGAAGTCCGAGGGTTACGACGCCGTTGAGGTGAAGCTGAGTGATCTTAAACCGAAAAAGAAGGAAAAGGAGACTACTGCAGCCCTTATCCGCGGTATCGCTGCAAGTTTCAGGGAAAAAGGCGTGAAGATAGGCGGCTTTGACGCATATATGACCTCGGACGTCCTCAGCGGCAGCGGTCTTTCTTCATCGGCGGCCTTTGAGGTGCTTATGGGAACTGTCATAAACGCAGGCTTCGGCAATGAAAGTATAGAAGCTGCGGATATTGCGCGTATCGGACAGTTTGCGGAGAATACCTATTTTGGAAAGGCGAGCGGACTCATGGATCAGCTGGTATCGGCAGTAGGCGGCTTTGTATCCGTTGATTTTGCAGAGCCCGAAAATCCCGATATACGGCACATTGGCTTTGATTTCGAGCGTTCTGGCTATGCTGTCTGCATTACGGACACTAGGGGCAGTCACGCAGACTGTTCCGACGAGTACAGCGCGGTCACTGCTGAAATGAAGCACGTTGCGGAGGCTCTCGGCTGCGAGTTCCTGCGTGAAGCTGACGAGGACGAGTTTTATGCTAAACTTCCTGAACTCAGAAAGGTATGCAATGACAGGGAGCTTCTCAGAGCGGCACACTTTTTCGACGAAAACAGGAGAGCTGCTGCGGAAGCAGAGGCTCTTTCCGACGGTGATACGGAGTGGTTCTTCGAGCTGGTGAATGAGTCGGGGACTTCCTCGGCGGAGCTCCTGCAGAATCTGTATATCTGCACAGACCCGAAGGATCAGCAGATCCCCCTTGCTATAATGCTCAGCAAGCGTTTCCTCAAGGGAAACGGAGCTGTCCGCGTTCACGGAGGCGGCTTTGCAGGTACGATACAGGCTTTCGTGCCAAGTTACCTGACGGCGGACTATGCCGCGGAAATGGAGCGTGTCTTCGGCGAGGGCAGCTGCTATGTGCTCTCCGTAAGACCTGTGGGAGGGTATGAGCTCAGAATTATGAGTTAAGCTCTCAGGCATCAGCAGTCAGGTCTGAGTAAGTGAGCAGGACTTTTTCTGCCGATAACAAAACAGAAAGGATACAATGAATATGAAAAGCTTTCCTGAGTTTATGAAGAGAAATGCAAACAAAATACCAGCAGAACAGCAGAATACTCCCGATATCGAGGGGTATTACTATACAGCTCCCGACGGAAGTCAGATGGCTTTCTGGACCTGCAATGCGGACAGAGTCTCCAAGGAGCACGTCCACGATTACGACGAGTACATGATATGCGTCGAGGGAGAGTACACTGTTACTATCAACGGTGAAGCCACCGTTCTTCACGCAGGGGACGAGCTTTTCATACCCAAAGGCGCTCTGCAGGGCGGAAGCTGCAAGGCAGGCACGAGGACTATCCATGCTTTCGGCGGAAAGCGCATTGAATGAGGTGGGGATATGTTTGAGATAAGGGAATATTCGGCGGATATGAAGGATAAAGTCCTCGCTTTTCTGAGTAAGGTCTTTCCAGAGTCAGGCAAGACTTTTGAGCCTGAGGGCAGGCATTCCGCATTTTCCGATATTGAGCGGAATTTTATTGGCTTCTGGTGTCTGTACAAAAAAGATGATATCATCGGTACCGTGGCGGTAAAAAAGCTCAGCGATACAGACTGCGAGCTGAAAGGGCTCTATGTCTGTGAGAAGTTTCACGGCATGGGACTGGGTCACAGGCTTGCGGGAACTGCTGTGGACTTTGCGAAATACAGCGGTTTTAAAAGGATAGTTCTCGATACGATATCGACCTATGAGAAAGCTCTGAAACTTTATGAAAAAATGGGGTTCAGGCGTATCGACCGCTATAATGATAACGAAAAGGCGGATATTTTTATGATGAAGGAACTTAATGTGAAAGCGGTCGTCCGTGAGATCACAAATGATGACTTTGACGGGCTCATGCGCCTGTATATGGAGCTTCACGGAAATCCGTTCCCTGAAAGGGACAGCCGCGTTATGGCTATCTGGGAGCGTATCCTCGGGGACAGGGATCATCATATCATCGTTGCGGAGGCTGACGGCGTAATTGCGGCTTCATGTGTGTGTGTGATAATCCCGAATCTTACAAGGGGGCAGCGGCCTTATGCCTTTATCGAGAACGTTGTGACTTCCGCTCCGTACCGCAGAATGGGACTTGCTTCGGCTTGCCTTGGCTTCGCAAGGGAGCTTGCAAAAAAGGAGAACTGCTACAAGATGATGCTGCTTACAGGCTCAAAGGAGAGCGGAGTTCTTGATTTTTACGAAAAGGCAGGCTATAACAGCAGCGACAAGACTGCTTTTATACAGTGGCTTTGAGGTGTAAAATGATACTGAGAGAATTTAAGGCCAGCGACGCTGAAAAGATAGTGAAATGGACGAGGAGCGAAAGGGAGTTCCGCCTGTGGTGCGCGGACAGGTATGAGAATTACCCTATAAAGCCCGGGAATATGACAGCCATGTATTCCGGGTGTGGAAAATCTGGGACTTTCTTCCCGCTCACCGCTGTTGAGGAGGATGTTGTCGGACATCTTATACTGCGGTATACCGATGAAAAGCGCGAAACTGTACGTTTCGGATTCGTTATTGTGGACAATGCGGTACGCGGCAGGGGACTCGGCAGGAAAATGCTGGAGCTTGCAAAAGAATACGCGGTAAATGTGCTGAATGCGAAGAAGCTCACTCTCGGAGTTTTTGATGTTAATACGGCAGCTCTCAGGTGCTACAGGGCGGCAGGATTTACCGAGGCAGACAGCAGCGGCGAGGTCTTTGAGATACTTGGTGAAAGCTGGAAATGCACAGAGCTGGAATATTATCCCGGATTATAGACCGTGAGCGCTCAGAAAAATAAGAATTTGCTGAAAACAGCAAAAAACGACTTGCATTTCCGGAAATTTTCATTTTATAATGTAAATAAGATAATTGGCAATACCGTAGATATAAATAAGGACAAGCGATTTTGTGGGTGGATTACTGATCGGGCGACGTTTGCGGCTGTGCAGATGTACGTCTGGTTTTGTCCGCCCTGATTTGTCTTTTTACGGTGTTGCCTTTACTGTTAAGGAGGGAAAGAAAATGGAACTATCATGGAAAAAATACGCAGCTGCTGTAACTGCGGCTGTTTGCCTGCTGGTTCCCGTAACGGAAACGGGTATAGCAGGAGCTGAGGACAGCGCTCCCGGAGGTTGGGACAGCAACGAGATCTTTGGGACAATTTATACTCCTGATTACACTGATCCATGGGTCACCGGTCAGAACGGAGCTCTGGGCGGCTGGGGAGACCCGTATACTGAGGAAGTGGATGAGGTAAGCCTTTATGTTACGGAAACTCCCGATCCCACCGCAGAGGAGCTGAAGGCAGACCATATCAGCGGACAGAATGGCGCTATGTTCTATAATATAGATAAAAAGAGCGGCGAAAACGGTGAGTTTGATTTCAGCAGCGGCTTGCAGGACGGATTCAAGGCAAGCTGGTCCGATCTTGAGTCTCTCACTATCGAAAAGGGCAAAAGCTTCAAAAAGCCTGTAAGTGCGTCTTATTTCAGAGGCATCTCTGTGGATTACAGGGTGATCCTTGAGAACTTTACGGGGGAGCAGTTCGATATCGGAGCTAAATGCAGGATCGGCACAGGCGGCGACTCCCTTTATATCGTCAACCATTTCGGCGAATTTGTGCCCGGCGAGGATATGACCGAGCTTGTTCCATTTGAGCTGAACGGAATGAACTATCAGCTCTACAAGAAGAAAAGCATTGAAAAGATCGACGGTACAGGTGAGTATATCCACGAGGATTACTATATGGTATGCGTGAGGGATATCAAAGACCTCACCTCCGTACCTTCCATAATTTCGTCTGTAATGATCAAGGATTTGATAAATGCAGTAAGTATGTCGTACAGCATACCTCCGCTCAGCAGCTGCGGTTTCTATGTGGATACTCACGGCGGCAGCGGTGATATGGAAGTGCAGTACATTCAGGCAAACTGCAATATCATGTCGGGAAATCCGGGAATGTACCCCTGGAATACCAATGTGTGGGGTACTACCGAAAACGATGAAGACGCTCGATGTGTGCTCTATCCCGATGAGGACGGATATTATTATTACAACAGCGGCACACATCTTGCCGAGGATTTCAATTTTGTTAATATCGGAAGCGGTACTGAGATCACCTGCGTGAATGATTTCGGCAGCGGCGATAACAGTTCGCTGAATGTGAAATGCAGCAAGGATAATTTCCAGGTGGAGTCTGCCGAAAGGTTCTCTGCACTCGTCGGCAATGTGGGCGAACCGTTCAGAAAAGGCTCAACGTGGGGGGACGGCGGCTTCAGCTTTGGTCCTCTGTGGCCTGCTGACGAGGATTATGAGGAGTCGGAGATATCATACGATATAAGCGTTGATGTTTACAACTGCAGCGATGAGGAAGCCGAGTTCTCACTGGAAATAGGTATGCCGTGGTCAGGATTCGACACTTCCGAGGAAGTTTCGGCTAAGACTGAGAAATATGATAAGAATATCGTTTGCAAAAAAACTGTAAAGCCTCATGAGTGGGCAACTCTTTCAAATCCGAATTATGCTATGCCGAGAGCTCTGACGGGAGATCTTATCATGTATACGACTGACGAGATCGAGTATTACGCTGATAATATTTACGTCAAACAGACTGAGGAAGTTTCAAATGTAAAGGGCGACATAAACGGCGACGGAGTCCTTGACTCTCTCGACCTTGCAAAGTACAGAAAGTCTTTCTTCACAGGCAGTCAGAAGAGAATACTGCCGCGCCGCGCTGATATCGACGGCGACGGAAATGTCCTCATGAACGATCTCGTGCTCCTGAAGAGGTTCCTGATGGGTATTGACAAGGAGTTCGCAGTTGTGGAAAATACCAGTGCTGACAAGCGCGAAAGCGGCGAGACAAACGGCTTCTACTACGAGAGCTTTATCAAGGAAGGCGTGGGAGAGCTCGTTTACGATGTTAAGGAAAATGGCTGCTTCGACTGCAGCATATGCGTTTCCGATGAGGCGGCGTTTGAATGCGGAATGAAGCCCGAGGGCGGAGTCAAGCTTGATGAGGTCAGCTCGCTCTACCACGTTTATGAGGGCAATATAGCTTCAGAGGACGGATATCTCTTCGGTATCCACGGAACTTTTGCGGATTCGGACGACGAGTTCTACATAATCGAGGACAGCGGTCACGACAGCCGCTTTGCAGGTCTTGGCAATGCCACACATGCTAATATCGAAGGCTATAACTACAGATTCTACGTACTGAACAAGACGAGGGAAACTCCCGATGGCAAGGTGCGCTATAAAGAGTACTGGAGCGTTCTCGACGATTGCCACAATTACAGTAAGTGCTGCATCGACGTGGGTGGTCAGATAAACATCCTCAAGCACTTGGGCAATTATGAGAAATACTTCGGTGTTAAGCTCACTGACAGAACGCTGAGCAGTATCGGCGTTTATGTGGGCGGCAGCAGGCAGTACAGCCCGTCATTCAGCGTCACAAGGAATGAACTGTTTATCGGCAGGGAATAAGTCAAAAACAGTCATAAAGGAGAGCTGCTTCTTTATGACTGTTTATTTTTTGGGGTATAAAGCTAAAGACATTCACATAACCCAAAATCCATGAAAACAATATCTCTGTGAGGTGGAGTGACATGGTTTTTATCACGGTAAAACTGTTCAATGAAGATACTATTTATAACACATGAACCTTCATTCGGCATTTTCGCTGTTTATGTCAGAATTTTCCTGATATAAACACTTCTTTTTTGTTATTTACATATTGGCAAAACCCGGATTTGTGTTATAATAAATATCATTAAAGATTTTGAAAAGAGGAAAATATTTATGAATCACAAGAAGAAAGAGCTTCTCATAAAATAAAAACTTTGTATTCATGTACTTGCTGAATAAAAAAGCCTCTTTGCTGACGGTTATGCAGTTCGTTCTATGGTATGAAAAGGTAAATGTGAATATTTTGTAAATTCTACGTGAAATTATATCTTTTTTTACCCAAATATGCTATAATATTTATGCACACTGAAACAGTTGCACAACAAATAAACCAAAATAACAGCAAGGAGGCTCCATTTATGACAAACAAATGGAAAAAAACTGCCGCATTTGCGCTTTCATTAGCAATCGTGGCAGTAAATTCAGCAAGTGCATGGTCAAACACTAACGCAATTGTTGCAAAAGCAGCAGAAACAAACGACGTTGCTATCACAGCGGATAGTGAAGAAGGTGAAACACCTGTTCTCGTCGCTTCTGAAAAGGAGGAAAAGGACGAGACATATTATGATGAAGAGACAGCAACTCTCCACCTTAAGGGTTATATCCGCAACGCTGAGGACGGTTCGGGTCTTGTATTACCTGAGGGAATCGACAGATGGTACATCGAGAGTATCGTAGCAGATGAAGGAACCGTATTCCCTGAGAACTGCAGAAACTTATTCGGAAATCTGTCTTATGTATGGTCGATCGACCTGAAAAATGCCGACACCTCAAATGTTACCGATATGTCAATGATGTTCTGGGGATTAGGTACGGAGGAGCTTGACCTGAGCGGCTTTGATACAAGCAAGGTCACAAATATGCGCGAAATGTTCAGCTGCTCATTCATTTCTTCTCTTGATCTCAGCAGCTTTGATACAAGCAATGTAACCGATATGGCATTCATGTTCAGCTACGCTAACTTTAACAATACTGATCTCAGCGGCTTTGACACAAGCAAGGTTACTGATATGTCTGGAATGTTCATTTGTACAAATTCAAGCACTCTTGATCTTACAAGCTTTGACACTTCAAATGTTACAGAAATGTACGATATGTTTGCAGGCAGCCGACGCCTTGAAACAATTTATGTAAGCGACAAGTGGTCTGTTGAAAATGTTGACAGCGAGCAGTATTCCGATGAGGGTATGTTTTTTGACTGCATCTGCCTTAGCGGCGGTAACGGAACAGTTTACGATCCTGACTTTGTCGGTGCCGAGTATGCACGTATAGACGGCGGCGCAGCAGCTCCCGGATATCTCTCGGCTGTTGGCGATAAAAAGGATCTCAGCTATTTCGACAAGAAGACAAGCACTCTTCACCTCAAGGGCTATGTAAAGAACAGCGATACTTTTGAAGGAATCATTCTTCCCGAGGGAATCAATAAAGAAGACGTTCTTCACATCGTTGCCGATGAGGGAGCTATTCTTCCTGCATACAGCGGAGAGTTGTTCATTGATATGACAAATCTTGAAACAGTTGATCTGAAAAATGCTGTTACATCGATCGTTGTAAATATGAGCAGTCTGTTCAACAGATGTGAAAACCTTGTATCTATCGACTTCGGCGATTTTAATACAAGCAAAGTCAATGATATGTCTTTCATGTTCTTCGGCTGCGAAAAGCTGACTGATATTGACCTCAGCAGCTTCGATACATCAAATGTAAACTATATGTACAATATGTTTGATGGCTGCGTAAGCCTTGCATCACTTGATCTCAGCAGCTTTGATACAGGCAATGTATGGGATATGGGCAGTATGTTCAGCGGTTGTTCGTTTGAGTCCATCGATCTCAGCAATTTTGATACAAGAAATGTAAGCTATATGAACAATATGTTCGGCGGCTGCGCTGATCTTGAATCACTCGACCTCAGCAGCTTCGATACGACCTATGTTTGCAGCATGAGCTATATGTTCTCAGGTTGTTCTTCACTTTCATATGTTGACCTGAGCAGCTTCAGCACATCAAATGTTTTTGATATCTCTTATATGTTCGGCGGCTGCCAGAGCCTTGAAGTACTTGACCTGAGCAAGTTTGACCTGAGCAATGTTATGATGATCGACGGTATGTTCTACGACTGCTCTGAGCTCAGCACAATATATGCAGGCGTAAAGTGGACAACAAGAAACGTAGATACATCATGGGGCGTATACGACGTATTCGAGGGCTGCTATAACCTCGTAGGCGGCGCAGGAACAACATATGACCCGTATAATACAGGTATCTCATATGCACGTATCGACGGCGGAAGACTTCTTCCCGGTTACCTTACCGCAGATCCTGATATCGTAAAGAATACTGTTAAGGAAGGCGTGAAGGACATCAAGTCTATCGCTGATACAGTCAAGGATTTACTGGACAGATACAATCCATTCAAAAGATATTGATAACAGATCAGAATAATATTTTCGGAGCGGCTTATCCAAGCCGCTCTTTTTTCTTCTGTATGGGCTGTTGCGTTCAAATGTAAGCTGTGATATAATATATAGGCAGAGAAAACATCCGCACTTTTTTTGAAGAGACAAGTTTTATATAAAGGACAGTTGCAGATAATGGAAAACAAAGAGGACAGACGTATTTATACGCTTAGTCAGGAAGCTCCTTTCAAAGCAGTCATAAAGATGAGCATACCCCTGATATTCGGTATGTTCATCATGGTTCTTTACAATCTGGTGGATACGTACTTCATCGGGCTTACAAAAGATGACTATCAGATGGCAGCGGTGAATCTTGCTTATCCTGTTATGATGGTCACTGTTGCAATATCAAATATGATAGGCACGGGAGCTTCTTCGTTTATCGCCCGCTGTCTCGGAGCAAATGAAAAGGAAAAGGCGGCGCATACACTGACCGCCGCCTTTCTGCTGACGTTTATAAACAGCATGATCGTTATGTGCATCGGACTTGGCTTTCTGCCTGCTTTGGTACGGCTTCTCGGAGCAAAGGACAACACCTTTCTGTATACAAGGCAGTACGTTCAGGTCATACTGGCAGGCAGCTTCTTCACTATGGGAAGCTATACAACAGGGGCTCTGCTGAGAAGCGAGGGCTCTGTCCGGTATTCAATGACGGGAATGATAGTCGGGACGCTTATGAATATCGCCCTTGATCCGCTGTTTATTTTTACGCTGGATATGCAGATACGCGGAGCTGCTGTTGCTACTGTCATCAGTAATGCGGCAGGCTTCGGAGTATCGCTCCTGTATTACCTGCGCGGAAAAACTCTGCTTCGTCCGTCTGTCAGGCTGATAAAGCCGACAAAGGAGATCCTTTCGGAGATATACTGGATCGGAGTACCTGCGTCTTTGGAAACTCTCCTGACTTCGGCGGCTTATACGGTAAATAATAACCTTGCCGTGAATTACAGCGAACTTACAGTAACGGCTATGGGCATAGCTCAGAAGTTACTGTCTCTCGGAAACTATGTCTATCAGGGCTTTGCGTCGGGTACGCAGCCTGTCATGGGATATAATTACGGTGCGCGGAATGCGGACAGAATGCGTAAGGTGCTGAAAGCAGGAGTTATTACGGTAACGGGGACAGAGCTCGTTCTAATGCTGATATATTGCGTATCTGCACCGCAGCTGACAGACATTTTCACTGATTCCGAAGAGGTGATAAGAATCGGTTCTCACGTTATGCGCCGGCTGATGTTTATTCTTCCGTTCGTCGGAACGGTATCAATGTGCCGTATGTCGTTTCAGGCAATGGGAAAACCGCAGTATGCTTTCGGAATAACACTTATACGTCAGCTTATCCTGTATATACCGCTGCTTCTGCTTTTGAACGGCATTTTCGGCTTTGACGGTATGCTGTGGGCTCAGCCTGTCACAGAGGCGGTAATGATGGGAGTTTCACTTATACTGCTAACAAGTGTTATCGGGCGTATTTCTGACAATAAAGGCAGGTCTGTCTGAATAAGGAATGGAGTAGTAATGAGTATGGCAAAGGAAAAAAGATCGGCTTCTGAGCTTATAGGCAGGTATCTGCTGTTTCTTTCGGGACTTTTTATCGCATCAATGGGCGTAGCGTTCTCGACAAAAGCAGGACTTGGGACATCGCCTGTTGCTTCTGTACCGTATTCTGTTTCGCTTGTAAGTGATATGCTGTCTTTCGGAGGCTGGCTGAATATGCTCAGCGTGATACAGATCGCAGTACAGATCATCGTTATGAAAGGCAAGTGCGATTACATCGAGATAGCAGTCCAGACAGTGCTTGCATTCGTATACGGTTATCTTACAAACTTTTCTGTTTGGCTCATAAGGGATATAAGCGTAACAGCGTATGCTGCAAGGTTTGCTTTTATGCTCCTCGGCTGTGCGGTACTCGCGTTCGGGATATGGGTACAGTTCAGGGGGGCAGTTGCAATGCTGCCGGGAGAAGCAATGAATCGTGCCGTCAGCAGGGTCAGCGGGTTCAAATATGAGAATGTAAAGATATTCTTCGATATCCTTTACATCGCTGCCGCAGCTGTCATATGCCTGATCTTCATGGGAGAGCTTAAAGGAGTACGCGAGGGCAGTATCATTGCTGCGATTCTGGTCGGAAGTATAATAAAGCTGTATAACTTTATTTTCAACAGACTTAGAAAAGGCAGCGATCATAAGAATACAGCTCCGTTGAATAAATAATGGTCATAAAAACGGGATAAAAATGCTATGAATAATAAACTGAAAAGAATCGGAAAGAAAACAATGATAATAACTGCTGTAATCGCTGTGATACTATTCATTCTTATGCTTGCCGTATTTCCGCCAAGCAGGGGAAGGATAACAAATAAAAATCATGCCGAGGTATGCGAAAAAACATTCCTTGATGTGAACGGGACTAAACTCGGAATGGTTATAAAAGGAGCAAAAGCGGATAACCCGGTCTTGCTGTTTATGGGCGGAGGTCCGGGCATACCCGAATACTGGATGGAGTACGAATATCCGACAGGTATTGACGAGTATTTCAATGTGTGCTATTTATGCTACAGAGGCACTGCATTGTCTTATGATCCTGATCTGCCGCCTGAAACTTTGACCTCAGAGCAGATGAAGCTTGACGCGGTCGGAGTGACCGACTACCTCAGGGAACGTTTCGGTCAGGAAAAGATATACCTTATGGGACACTCCTTCGGCACTACTATCGCCTTGAAGCTGGCTGCGGAATATCCTGAAAAATACAAGGCTTACATAGCTATGAGCATGAGTGTTGATAAAGTCAGGTCTGAGAGAAAGGCTTATCACTATATGCTTGAACAGTACAAAAAAGACGGCAATAAAAAAATGGTTTCCGAAATGGAGCAGTATTATGATATGTTCAGCGACGAGAGCGTTGAACCTGATATGTCGTGTGAGAAAATGCACTTATATTTTGCAAAGACCCGTGATAAAGCTATGCACGAAAACGGAGTCGGAACTCTTCATAACATGGACTCTGTGATTACGGGAATATTTTTCCCTACACTGAAAATGACGGATTTTACTCAGAAGGAAAGACTGAACATATGGCGCGGCAAGTCCTTTGTATCAAAAGCTGAGGTTTCATCGGGGAATTTTAAAGCAGCCGATGTGACAAAACAGCTTGACATACCGTTTTACGTATTGGCAGGCAAATATGATATGACTACAGATTATGAGCTGCAGAAAGAGTATTTCCAGCTTGTTCAGGCTGATATAAAAGGATTTTACACGTTTGAAGATTCGGCGCACAGTCCTTTGTTTGAAGAACCTGAGAAAGCAGGTAAAATTCTTGCCGAAGACGTAATAAACAATAAAACCGGGCTTGCTGACAGCTTTTGATCAGCAGGGGAATGACAGAATCGTAAATTAGTGCATTTGAAAATGCTATAATAGCATAAAAATATCGGAGGAGCAAAAATGAAAGCAGTTATCGCTATGGATTCATTCAAAGGCAGCATTTCTTCCGTCGAAGCAGGGAATGCTGTGGCAGATGGGATACGACGGGCCATTCGTGACGCAGAAACGGTCATCAAGCCTGTTGCCGACGGCGGAGAGGGAACTGTTGAAGCTCTTGTTAAGGGGCTGAACGGGCGATCATGCAAAGCGGAGGTCTCCGATCCTCTCGGCAAAAAAATAACCGCAAGTTACGGCATTCTTCCCGACAATACTGCAGTGATTGAAATGGCTGCGGCTTCGGGAATTACTCTGATCGCCCCTTTTGCAGACGCTCCAATGTACACAACAACCTATGGCACAGGTGAACTCATACTTGACGCCATAAACCGCGGCTGCCGCAATTTCATTATCGGTATCGGCGGCAGCGCAACAAATGACGGCGGTATCGGCTTTTTGCAGGCTCTCGGTTTCGGTATGCTTGACAGTAATGGTCAGCAGGTCGGATTCGGTGCAAGAGGTCTTTCGCAGCTTGCGGAAATAACTGACAGGAATGTTATACCCGAACTGAAGGAGTGCAGCTTCAGGGTCGCCTGCGACGTTACAAATCCTCTCTGCGGTGAAAACGGGTGCAGTATGGTGTTCGGACCTCAGAAATCTGCCTGCGCTACATCTATAGCAATTATGGACATAGCCATGCAAAACTATGCCGAACTCACCAAAAACTATAATCCGGCAGCTTCTCCCGATACAAGCGGCGCAGGTGCAGCAGGCGGTCTTGGATTTGCGCTGATGTATTATCTCGATGCCGGGTTTGAACCGGGCATTGACCTGATAATCCGTGAAACAAAGCTTGAAGCTGCTATAAAGGACGCAGATATAGTCGTCACAGGGGAGGGATGTCTCGACAGTCAGACCGCTATGGGAAAAGCTCCTGTCGGAATTGCAAGGATAGCTAAGAAATATGACAAGCCCGTTATCGCGTTCAGCGGAGCAGTCAGAAACGGAGCAGAATTATGCAATCAGAACGGCATAGACGCATATTTCCCGATACTAAGGGCAGTCTCAACACTTGAGCAGGCTATGGACAGCTCCAATGCTTACCGCAATCTTGCTGATACAGCGGAACAGGTCTTCAGAACGATAAAACTATTTTCAAAGTGAGGTAACAGCTATGCAGTCATACAGAATAACTGCCGAAGAAGCAAAAAAACGTCTCATCAACGGCAATCAGAGATATATCGGGTCTGATGAGCTGAAAAGCGATGTTTCTCCCGATACTCTCCTCAGGTTCAGCCGCAGCGGTCAGCAGCCATATGCTATTATTATCACCTGTTCGGATTCAAGAGTGGTTCCTGAACTGATATTCTCGGCGGGCATTGGCGACCTTTTCGTTATCAGAGTTGCGGGCAATGTTATCGACTCACATCAGCTCGGAAGCATAGAATACGCCGCAGAGCACCTCGGCACAGGACTTATCGTGGTACTCGGACATGACCACTGCGGAGCAGTAGACGCCGCTATGAACCACGAGCCTGACGGGTATATCAGGTACATCACTGACGAGATAGTGAAAGCTATCGGTGATGAGAAGGACGAGGTACGTGCCTGCTGCCTTAATGTAAGGCACAGCTGCGATATTATCGAACACAGCCTGCAGATACAGAAGGACGAGGAAGAATACGGATTGAAAGTGCTCGGAGCTATCTATCACCTTGAAAGCGGCAAGGTCGAATTTCTGTGATAAAGATATACCGTTTTGTGCGGACTTGAAAACAGTTGTATACTGTAAAAAAAACCGGAGCGGCTTTTTTAGTCGCTCCGGTTTTATGCTTTCATCACGCTTCATGAATCTGCCGGGATTATTTCATAGAGCCTATTCAGCGCGGTCTGTGACAGTATATTCTGTCCAGTTCAGCTCAATATGTTCATAGGAGTTGTAAGTTTCGCAGAATTCACGCCATTTATCCCATTTCTTATCCGTATTGCTGTCATCTGAGTATTCAGCTGTTAATCTGCCGTTCGTATAGTATCCGTTCCATGTGTATTCATGCAATGAAGTTATAGTATTATCGGGAGCCATGTACAGGATAAACGATTGACTTCCGCCCTGATGACCGAACATACCTATAGTATTGCTTTCTGTGAATACGTCAACAGTTTCAAGTTCGACTTTCTGTACTTTCTCATTTCCGTCAATGTCATGTCCGAAGAAGCGAGCTGGTATATAGTCCTTTCCGTCAAATACGTACATATGGCACGTTTCGAGAACAAAGGAGTGACGGATAAACAGTTCGGGTACGGAATCACCGTTAACGTCATGGAAAGTATACTGAATTGTCAATTCAATGGAAGGACTCTGCTCCCAGAATTCTTTATTCTCACGCATCAGTTCTTCAATTGCTCTTACAGCTGCTGCGTCAAGCTCCTCCTGAGGGATATCCTTGCGGTCTGTACGCGGATTATTATATATAACAGGTTCAGGTCCGTTTGTCTGCGGAGCTGTTGTAGTTGTGGCAGCTGTTGATGTTGCTGCCGTCGTATCAGTTGAATCAGCTGAAACGGTTGAAACTGCAGAAGAAGCTGACACGGAAGAAGTTGATATGGCAGAAGCTGCAGAAACAATGCTTGTAACAGTTGATGCTTCAGTAGTTGTGGTCTCTGTAGTCAGGGGAGTATCATTTACAACGATATGATTTTCCTTTTTCAGCAGATATATGCTGCCGACTGCTATAGTAAGAGCAGCTGCCGTGCAAAGAACGGTATATATGATATGCGGTATCCTTTTGCGCTCATAGAGCTCAACACCTGTAACGGAATCCGCAGCTTCGTCGTCCGGGTATTCCTTAGCGGCTGAATCTGGTTTTTCTGCCTCATACTTACGCATGGTTATCTTCAGCATTCTGTTTCTGGCATTCTTATCGATATTCATTTTTTCGGTCCCGATTTTTTCAATTGTGTTTATATCCGAATCTTCGAGGACGTCGAAGCTTAAATCCTTGTTGCCTTTCATATATTTCCCTCCTTCATATCATAACCCTCACCGGCAAGGAGCTCCCTGAGCTTTTTCAAAGCTCTGCTGCACCTCATTCTGACCGAAGCAGGGGACATTGAATGCTTGTCTGCGATCTCGCTTGAATTCATATTGTAATAGAACTTTTGTATGATTATGTCCGAATCGGGTTCGCCGAGACTTTTTATCAGTCTGAGCAGAGTTTCTTTCATCGCATTACGTTCGGTATTTTCCTCGATCCGTTCACTGTCAGCGATTTCTGACGTTTCCTCGTCGATGTACACGGTATCCGGACGACGTACCAGCTTCCGGTACATCTGTATAGCCGCACGTTTTGCAACTGTGCCGATAAAGCCTTTGATCTCGCCGTTGAAGCTGCCGCTGCGGTCATAGCTTTTAAAGACTGCGGAAAAGGCATCTCCGACGCATTCTTCCATATCCTCGCGGCTGCCGCAGCTTCTGAGCTTATTGTAGACTATGGCGTAAACATAGTTCAGGTATTCGTCAAAAAGCGCAGTTTGAGCAGCTGTAGGATCTTTTTCATACATTTTTCTGTATTCGTTGTCTGTCATGGGACCACCCCTTTTGTTTTTGTTCAAGAGCCTGTCGACTTGAGTGCTTTCATAATATACACTTGCTGCGAGGTGCCGAAGTGTAACATACTTTTCCAAAACTTATTATATCAATGTCAGTTTGTTTTGCCCTACATGGCAAAAATAGCCTGACATTACAGCAGATTCACCCATGACAGCTGTCCCGCTATGGAAAACGACCATTCTTCCGGCAGTTGACCAAGGAAAAAAGTCCGCAATGTAGTGTACAACGTCGGACATAGTCCCATTACAAGCAAAGCGAGAAACATTCTTCCGTTGATATTTTTCAATGATCTCATTATCCTGTTCATATTACGTCTTCCTGAATCTATCAGGACTATTTTGTTTCAAGGTATTCTTCAAGGCTTAGCTTTGCCTGACTTGTTGAAGTATAGGCATAGTATGAAAGGATACTTGAAGCGTCAACGGCGTTTATTGCACCGTCATTATTCACATCGGCTGCCTTTTTCTGCTGTTGGTTGTAACCGCCGTCCTGATCTGTGGATATACGCGCATAATAAGCAAGAACAGAAGATGCGTCAACAGAATCTATCATTTTATCACCATTGACGTCACCGAGTAAATACTGATCGTCCACTGTATATACAGCCTTTATCGTTACATTCTTCTCATTCGGAACAAGTACAGTTTCCGGACTCGTTTCGTCACCTGATGAAAACTCCGCACCATTTATATCCCAGCGCACAAATTTATATCCCGCTCCAGGCACAGCCGCAAGTTTTACAGGCAATCCCTGAGGATAGTTTCCCTGCCATTTACCGTCAGCACAGTCAAGTTCAAGGGTATTGAACACTATACTTCCCTGATCCGCATTATTGTCAAGGGTGACATTGTAGGATCCGCTGCCTATCTTATCCCCGAGAAATTCTATAAGGTGCTGTTTTGCCCAGTAGTCACGTTCTGCCCAGAAATCGCGCAGTTTTTTTACCTCATAAACAAAGCCTTCCGCAGAGGTCAGCTCAACCTGCTTGCCTGACGCATAGCTTTTGTATGTAAAGCGTTCAAAAGTCTCAGCCATGGGAGCCATATATGCAGACTGCAATTCGTCAAGTCGGCGCAGTACATTATCAGCTCTGAAGTTTTCATTGCAGAGGTCAAAATATGTACGCACAAACTGCTCACGGAATCTTTCGCTTTTATTCAGCAATTCAAAAAGTACGCTGTAGCTCCATTCCATTGACAGGCTCTTTGGTATAAAAACGTTGTCTTCTTTGGCGCTTACATTATACAGTCCCTGCCCTGCCTCGGTATCATACATAAGAAAGCGCACTTTACCGTCCGCATACGGATTTGTGCTGTCAATGTTTCTGGTTTTCCAGAATCCCAGATTATTAGCGCCTGAATCACAGTTTGCACAGATTATCTCTACCGCCATATAGTCGGCAAAGCTTTGCATATCAACTAAACCTGCGACTTCGTCATACGCTTCTTCACCGTCAGTACAGAATACAGCATCGTCAATTGCATTATAAAGCGATGTGATCTCATTTGTAGCAGCGGTATCGCTTTTTACAAAAAACACATCTTTCTTTTTGACCTTATAATGATCTGAAACATATTCCTCACTGAGCTTTTCGTTTATATTATAAAGTCCCCAGAATTCACCGTCGATAAACACAACGCACTCGGTCTGTGCCTGTGTTCCGAAGCTTCTGTCTGCCGCCAGTTCCTGATTTAATCTGTCCCTTATCTTTGTCTTTACATCATTTCCACCGTTGCGTAGGGTAATGCAGTCAAATTTGTCAATGACCTTTCCTTTTGTATTTTTCAGCTTTCCGTCGAAGAAATCATACTCTATCTTTCTTGGACCGTATTTACTTCTTGCGTAAAGATTAAAGCTCTTTTGCGATTTCATTCGTGACGCAGCTCCGCGTATACGAATACCTATATCAGCGCTGTACTCAGCCTTGCCCTTCTCAAATATCGTCATATTTACAGGGCGCTCCCATTCCTTGCCTTGATTGAAATAATTTGGTGCATCCATTTCATTATCGTAATTGTTTCCTTTGACGTATATGCCCTTTTCAGCTCCAAAAAGGTTGTCAGGATCGGTCACAAGAGAAATAACACGCATATTCATTTCATAATCTTCTTCTGAATATGATACTTGTCTTTTTAATTCCGAACACTACCATTCTGACATCACTTGTCAGCTTTTTCTTCATTATATCATGCTATCGTGAAAGTTTCAAGGTATTATGCCTAAGCTTTACATAAAATGAATGGCAGCCCATATTGATATAATCCCCTTATCATAGAATGATTTTACACATTATTCAGAACAGATCCAGCATAATGTCGAGATAGATGACCATATAATACCGACGCCCGGATCTTCCCGAAGTACCTGTGAAACATGAAAAAAGACGGCTCATTCACTCAGAGTCGTCTTTGATTATTATGCTATTGAACTTATATTTACAACCTCGCCGGTATTATCATCAAATACAAAAATATGACATTCACAGTATTTCAGCTCTTTCCTTTATACTTAACCTGTTGTTTATATGCTAACCGATGCTGCATCTTGTTTACTTTAATCTGCTTCATCTTTGTGACGTGTAAAGCATTAATAAATCAAGATAGTTCCTTCAGGAAAAGGACCTCTCCATCCACAAGGGAAATGCCCCGCTTTGTAAATTTCAAGTAGTTCATTATAAAAATGTGGTTCATCATCTGACGAAAAACGGTTACTAATTGTAAGTTTCATAATTATCATTAATAATTCATAATGAAAACTGTCCAAAACCAGTTTCTGTTCATTTACAAATACTTTTTTTATTTTATCCTTAACTAATAAATCAAACTTCGGCATTTCTTCTTTTTTAATTTCGTCAACTGAACGATTCCAATCCATACAAATCGAACTTGTTCTAAACCAATCATATAGTTTATTAAATTCATCAATTTCTAAATTTTCCCATTTAATCCCCGAAAGAGATTTTATCATTTCTTTTTCAGTAACAAACTTATATTTATAGTTCAATGATATCTCTGTTCGGTTCCCACATTTCTCAAACCATGGAATTTCATTAATAATACTTAATATTTCGTTATCAATTCTCATTAACGTTACCTCTTTATTCCAATTTTAACAAACCTAAAAAGCATTTACAATTGCCCATACAATATCCGATTTAATTTATAGCAATATCAATCATATAATCCAATACTTCACAAAAAATATTAAAAATCATACACTCTTCTTTAATATGTTCATATTCTCCTTCTCTGTAAAAAACAAAAAATTCATCACGATAATCATAACATATATGCCTGTCACGGTAATAACATAATATTAATAATTGTTTTGGAACTTGCCCACCTGTAAAATCATGATTTATATGATATTTTACCTCTCCGCTGATTCCATATAAAAATGCATCACCGCCAAATAATATCGCGCCATTTGTCAGCATCAAAAATTCTTTGTATGATTTGGGAATAATGATGTCATTGCTTTTCTCAAAATCTGATATTTCTTTCTCATTAGCAGGAGGATATAAAATTGACTTCATAAAAGGCTCAGTTAAACTCTTTATTAATTCTATTCTTTCTTTCATTATACCTTCCTTTTTGTTGTCATAATATGATATTCAGAATAAATCCAGCATGCTGTCAAGGTAGATCTCTTCACGGACATTAAGCTGATATTCCGGCTTTGTGAGATAATAAAGCAGAAATTCAAGATTGACAGCACTTCCGAGTCCTCTGCCTTCTATTTTGAAATTGGAAAAACCGAGGGGCAGATATGTGCTGATTATGTCATCTGTACTGATAAATCCGGGATTTTTCATTGCCTTTGAAAAACGGTATCCTTCCTTGGCATCAGGTGCGGTACAGATATGCTCGGGACACTTTTCTCCGAGATTCTTCCGGCTTACATTTTCGTAGCAAGCTTTTCTGTCTTTACAGTAAAACGAACAGCATTCATTGCACAGAAATTCGACTTTATCTTTCTTGACCTGCGAGAGTGTATCAAGTTTATCGTACAGCTTATTCAGCCTGAAATCAGGAACAACATATTTAAAATCACTCCGCTCCGTTTCCTTTAAAAACTGATCGAAATCAGTCTGAACCTTTGTAGTCGAGGAAACGAAATAAAGGTCGGGATAATTATTTTTAATATGTTCAAGCAGCAGATCCGAGTGGATTATAACACCGTTCTGTACACCTTTGCTTCCTGCGAAAAGCTCACACAGGGCATTGCATTTCCTGTCGGTGAGATGTTCGGGTTTTAAAAGCGAATTGCTGAAAGTGAGCCTTGAAGAAATATCGTATTCATTCATCAGTGCGAGCACATCTTCAGCTTCACATTCGCCGGATCCGACACGTCCGCCGCCCCAGATACAGTCTGCCGGAGCACCATAGACAGATGCTATTTCGCACCATTCGTAGAAGTATTCCCGATGCTCACGGTACAGCGGCAGGAACGCACTGTACAGGTCATAGAACTCAAACAGCCCCGGAAGATGAAAATAAGCTTTATCAGTCATTGTTTTTCTTTACGCATTTATTCATTGTTTCATTAGCTTCTTCATCCCAGACCGTTCTCTCAGGGCCGAGAGTGCCATACATCGTGTTCTCAAAAGAATATACGCTCTTGCCTGTTTTGATAAGCCTCTCATTGTCGACATCATCGCTGAATGTACCGAGACGGGCGTAAATATCCTGAGTAATCTCATAGTCATACTGCTCACGCCCCTCACGGCTGGTGTACATTATTTCAGCAAAGTATCGTTTCGTATCATTATCATAGTAAGCTGTCCAGTTATTGCCTTGTTTTTTGTTTTTCATAACCTTTATCCTTTTCTGCCAAAAAGCTTTGATAAAAAGCCCTTATTCTTTTTGGTGCCAGGGTTATTCAGTTCATCACGGCTTATCTGCGGTATTTTTATTACCGTTTCTCTGTCAAGATGAACATTGAACATATCATAGTAGCCGAGTCCGTACTTATAGGCTAATTCTTCGATCTTATCAAAAGCTTCGTCCGATACCGAATATGCGATTCCCATATAAATCAGGTCATCATCTATGGTGTAGTCTATCAGCTTGCTTTCAAGCTCGGGATCGTTTTCAAATTCTTCATCATCAGGAGCATACTCTCCGTTCATTGAGGGATACTCCTTAACAAGCTCCATAAAGAAATCAACGAGAGGCTGTGATGTCCCTTTGATGTCGTTATAGTCTCTGTCTGAAGCCCATTCGCTCTTTTTATAGAACCATTTCAGGAACTCCATCGGCTCTGTCGGAGCTTTGCTTTTATCAAATACAAGTATATCTACGCTCATTTTTTCACCTCTGTAGCTTGTTATATATCTTATCACAGATAAACATCACTGGTACTTCCTCAGTACACCAGACCTCGTTCTCGGTAACTCCGAACCTGTATCCGTTCTTGTACATCTCCGCAGCTGCTATTTTCAGCACAACAGGAGTCTTGTGCCAGCGCTCTGCGGACTGCCATGCTTTGCTTATCTCAGCCTGCATATGTACGGCGTGTCGCTGCATCTTTTTTATTGCTCCGCTTTCTACAATGGCTTCGAGAGCCTTTTTAGTAGTTCCGTGATACAGGAACTCAGGCGGTTCGCAGTATTCAAGTTCTGGCTCAACCCAGGGAACAGAGTGTCCCTGACAGCACTTAATCTTTTCATGATTCTCGTCAAATCTGTATCGTCCCTTGTTGTCTTCGGCTACTATCTGTTCAAGCAATTCACGATCAAGCTTATAGCTTTTGTGGCGGTTAACGCCGTCAATAAGCTGTTCTACTGATACCCATCCGTGTTTATCCATATCAAGCTCTGCTTTCTCAGGCTGATGTCTAAGGAGTAAACACAGATATTTAGACAATTCGTTTATTTTATCACCACGCTGCTTGTTATTTCATTTATTATATACTAAGTATACCATAAAAACGACTTAAAATCAATAGAAATCTCATATTATAAGTCGCTCCCTGTGCTTAGAACACAGGGAGCTTTCTTCATATTCAATACATCATTTATATTGTCATGTTTTCAACCATAAATTATCTTTTGAAAGACATCAGGACTTACCAAATCATAATCAGTAAGATCTATTATCTCAAACGAATGTGGCAAGTCATACAGTAATTCGCCATTTTCCAGTTTGCCATGAAGTTCATAACATCCTTCCATTTCATTAATCGGGGTATCAACAATATGATTAAAATATTTTTCAAAGCAATCAATGCAATAACACTTTTTATCTCAATTCTTACGTAATTAAAAAGGACTATTTTTTCTCCCGACTCTTTAACTTACATTAGGACTCTCTATAAAACTGAGTATGATATTCAGTTTACCATATTGGTTGGATAATAAAACAATATGTTGTACTTGACATGTCAGTCAATTATGTGGTAATATACTTATATGCTACTTAATCTTGATTCACTTGTAATGTAGAATAGAATATGATTATTATATTAACAAGCTGACGATAAAAGAAAAATTATCTCAGAAAATGATGATATCACTGCTTTTATTCAGTTGCTGGTTTTAATAGTATTCTATTACAATAATACAAACATATAAATTATATGATTGAGGTTACAGCAGATTGATTTATCGTTATATTTGATGACTACGCATTTATCTAATAAAGAATTTAAGAATATAAAGAATGAGAAGAATTTGTGTTATAATTTTTAATACATTGATTGCTTTTGTGTTTCCTGTATTATATAATTGTATAGTTTGATCAACACAAAAATCTATAAAGGAGTTAAAATGAATAATACCATTCTTAGCGTAATTTCTGGTTACGCAGCTACAAAATCCAATCGAATTGCTGTTATATCAAATAAAGAACAGCTTACATATTCAGAATTCTGGAAAGAAATCTGCAGAGCAGCTCATTTTTTCAGAGAAAACGGCATAAATAAGGGGGATTTGGTCGCCATAAAAGCTGCACAGAGTTCGAGTTATTTAATCTGCTACTACGGATTACAGCTTGCAGGCGCTGTTCCATGTGCTCTTGAACAAAATATGCCATCAAGCTCAACAGTACAAGTTGCCTTAAAATTGAAAACAGTTGCTGTTATTTCCGAAAGAATTGCCATAAATGATTTACCTGATAATCTGAAATATTTCTCAATGCAGGAAATTCGTTCAAAAAGCAGCTCGCTTGCAGATGATCTGAGCGGTCTTGAATTTCCGTCTGAAAATGACACACAGATCATCATGTTTACAACAGGTACAACAGGCGCATCAAAGGGTGTTGAAATTTCATTCAAAGCAATGGGTGCATCTGAACAAAAAATCGCTGATTTCCTTGATATGAAGTACTACGCTGAGCATGGTGTGTTTATTACTCCTACTCCGCTTAATCACGCAAAGGGAATATGGGAAACAGGAGGAATGCTCCGCAGCGGAGGAACAGTTTATATCCTTCGTGGAATGGCTGATTTAAAGGCATACTTCAAGGCACTTGACTATCCGTGTGAAAAATTGGTCCTTTCACTTGTTCCCGCAAATCTCAGAATCCTTATAACTATGGTACCTGATGAATTCGCAAAATATGCTGACAAAATAGGTGACATCAAGCTCGGTACAGCACCATTGCTTGAGCATGATAAGGAGCTTTCAATGAAATTGCTCCCGAATACTAATTTTCACAACGCATACGGTTCATCTGAGGCAGGTATTCTCTCAAATCTTGTTTTCAATAAGCATAAAGGTCTTGAATACTGCATAGGACAGCTTTTGCCGAATAATGAAGCAATTGTTGTAGATGATGAGCGTAAGCCAATAAAATCATCTAAGGAAAACATGGGCAAACTTGCATTCAGAAGCAATTCAGTAATGAAAGGCTATTACAACGAGCCTGAGCTTACAGCTGAAATTCTTGAAGACGGAATAGTCTATACAAATGATTTCGGCTATGTTGATGAAAACGGCTTTGTATTTGTAAGAGGACGTGCTGATGATGTTATCAACACAGGCGGACTTAAGGTTGCGCCGGAGGAGGTCGAGTCAGCCGCTATCCGCATTGAAGGAATAAAGGATTGTATCTGTATCGCAGAAAAAAATGAGCTTTACGGCAATTCACTTAAACTTCTTGTTGTAATGAAAGAAAAGGGCACTATGGATGCATACGAAATCCGCCGTCAGCTTTCACACAGCCTTGAGCCTTACAAAACTCCTAATAAGATTGAAGAGGTTGATGAGGTTGCAAGAACCTACAACGGAAAGATGAACAGAAAATTTTACAGATAAGATAATTATATCCTGAATCCGTGAGACTGATTGCCTGAAATGGGCTAACCCCCACACGGATTCAGGCTTTTAAATGCGCTATTATCTGAACGAAGAAATACAGCAAATTTCATATTAATTCCGCCATCATAAACAGCCATTGCACAGTCAAAAGAAAACGGCATATAGCCATATTCCCCTATATTTACGGCTTTTACGGGCATAAAAAATAACCCTTATTTTGTATTAAAATAAGGGTTCCGATATGCCAAAGTACGCCAATTTTGATACAACCATGAGGGCGTATTCTTTTGGTACCTCGCGATTTCTTTTGCTATACTACGAATTCTTTTGGTTGTTGCGTTTTCTTTTGATCTATCATGATTCACACTTATATAGCTGTGTATCATAATGTATTAGTTATTTTTATAAACTATCATCAACTTATAATCATCTCATACTCAAAATTTTATTAATTCCTCATTATTAAGTAGAATTCCATAAACAATTTTTTGCTGTTCACGATTCTCAATACCGAGTTCAAATACGCGTTTTAACTTATCAGACAATATCTCATTTTTGTGTTCAACAAAATATTTCTGATATTTTTCAGAGTATACCAAATTAAACCACATATAATCATTAAAATCAACTTTTGAATAATCAAATGAATCCGGATCTAAAACAAAGCAATCCGTGAAGGGAAACCGAGCATATTGTATTAAGAAAATTCTACGATATTTCTTGATTTTTCGGCAGTTTTATGGTATAATATATATATCATAAAACGAAGGTCGGTGTGCAGTATGTCTGAGCAGAATACAGTAAATAATGATATCTCATTGGCTCAGGAAAATGCTGCGCTCCGTAATAAAG
>NZ_JAFYYT010000024.1 GCF_017549005.1 Ruminococcus sp.
AACACTATTCTATCGTGAAATTGATGATTTTCGCAATCATTTTGAGCTGCTGTTCACTTCACGCGACGAAAGTGTTCATTCTTGCCGACGACACTGTTCAACTTGCGCGGCCGAAGTGTTCATTTTAGAGCGACATATTCATTACACCTCCAAATATAACAACTACCACTATTAATGTTCAAGAAAGCTTCCGTTCTTCCCCTTGTGTTTTCGGCTTTAATAACGGTCGATATGAAAAAGACTGTTCAATTTCTCAGGCTGATATTATAGGTGATTATATAAAGAAAGTTCCTGTTAATATCAATTTGCCCAATAATTGGTTAATAATAGAATATATGGAAGCATATGATAGTTGCAATGATAATATATGCGCTGAGTGCATATGCAGTTTCGATAATAACAGGCAAATCAACGTATTTCCGCAAGGTGCTTATCGGCAGACCTCTTATCCTTTTCCACAATGGAAAGCTTTACCGTGACAATTTTAAAAAGGCGCGTATCGACATCAGTGACTTCCTCACGCACTGCCGCAATCAAGGATATTTCGACCTTACAAATCTCAGGACGGCTGTATTCGAGTATAACGGTTCGCTGAGTCTGCTCCCTGTAGATTCCGACAGACCGCTCAAGCCTTCGGATTTGGAGATTGAACCCGAACAGGAGGAAATAATGGTGAATGTTATCCTCGACGGACACATCAACGATGTCAATCTTAAAAAGTCAGGATTCGAGCGAGTGTGGCTCGATAAACAGCTTCACGAGCAGGGATTTGATAATGCGAAGGAGATATTTCTCGGCATGGCAGACACAGTGAAAAAAACGCTTCAGCTGTATCCTATGGAAGTGAAGAAGCAAAGCGCCGACCCGTTTGAATGAACGCATTACTGTTCAGCGTCATATAATATTTCGGGAGGAATTATGCTATGAACAGAATGAATTGCAGCGGAGTTTCACTTATACAAAAACGACCGCAGGCGGCGGCTGTACTGACGGGGAGCGATGAATATCCCGATATTTACGGAGTTGTGAGATTCTATACGATGAAAAATGGTACGCTCGTATACGCCGATGTTGAAGGACTTCCTTATGCAGGCAACAGGTGCAGTCAGGAGGTATTTGGCTTTCACATACATGAGGGCGAGTCATGCACAGGTAATGACAAAGATAAGTTTGCTGATGCAGGAACTCATCTGAATAAGGATAACTGCATACACCCTTTCCATACGGGAGATATGCCGCCGCTTTTCGGGAATAACGGTAGGGCAGTTTCCATATTCCTGACAAACAGATTTACAGTTGATGATGTGATAGGAAAAGCCATAATAATTCACGGAAGTCCCGATGATTTCACCACTCAGCCAAGTGGTAACGCAGGTGAGAAAATTGCCTGCGGTATAATCAGACCTGTTATGAGATGAAAGAATATCCGCTCAACATAAAGGCTGAGATAGAATACGCTCGCAGGTGGGCATTTTCGGCAAATCCTGCATACTACAACTTTGAAAATATCGGTGGAGACTGCACTAATTTCGTGTCCCAATGTCTGTACGCAGGCGGAGCGGTCATGAACTATACCCGTGATACAGGCTGGTATTACAATTCACTTCACGACAGGTCGGCTGCGTGGACAAGTGTGGAGTATTTCTATAAATTCATTGTAAATAACAAAGGTGTCGGACCATTTGGCATACTTGTATCACTCGGTCAGGTCCGTGCAGGTGATGTTATACAGCTTGGAGCAAATGGCAGATTCCATCACAGTCTGATTGTTATCAATGTTCGCAGCGGAGTCCCGTATATCGCAGCTCACACCTTCAATGCGTATGATCGTCCGCTGAATACTTACATTTATGATGACATCAGATGCATCAGGGTAGCAGGCTCAAGAAAATATGGATGACTTATTTTAAGTGATCAAAAATTGCTATTTTTAGAAAAGAAATCGTTGGGGTCTATATTGTAACACATGCACAAAGAACCGCTTAGGAGTAATCCTAAGCGGTTCTTTGTTATTGTTTTTTTCAATCTTTTATAGTATAATAAAATTATCATAATTTGAAATGGGGCATTTAAAATGCAAAATAACTTGTTAGTAGGAAATGGGCTTGATATTCAACTTGGCGGTTTTGATTATTTGAATAAGTGGATTCTAACTCGAATGCTTGCCAAAGCCAAAATAGGTAAGTATGATAGCCTATTTAACGGAATAATAAGTGGTGATGAAATTGTTGAGCTATTTTTTAATATGCCATCAATAGCTAGAGATGTTCAACAAAGAAAATATGATGCTGTGCCATATAAATGCACTGATGAGCAGACGGTGGTATTATTAAGATCAGCAATAAAAGGTTTTCAAAGGACCTATACCGAAGATATTACGAGTATAGAACAATTAGGAATGGAAGATATTATCTTATTGTTTCAAATATATTTGCTTGATAATGATGATTTGTTACAATATTATAAAGCAGCCAAACAAGGCTATTGCCAAATGCTTTTAGATGCGATATACTGTGAAGGTAAAATACAGACACTAAGCATTCCTAAGGCAGCAAAATGGTATTTCCTAAATTTTGATAACATTTTTTCTTTAAACTATGACAACTCTTTAGAGAAAAGCCTTAATAGAAAAGTACTGCATTTACATGGAGATTATAAGACAATATATCATTCCGAAAATCATAAAAATGCTCTTGGTTATTATCGCCACAAGAAAAAAATCGCAAACAAATACCTACCAACATTGAAGCAGTGTAATTGTAACGGCATCCTCGATTTTAGTGGCGATATGAAGTATTCATTTGCTACTTCAAGTACTCAATGTTTCAAATGGTTTGAGAACGTAAAAGATGAGATAAAGAGCGGTAAATTAAACGTAGATGATTTGATGCGTACATTGCCACCTGATCAACGAGATATGTTGACAACAGGTATAGAGAAAAATCTATATTGGGGCGACAATTATTACTTTGACGTCTTTGAGAGCATGACGGGCGAATTGACAATTATAGGCTTAGCACCAAATAATGATAGTCACATTTTTAAGTGTATAAACAAAAGCAATGTGGAAAAGGTTATTTTTTATCGTTTCGGCAACGAAAGTGAGGCTGACTTTAAATCAAAACTTAAGATCACAAAACCGGTTGAAATACGTGATGTAAAACAACTGTGGGATGATTTACATATTTCTCAACCTGGTGTAAAAAAACTCACTTTATCAAGCAAACAATGTGAGCTTGTAAATGTATTTTGTCCGCAATCGGAAATAACTTTTGATGAGCTAACGAAACAGATAAATTCAATTCCGACAACCACGAGAAGAATTATATTTGAAATGATGAAATATGAAATCAGTAAAGAAAAATATCATACAACTCCTGCAACTAGAGAAGAACAGTTCAACCAGTTTATCAGTTTCGGTAAAACATTAGAAGTTTCATCGCTGTCGCCACAAGCATTGTTCGTATTATATCTTAACTATTTAAGTAAATGATATGATAAACAGATGAGGTATTGTTTATAAACTCAAAACGGCAGGAAGATTTCTTCCTGCCGTTAATCTTGACTGTATCATTTTTATTGTATAAAAACAAGAAATCCCTTAGTAAACGCATCAGGCAGTAAAAACTGTTTTTCGCCTTCCTTGAAATGAACGATAACATACTTATTGGACTTGTACTTCTTGACAACTGTGCCGACACCGAACATCTTATGTGAAACCTTAATACCAACTTTTACTTTTGAAATATCGAAGGATTCAGCTTCGGGTTTTATAGGAACAGAAGGCTTCTTAGGCTTACTGTCAGGAGTAGGTATGCCGTACTGTGCAGTAACAAGTTCCTGTTTGGGGACAGTTGTTGTAACGACAGCGGCAATAGTGTCTGCTGGAGACTCATTGCTCTCAGGAGCGCCCATAGTTGCCTGCTGATTATAGAATAGCTTCTCGTATTCCTCACGGCGGATAACAGTATCCCAACCACCGATCTCGTCGCTTTCGTGCTTGTCGATGCCCGTATAAACAAGGCTTGCATCCTCATAACGCTTGAATTTGAATATAGCGTCATTCATAAGACTTGCATTGAATACGCCTATGGAGCACAGCAGCTCAAAGTCCTTGACATCCAGACCTGTGACCTTTTTGAAAAGTCCCGGTTCCAGCTGAGTGATAACATCTTTCAGCGAACGCTCACGGTAGTCAGTGAGATACATGAATACAGGTACACGGGTTGCAAACTTGATAAGCTTCTCCTGTATCTGCTTGCGGAGTGACTTGTATTCCTTTTCCTCGTCGGTAAGCTCTTTTTTCTCCTTGGTAGTGAGCTTGTCCGTACCTTCCTTCTTGGCTTTTTTGACAGCTTCGGATTTATTGATTATAGTTTCGATATCCTGATTAAGGCTTCTGAATCCCTCGATACGCATAAGTGCTTCGAGGGCATCTTTATTATTAATGAGTCTTTGCAGCGTATCATTATCAACATTTACAAGCAGAGCCGACTCCCAACGCTTGGCGAGAAGTGTTGCAGATGTTCCTGCCATGGCGATATCAAGCACGTCCTGTGCATTGATAGCTTTCATCGTCGAGCCGTCATAGGCAAGAACAGGAAGGAAGCTGATGAACTCCGCTACCTTCTTTTCGGGATTGGACTCGTCCACGTTCAGCCGGCAGGAGTAGTCTGAGATCTGACGCAGTGCACGGTCAAGGGCAAAATCGAAAACATAACACTCGCGTTTCATTATCTCAGCCTCGCCGTTTTCGGCAGTTATCACCCAGGGCGACTGAACTCTGAATGCCGCCTGGAAGTAAGTTTCGGGACTTTTGAGATTACGCAGCATGAATATTCCCGTCCACGGCTTGACTGTAACACCTGTTGTCAGCTTGCCGCATGACAGAGTTATAGTTTTTGTTTCAAGGGGATTTTTCATGGAGCTGATAACAGGTGCAACTGCGTCAAGTCCTATTCCTGCTTTTGAACCTGCACAGAGGTTAATCTTATAATCGTGATAGAAGGCATTCTGCTTCTGCTGCAAGAGATTATACATAGCCTCGCATGATGCAACATTCGGCAGGAACCACAGCGTATGCGACAAGACATTCAGCAGTCTTGTGTCGGAATACGGCATAGGCGGACGCTTGTCCTGTCCGAGCTTCAAGTCGTCGATACTGGAGGGAAGATATGCACCTCGCACCAGATCAAGCCACTTCTGGACCTCGTTTTCATATACAAAATGTGCTTCCGCACCCTTGCCTTTTGCGGAGAAAAATACATTCAGGTCGAACTCGTTGAACTCTCCCTGCTGTGCGATCTGGCGGATACTTTCGGGAATCTTATAAGTCATAAGAACCATTCTCGGCAGCGCAAGATATGGATTACCCGAACCTTTCCACTCATGCTTGGCACGCTGTTCATCGGAGTATGTCCAGTTATAGATCTGATCCTCGATGAACTCGCCGCTGTTTATTGCACGGAACGGTGTACCCGACAGGAACAGGTAATGTCCCGTAGTTATGGGGAGAAAGCTCTCGTTATAGGCGTTGCCTGCTTCCTCCTGCTGATACTTCTCCATATCGAAGTCAGCGTCAGCCTCGTCGTCGGGATTTTCAAACAGCTTCTTGGCGTTCTCACGCCATGCACCGAAGTGGTACTCGTCGAAGATAATAATATCCCAGTTATCGGTGTGTATGAACTCATTTTTCGCCTTGATACCGCCATTCTCGTTAGTGCCGAGCAAGTCCTGGAACGAGCCGAAAACAACGATAGGCTTCGACTTATCAGCCTTGCGGTAGGCGGTGTCCATGTCGATCTTATTGTTGTTAGCGTCCTTGTTGGAGATGAACTGCCAGCCTTCAAAGTCAACATGAGTCACAAGATCTTCGTGCCATGCGGACTCCACCGCAGGCTTGAATGTCAGCACAAGTATCCGCTTGAATCCCATTTTGCGGCAGAGCTGATATGCGGCAAAGGTCTTGCCAAAGCGCATTTTAGCGTTCCACAGGAACTTCGGTGCACGGTCCGGTTCATCAGCTTTCGCCTTTCGGAAATACTCCATTGTACGCTTTACGGCGATATGCTGTTCGGGACGCATACGGAAGTCGAGAGTACGCTGAGTATCAGCTATCTCGCCTGTTCTAAGCTCGCGGACTGCCGCCTTTACGTCGTCAACGGAGCAGCCGTACCACTCATTATCGTCCTCGCCTTCATAGAGTCTGTGAAAGCCATTTCGGCGGAGTATAGCGTGAACGTCGTGGTCGGTAAAGCACGAACCGTCGGGACGCATAGCCGAATCTGACCACAGGATCGTGTACGGGACGCCGCTTGTGTGCATTATCTCGCGGATACGGGTTTTTACGTCACGGTCAGTGTAGCCGACCTTAATGTAGCCGTTGTGACTGGCAACATCATTGAGCCGGAAAGCGTATATGGAAGGTGCAGCCGAGGGGCGCTGAGGGAAAAAATCCTGTTCGATCATATTATTCACCGCCTAATTCTTTAGGTTTAATCATTGATTCAATGAAATCTATCTCCTCTTTAGATAGTGAGTATTTTTTATATAATAGTTCATCATGCCATTCTTGGGAAAAATCTTGGATAGGAATAAACTGAAATTTATCTTTTGAAAGGTTAATTGAAGAAACGGCTTGTAGTAATAAAAATCGGAAGAACTTACTGCAAAGGTATTTAGCAAAATTAATTGCTTCATTCTCCGTGTCGGAAACAAATGCAACTAAATATGAATCGGTACAGACTTCATTTGGTGATAAAACTCTTGTTGTAGAAATAACCGTGAACATACCGCTTTTATCTGGTTCGCCCGCATGTTCACTGGTAACTTTACTAATCATTACCTTGTATTTATTTATAATATCATTTCCTTGTGTTATGATATTCTTCGGGATATAGCCTTTCCCACCGCTTGAATATAATAAAATCTCATCTTCATATTCGCTTCCTCTTGCGGCGGATGATAATCCAAAGGGATTACGTGTTCCAACTAATTCTGAAACTGTTTTTTCTTTAAAACTCTGAACTTTATGAATAATAGAAATAGCTTCATTATATCTTACAAACACTGGAAATTCTGATAAATCACGTATTTGTGTTGAAATAATATCGTCATGTATATTGGTAAATTCACATGGGCGAGGATTATCTCTGTCCCATAAAAAATAACAAACACCTCCACCAAGACTTATGCCGTTGAAACAGTCCTTTGCATTGACATAGTCAACTATACGCACATTTCGATTGTCTTCAAGCATTTCTTTTCTGAAATCATCAAGTCCTTTTCCACCAGCAAACCAACGAGATGGAATTATCATAGTTATATATCTCGGTTTTAGCATTTTAGCCTTTTCAACAAACAATTGATATAATGGAGAGGCACTTGCTCCGTTTCCTCCGTCGCTAAGCTGATAAGGCGGATTTGATATTATGACATCGAACTTCATATTAAAAATTTCCTCTGGTTTTATAGTATGTATCCACTCATAGGCATGAGTTTCAAGCTCGTCACCACGCTCATACTGGCTTTCGGACGCTCCGCAGTAAACGCACTTGCCTTTTTCCCATTTGTGGCTGATTCGCTTGAAACGGATATTGCCCTGTGCATCGTCAAATTGGCTGACGGAATAATTGCTGTTGGGATACTTGCTGCAATAAAGTCCGCGCCGTGACAGCAGGCTCGTCAGCTCCGTGATAGCGATACCGAAAAGCTGTTTGTGGAAGATGTGGTCGATACGCTCCTGCAAATCGGGGAACTGCGGTTCAAGTCCCTTGATAAGGCGCTTGGCTGTCTCACGGAGAAATACTCCTGTTTTACAGGCGGGATCGAGAAATGTAGTGTCGGGATCGTAGAAAAGCTCCTGCGGCAGCATATCAAGCATCTGGTTGACAACCTCGGGAGGCGTGAAAACTTCATCGTTGGAGAGATTCGCCAAGCACGACAGTACATCGGGATTGTAAACGTTTTCAAATAGTCCTTCAGCCATTTTCACCTAACCTCCTGTAATGACAAATATATTTTTGCAGGAACGTTCCTTCATCTCCGCTGATACTGAGCTGAGCCTCGTCCTGACTTAGCAGCTCCGCAAAAGTATAGTCGCTCCGCTGAATGTTTGCTCCTGTGATGAATGCCCACTCCGAAAAGACGATAGGCTCATCGGTATTGTTGCAGTTTTCGTCAACACAGCACAGCGTGAGAGCGTTTCCGCAGACAATGTTGCGCTCCAGTATAAAGCGGATAGAACGGTGCATATCATCGCTGCACTCATTCTTGCATACCAACTTGTACTGCTTTGCCCACAGCTTATAGAGCCGTTCACGGCAGGCGGCAACATTATCCGCCAGTATATCTACACCGTAAAGACTGCTCACAGCCAGCAGGGAGTTCATTTCATAGTCAATGGTACTCCGCCTGTATTTCTTCCGCACAACAGCTAATTTACGGCTCAGCACCTCTGCGAGAAAGTTTCCGTCACCGCAGGCAGGTTCGAGAAATCGGCTGTCAATACGCTGCGTTTCGGGCAATACAAGGTCGCACATGGCTTTGACTTCACGCTCAGCCGTAAATACTTCTCCGTGGTCGGCTACACGCTGCCTGGATTTTACTTGTTTGTTCATAATGGTTCCTTTTTGATATATTTTCAAATATTCATCTGTAAACTCGTTTATATATCAAATATTATATCATCATTCTGCAAATTTATCAAGATATATGGGGTATAATTTGATATATAGTCAAATTGCCGAGGTGATATTTGTGGAAGATGCATATGATTTTGGTATAATACTCCAAAAGCTGAGAAAAGAAAAAGGACTCACTCAGGAGCAGCTTGCTCGTAAAATCAATAAGGAAAGCTCTATAATCAGCCGTTATGAAAAGGGACTGCAATCTCCTACGTTTGACACCGTCAAGGCATTTGCCGCAATATTTAACGTATCTATGGACTATTTATCAGGTACAGAGAAACGTGAACGCATTTCAGCATACAACCTTACAGACCAGCAGCTTGCTATTGTCAACAAGTTGATTTCTGTATTCAGGAATGGTAATGAAACATCTAATAAAAAACTCTCCCCCGAAAGCTGCCAGCTTCTGGGAGAGATTGTTGAGGAATTGTCTAAGTAAAGCAAAAGCCGCAAGGGATTTTAAGTCTCTTGCGGCTGATTAGTAATAAGCGGGTTATTATACAGTTTGATCAATTCGGATATTCTAATTTTATATTGAGTACTAATTGTAAAAAATAATACTAAGTAAAGGCTTTTTGAAAAGAGATAGCAGAGTATTTTTAAGAAAAATGTCAATATGCACAAACTTGCACTGTACATATTGACATTTGAGTAAGCATATATTATAATATAAGTAAGTTAACTCGTGAAGGATTAAGGCTGGGTTCCCGAATGGGAGTAGGCGGTTTCGCTTAGAATTCCTTTGCCCCTGGGGTTAGCTTATTTTTTTGCTTTAAGATTCTGGATTATATTCTCAGGATCCTTTTTTATTTCTTCTACTATAAAATCAATCGCTTGTATGGAATAAGTGTATTGAGGCTGTGCGTAGATTTTATGAGCATAGCATAGTTTAGGGTTGTTTTTTATATCATAATACTTACAAAATAGAGAAAAATCATTAGCAGTGAAATTACGCTTATCGCCGTTTTTACTTTTCAAAAATATGCCGTTTTTATCAAGTCGCTTATTGATTTCGCTACAACAATTTTTACAATTATACTTATGTGTGTCGTTAGGATCTTTGAGTTCCTTGATGATTTTTACTCCTGTTTCAGCTGAATTGTCGATGCGTACTGTTGTTGCAGCAAGGTTTTTATCTTTTGTAATGTAATAATGATGATCAACTCTTATTGCGAAATGGTTATTGTTTTCTGATATTATTGGAGATAGTTCTTCGTTAATTGATATCATTTTCTCTGCTATTTCTTTAGGATATTTCGCCCTTATTTCATCAATATTTAACGCATTTAAACTGACTGTAAGGGTTAAAAAATTTTGAGGGACAACAGTGGTCATGTCCACGTTATGAAATGCAAGCATTTTCTCTATGTAGTTGAATACCGATGCTTGAAAAAGAGGAATATAAATCATCTCATATTCTTCTGTTACGAAATGGGTACTTGTATTGCGTAATTCAACTATTTTTTCTAGATTTCGTCTTAATGGATCTTTATCATTTGTAAAAACCTTTTTTATGCAATTCTCAAGCGTTATAGTTCTATTGGGATTGTCTTTATAATAAATACTGCTCTCTCCAAATTTATTTATCATATAGGCTTTTAGCATGAGTTCCCAAGAATTACATATAAAAAAGCTAAATCCTTCTACTCTATATTTGATTGAAGGTTTGTTATAGACTTCGATAGCCATTAAGAATGCTTCTTTTGATTTGTCTATCAGTTTTTCAACAATATTCATTTTGAAACTCCTTTATAATTTGTTGTTCTCAATCACATTATATCACATTTATGTTTTAAAAACAAGAAATATCTGATATTGTTGCTCTTATATTTTTAGCCTGAAATGTGGGTATTGTTGATTATATTCTAAACTATACCCTGATAAGCCTCTGATACTCCTCAATCTCCAGTTCGCCGTCAGCAGCTTTAGTTCGCAGCTGGATAGCATACTCACCCCACTCGGCAAACTCGGACTTGCTCATCTTCTTTTTCATAAAGCGAGCATAGTGCTGCTTGTAGGCACGGTTGTAAATCTCCCATACAGGATCGTTCTTGATCTTCTCCTTGAAGTTGTGACGCATAGCATTGTCGCGGCAAGACTTTGGAGGATTACTGCTTATCAGGCGCTTGCAGTAGTGCGAGAACGTTGTATGCTTCATGATGAACCAGCGTCCGCAGTTGCGGCACTTGACGGGCATGAATTTTTCTTCGATGCACTTGAATAACTCAAAATATAGAAAGGCTCCCAACGATGTGAAACGATAGGTCTCACAGAGTATGGGACCTTTTTTCGTATCGAGCAGTGTATGCCCCATGCACATACTTCCGCTTGATACAAGATCAAAATGCGATTCAGAGTTGCACTTCTCTGTGAACTGCTGGAATACTTCTATGACCTTTTGATTGGATGGATAGTTGTTGTGGTCGCAGAGTTTGTCTGCAAACGGCATAAAAACATTCTTAACGCGCATAAGGTCGGAAACAAATTCCGCGAACTCGTTAGTTATTTGTTCAATGCAGGTAGTAAAATCGGCAGCGTCTTTTCTGTTCTCATAGTTGCTGAAAACTTTCTTGCTGTCGAAGTCATAATCGTCAAGTGCTCGCAGCTCGTTCAAATCTTCTGTGATATACATTTCCTCATAAGACACAGGAGTGCTCTCTGCGTTGACAAAGTGTTCGTTGTAATCGTCTGAATCAAATTCAGAATCTTCGTAAAACGGTTCATCAAATATGTCATGGTAATATGCAAACAGATTTCTCAGGAGACCGCGTCTGAAATGTTTCTTGTCATAAGGCGGAAGTGTTTCTGCGATGTCCATGATGCTGTCGTATGTGTACTCGATATCACGCGCGCGCTTTCCGATGTCAGCTGGACAGAACAAGGAACTGATGTTCAACTCTGTCTTTGCACGCTCACATACGTCATACAAGTCTTCGAGAGTAGTTGAATTTATCGAAAAATAGCGCAGAAGTATTTCGCCGAGCGGATATGTTCTTCCGTCGGAGAGATATATCTTTCTGTCATGGTAGTGCGCTTCTATCTCAAACATAATGTCTCCTTTCAGAATTAGTGTTCTGTTTGTTCTGAGTGCTAAACTCTGCGATTTTATTCTGAAAACGCATAGTAAATAGCGAAAATCAAAAGTTTACAATTTGTTCATAAAAATAGATTATAGATTGACTGCGATAGAGTTATTATACAACATCTATTGACTTCTGTCAAGGACTGGTGTATACTGAATGCAGTTAAGACGTCCGGACAGCTCTTGACATCACAAGAATAAACTCGAAACGCGAAAGGAAGATGTAGATGAAAAATATGAACGTGATCAACTGCACAGTATACTCTAACGGAATCAATTCTCCGCTTGAGTATCTCAACATCACTACGCCTGCCGAGTTCAAGGTGGTGATGGAATTACTCTGTCACTATGACGAGGAAAAGAAAAGTTCGACCATAAGCCGCACAGGTATCGCAAGAGACACTGCGATGTCGGTAAGCAATGTTGAGCGCGCACTGAAAACTCTTGCGCAGAAGGATATCATTCGCATACACAACAACTATGCTGACAACGGTCGTCAGGTCGAGAACTCTTACGAGGTCGCATTCCTGAATTATGACATGGACGAAAACAAGCTCCGCGACGCAGAGCTTGCACTTCAATTCAAAAGTTAATTGTCATAGGGGCTGTGTCATGATGTCATAGGCTTATATATTAAGTATACAAGAGAATATATACTAATACGAAGAAGGAAGATATATATTACATGATAATTATAAATCAAGTAAGCGCCTTTTTTCTTCAGCTATAATATCTATGACAATGATGTTCAGTTGATAAGAACTGAAACACGCGCAGAAAGCCCCGAGTTTGCCGTCCTCAAAAGGGAAATAGTATAGTTACCCCACCGCTTGCGTTGAACGCGATCGTCGCGCAACGTGGAGCGAGTGTAGGTACCATACAGGTGCCGGAAAACGAAAAAGTTGGTGGGGGACGGAAGTCGGTCCGCAAGACCGGCAAGCATAGCGGTCGGCGTTCCGCCTGCCGCTGAAATCGGGAGAACCCGTGCCCCTTTCCAGTTTGCAGGTTAAAGGCTGGCGTCATTTGCGCCCGCCATTCCACATCGGACGGGCAGTGCCCGCCGATTCTTCGGCATTTGCTGTGACGTAAGCAGAGGCGTCTTTCCTTGGGAATTTCAAAAAAGCAGGCGTCTTTTTTGAGAAAAAAGCCAGATAAAGGCTATGATTAGGGAGATATGGGAGGCGTCTGAGCAGCATAATTGCCGCTGTGAGAGGAGTGATAAAAAACCGAGTAGGCCTCGCAAGGGATGCTCAAAAAGTCTGGGCTGGTAACACGCAGGCTCAGCAAAGACGGTACGATTTGATTTTGTACCTGTGAATTTGAATTGAATAGTTTTAGAGGAGGCGGATGTATGAGCGTAAACCTTGAAAAGACTCATTGCAGTGAAGATCCCGAGGTACAGTCCGTATTGCATCACGACTGTACTGTTGACGGTGTCACCTATCGTGTTTGGTCTGCTTTCCTTGGCAGGAAAAGAGCTGAAGAGTCACTCGGAGATTTAATGCTCCGACAGCTCGAAAGGGGGTATGAAAAGCCTGCCTTTGATGCAAAGCAGACCGAGAGCGAGTCGATGTAAAAGTCGGAAAATGTTTTTTGTGCAGTCCTACGAAATCAGCTGTGTGTACTGGATTCCTGAGCGGAGGTGTGGTATACTGTCCGTGTAAGGATCTGCTGCACGGCTGTGAAAGGAGTTATAATGAAAAACAAACAGCCTAAAAAAGCAGCTCTGTATTGCAGGCTCTCGGTTGACGACGGACGAATGGGCGAAAGCGTAAGCATTGGTTCGCAGAAAATATTATTGGAGCAGTACTGCAAGGATCATGCAATAGATAATTATGAAGTGTACGATGATGACGGATACAGCGGCACTAACTTTGACCGTCCTGCGTTCCAGAGAATGTATGAAGACATTCAGAATGGACTGATAGATACTGTCCTGGTAAAAGACCAGTCACGATTCGGAAGATCGTATATCGAAGTCGGAATGTACGTTGAGAAGTTCAAGGAGCTCGGAGTTCGGTTCATAGCGGTCAGTGATAACTACGACTCCATGAAGAACGAAAACGATATGATGTTCCCGATGAGAAATGTACTGAATGATTACTTCGCAAGAGAGGCTTCTATCAAGACTAAGACTGCGAAGAAGGCAAAAGCGAAAGCCGGACAGTACATTGGTTCAAAGCCGCCCTTCGGTTACAAGCTGGACCCGAACGACAGGCATCATCTTGTGATAGATGAGCCTGCTGCGGAGACAGTACGAAGGATATTCAGAATGGCAGCGCAGGGGATAGGCTACAATAAGACTACAAAAATCTTCCGTGAGGAAAAAGTTCTCACACCGATAGCTTACTTCAATCTCCACAATCCTGATTACTTCAAGTCGGATTACTGGAGAAAGGAGTTCGACTGGCACGTTACTTCTATCCGAGTGATACTTGAAAATGAGGTCTACCTCGGCAAACTGATCTACGGAAAGCAGCGGTGCAAGTCAATGAAAAGCAAGGAGAAGGAGAAGGTCCCGAGAGAGGACTGGATAATCGTTGAGAACTGTCATGAACCGATAATCTCTCAGGAACTCTGGGACGACGCTCACAGAATGATGAGTACCAAGAGGCGTCCAACGCTGACAGGTGAAGTTCAGATGTTCGCAGGTTTGCTCTACTGTGCCGACTGCGGTCACGCACTTACCTACTCGCAGAAGAAACGCAAAGACGGTACATATCACGGAGCATACTCATGCTGGATGTATAAAACTCACGGCAAGGAATATTGTGCATCGCATTATATTACCTACGATGTGGTGTACAAGCTTGTGCTGAAAGACATCCGGAGAGTGCTGAAGTCATATCGTAAAAACAAGGATGAGTTCAGGTCATTCCTCGACAGCAAGTGCAGCGACAGCAGTGCAAAGAAGGTAATACAGCTTGAACATGAGCTTGAAAAAGCACAGGGCAGAGTAGCTGAGATAGACCGCCTGCTCAACAAGCTCTATGAAGATAATGCACTCGGAAAGATCTCAGATGATCGCTACGCACAGATGACAAAAACATTTGAGGAAGAACAGGCAGAACTCAAGAAAACTATACCCGAACTGACATATGAGATCACAACGCTCAAAGCCAGATCCGATGCCGCCGATAAATTTACAAAAGTAATTGACAGTTATACGGATATAAAGGAACTCAACGCTGATATACTCAATGAGCTTATCGACAGAATAGTTGTCCACCATAAGGAAAAGCTCTATGGAAAGACATATCAACAGGTTGAGATATATTACAGATTCGTAGGCGAACTGAAGGAAACTGTGGCTAAAGCAGCGTAACAATCAAAAACAAAAATTATGTTCGCTTTAAAAACAGTCCTCGGTCGCAGGTTCGAATCCCGTCACAAGCTCTTAAAAATCGCATAACTACGCAGTTTAATAGCTGCGTAGTTATTTCTTTAATTTCTGAAAATAATGTCCAAACCTAAATTGGACATTACAAATTCGGAAAAATCATTCCGAAAACTCTGACTGCTTCTACCCTCGAATATGTGTCTGTGGACACAAGAAATCTGCTTTAATATCGGTATAATCTCGCTAATTAGGCAGTTTACCCTGGATTTGCAAAGGCAATTGCAAGATATGCGTTTTCATTCTGTTTTGAACAGCATTATATCTTATCAACATAGAAGCAAAGTTATTACTGGCATAATAAGGGGCAAGTTCTTTCATAAATATCGGGAGAATTTGCTCCTTTCTCTATATTTTATAAAAATATACCTGTGGTTTACTTGCTTTTTCAGAAAAGCTATGATATAATACAGGTAAAGTCAGAACAGAAACGGTCGCAGGACGACCGCTGTATCAATAATAATTACGAAAGGAGTTACCCGAAATGAAACAGTTTACTATGGTTTATCTGTACAGTGAACACTATGAGGAAAGTTTCTATCACGAGAGTGAAGAAGCTCTTATTGTGCTGCGTACAGAACATAGTGGATAGTCATTTCGGAGAGCACTTTCTTTGTGTTG
>NZ_JAFYYT010000025.1 GCF_017549005.1 Ruminococcus sp.
ACAGTTTCATGAAGGTTCTGTGATTCTTTCAGAACTATCCTTTCTGAAGGGATCTGCTGTTACAGCTTTCCTCTGTAGAGAATGCAAGAAAGTAATTATAGATTATTCGGACGAAAATTCTGATTTCAACCAGCGGTAAATTCAGATTTACCTTAGAAACTGAATATACACAAAGCACTTGCTACGGCAGGTGCTTTTTTCATGCCCTCACGGAGGTGAAACCGCATGGCAAACAGAATCAAGGGGATCACGGTCGAGATTGGCGGTGATACTACCAAGCTGTCGAAAGCGCTGGAAGGTGTCAACAAAAACATCAAGAACACGCAGACGCAGCTCAAGGATGTACAGAAGCTGCTGAAACTTGATCCGACCAACACAGAACTGCTCTCGCAGAAGCATAAGCTCCTCGCCGATGCGGTGAAGGCTACCAAAGAAAAGCTGGAAACCCTGAAAACGGCGGCAGAGCAAGCAAATCAGGCGCTGCGGAGCGGCGACATCTCACAGGAGCAGTATGATGCCCTGCAGCGTGAGATCATCGAAACGGAACAGGAATTGCAGAACCTCCAGCGTGAAGCGGAGGCTTCCAACACGGCGCTTGCCAAGCTCGGTCAGGCGGGAGAAATGCTTGAAAAAGCCGGTGACAAGATCGCCGATGTCGGAACGACACTGACCACTCATGTGACCGTTCCCGTTATGGCTGCCGGAACAGCCGCTGTCAAGACCGCAGCCGACTTCGACTCCGCCATGAGCAAAGTCGCTGCTGTATCCGGTGCGGCCGGTGATGAGCTGGACGCTCTCCGGAACAAGGCTCGTGAGATGGGCGCAAAAACCAAGTTCTCCGCTTCCGAGGCTGCCGACGCTATGAACTACATGGCAATGGCGGGCTGGAAAACCGGCGATATGCTGGAAGGTATCGAGGGCATCATGAACCTCGCTGCCGCTTCCGGTGAGGACTTGGCGACAACTTCGGATATTGTAACAGACGCATTGACCGCTTTCGGCTTATCTGCTGCCGACAGCGGTCATTTTGCTGATGTTCTGACGGCGGCATCGTCCAATGCAAATACGAATGTCAGCATGATGGGTGAAACCTTCAAATACTGTGCGCCTGTTGCAGGCTCTCTCGGATTCTCCTGTGAAGATACAGCGCAGGCTATCGGTCTGATGGCAAACAGCGGTATCAAGGGTTCGCAGTCCGGTACGGCGCTCCGTGCAATTATGACAGCGCTTGCAGGTGATGTCAAGTTCTGCGGTGAATCCTTCGGCGAAATCGAAATTGCAACGACCAACACCGACGGTTCGATGCGTGAACTGAATGACATTCTGGCGGACTGCCGTGTGGCTTTCGCACAGATGTCGGAATCGGAACAGGCATCGGCGGCACAGGCGCTGGTCGGCAAGAATGCGATGTCCGGTTTCCTTGCGCTGATGAATGCTGCACCTGCGGATATTCAGAAGCTGGAAGGCGCTATTTCTACTTGTTCCGACGAAATTGACGGATACAACGGTGTGACCGCAAAGATGGCTGCCGTCATGCAGGATAACCTCGGCGGGCAGCTCACCATTCTGAAATCGCAGCTTCAGGAACTTGCCATTTCCTTCGGCGAAATCCTGATGCCTGCAATCCGCGCAATCGTGACGGAGATTCAGGGCTTCATTGACAAACTGAACGCTATGGATCCTGCCACAAAGGAAACCATTGTCAAAATCTCACTTGTAGCAGCTGCACTTGGTCCGCTTCTCATTGTAGTGGGCAAAACAATAGGTACAGTCGGCAAGCTGATGCAGTTTGTATCAAATATCCCCACTATTATAGCGGGAGCTAAAACAGCATTTTCAACATTTGGTGCTGCCATAGGCGGTATAAGCGCTCCTGTAATAGCTGTAGTTGCAGTAATAGGTACCTTAGTAGCTGCATTTACTCACCTCTGGAAAACAAATGAGGAATTCAGGAACAACATAACTGCAATATGGAACCAGATAAAGGATACATTCCGTAACTTCACACAGGGGATAGTTGACAGGATTAATGCCCTGGGCTTTGACTTCAAAAACATATCTGAGGTAATAAAAGCAATCTGGGACGGGCTGTGTAAATTCCTTAAGCCTCTGTTTGAAGGTGTTTTTAAAGAGATTGCCGATGTGTTTAAATTCATTACAGATACCATTCTCAGCATACTTGATGTATTTGTCGGTATCTTTACAGGTGACTGGAGCAGAGTATGGGAAGGTATTAAGGGCATATTCACTGGCATCTGGAATTTTATCGTATCTACCATAAAGAACGTCTTCAATACTCTTGATAAGATATTCGGCGGAGCACTCAGCAAGATAAAGGATGTTATTGTAAATGTCCTTACAGCTATAAAGGATTTCTTTGTAAATATCTGGACTGCTATCAGTAACAAGGTCAAGGAGAAAGTTGAGCTCATCAAGCTTGTTATCACTACAGTCTGGAATGCCATTCATACTTTAATCAGCGCTGTTCTCAATGCGATAAAGAATGTCATAAGCAAGGTATGGAACGCGATATACAGCGTCGTATCCCCGATCCTTAATGCAATAAAAACTGTTGTTGAAACCGTATTCAACGCTATCCATTCACTTATAAGCAGTGTTATGGAATGGGTACACAAGAATATAACCGAGAAGCTGGAGATAATCAAGGCTGTTTTTACAATTGTCTTTGATGCTATAAAGAATACCGTAGAAGCTGTATTTGATGCTATCCATTCAGTTATCAGCAGCGTCATGGACTGGATCCATGATAATATAACTGAGAAGCTTGAATTGATAAAAGCAGTTTTCACCATAGTCTTTGAAACTATAAAAAACGTAGTTGAAACTGTTTGGAATACAATTCATACGGTGATTTCCACTGTATTAGATGCAATATGGAATGTAATATCAAGTGTCTGGAACTTCATTTCTGACCATATAAAAAACACTCTTGATACGATAAAGGCTGTTGTTACTACAGTCTGGAATGCTATCAGCGACTTTATATCCGGAATTGTAAATACAATCAAGTCAGTTATCTCGAATGTATGGAATGCAATAAAAGACACGGTCACAAACATCATGAATGCAATAAAAAATACTGTCTCCAATATATGGAACAGTATCAAATCGACAATATCTTCAACTATTGGCGGTATCAAGGATACCATCGTTAACGGTTTCAACAAAGCTGTAGACTTTGTTAAGAACCTTGGAAAAGAGGCTTGGCAGTGGGGCGCAGATATAATCAACGGTATTGTTGATGGTATCAAGAGCTGTATAGGCAAAGTCGGTGACGCAGTTAAGAGTGTTGCCGATAAGATAAAGTCCTTCCTGCATTTCTCAGTACCGGATGAAGGTCCTCTTACTGACTTTGAGAGCTGGATGCCGGACTTTATGAAAGGACTGGCAAAAGGAATCAATAATAGCAGAAAATACGTAGAAAAGGCTATAGAAGGTGTATCTGAAGCGATGTCACTCACTATGCAGTCAAGGCTTAATATCAATATGGACGGCGTTTCAGGTGCAATGATAACTGGCAGTAGTGGTGTGGTTAATAACTACTACAACAACGACAACAGCCGGATAGTGAATCAGACTAATAATAGCCCGAAATCGCTGTCACGGCTGGAAATTTATCGTATGACGAGAAATGCACTGAATATTATTTGATGTAAGCCTTTAATTCCTTTTTTAATTCGGGAAGATCATCATGGATAGTATCCCATACAATTAGCATATTGACACCAGAATATCCATGAACTATACGATTCCTCATACCATATATCTGCTTCCAAGGAATAGTTTTAATTTGAAGTTTTGCTTCATCAGATAGCGATTGTTTTGCAAGTTCACCAATTTGCATGAGGTTAAACACACAAGCTTCAACTCTCATAGAATCATTTTGGAACTCCGAAAGAGTACTACATCCTTCGCAGTATTTAAGAACAGAGCAAATATGGTCATATATCTTTTGCAAAACTTGTTTATCTTTAGCTTCCATAAATAATTACTCCTGTTTTGGCAATTTCGTTATCAACTTCTGAATTAGGATCAATTTGTGATATGTCAAGTAAATCTACTTCTTTACCGAGCGCAGAAACCACATCTTCGAGTAATCCGTAAAATGCTAATCCTTTCAGACCACTGTCAACAAGTAAGTCAATATCACTTTTTTCTTCTGCAGTACCTTTGGCATAAGAGCCAAATAATACGGCCTTTCTAATTTGATATCCCGAAAATATAGGAGATAATATGGATTGAATTTGATCAATTGTATATTTTTTTTGCATCATAGATAACACCTCCAAAAAGGCTAGGAGTTGGTTATTCTTCTACGTATAGTATAGCACATAACGTGCGAAAAGTCAAGGAATCTGAAATGGAATGTTAAAATAAATAGCTATATTCTTTCTGGTTTTAGTTGCCATTTCGTGTACTTTTGTTTTTTTCCCAATAATAAAGGTAAAGGTATTTCTTATTAATTCTTTCGTGATTGGTCATAGGAAATTTAAGAAAATACTTTTGAATTCTGGATTTGCATATTAGATGACTGTTTATAAACTTAAGCAAACGATTTGGAAGCTTACGAATTAAAGCGTATTTTTTTAAATCGCTTTTAATCTGTTCTTCTAATTCTTGGAGTATATCGGAAAATGGAAGATTAGTATCAAGGCTTTTGAATCCGTCAACTTCATATATTTCCTGGCTATTATCATCGTAGAATCCTATTGAAACAGAGGCATTATGTATTATTATACAATCTATGTTATATTTTTCATAAAATTCCTTCTCTAAATTGTACATTTTAAGTTTTTCATGATTTAATTCGTATTCACCGTCTATGTTTGCTAAAATACTTGTGGCTCCTAAAACAATGGCGATTAGAGTTCGGTGATTTCCATCACCACTTAAGAAGTACTTATCTTCATTTTTTATATAGGTCATTTTAACAGGATTATTAAGTTTTTGATAGATATCACGTGTATCTGAGAGATTTTTGGATGCTTTATCTAGCCATCGATTAAACCTACTTGGTTCTCTGTCTCCTTCTTTCATTATTCTTACGTTTTCATAAAATGACAGACCTTCTGTTGAACGTCCAGTCCAGAGGATTTTGTCAGTTGGGACGAGTCTTCTTTCCAGTGCTAAACTATGATAATTATCCAAGACTCCGTCCGGGTATTTATTTACAATTCGACTTTTAACAGCGTCTATATGTTCTTTAGACACGCCAATATTTCGCAAAAACTGAGTAAAATCACCATCAAATTCTCTATATGCTGAGCCATTGTATTGAACGTAACGATACATGGGTAGCACGCTCCAGTCTATTGTTAAGATTATAAATATATTATACATCATTACCCATGAAAGATCAACAGGAGGTAAGTATGTTTTTTAGCCTTATTCTTGAAAACCAGAGTGGCGACCGTATTGACATGACAACGACCGCCAACCAATATATGACCTCTCAGATAGAGGGGTTATCACCTCCACCCGGAACGATAAGCACTTCCGGCTATGCAGGTATGGACGGCAGTTATCTGAACAACGCCTTCATTGAAAAGCGGAATGTGGTCATTCACTTCGAGATGCGGGGTATCGACATAGAAGCTCGCCGTCACCAGCTATACAAGGTTGTGAAGCCATCGCGATATATAAAGATCTACTACAAAACCGCAGGTGTTGACGTGTACACTGAAGGCTATGTCGAGACCTGCGAGATCAGCAATTTTGAACAGCTTACAACGGGACAGATCTCCATACTCTGTCCCGATATTTATTGGTATTCAACAACACCGGTTATAGCTCAATACAGCCACATTGTCGGTGCATTTACCTTTCCGTTTCCTTCTGAGACAAATCCTCAGCCTTTTGTGCTGGGCAAATTCAATAGGGATAATACTATGAATATTGTCAACGAAGGCGATGAGACCGGCTTTACGCTGGTTATTGAAGCTACTGCAGACGCCCGTTCTCCTACACTGTATAACGCAGATACAGACGAGTACATGCAGATCACAGGCGATATCCTTGCAGGCGACGTTATAACAGTCACAACCAAGACCGGCAATAAAATCGTTACTCTTGATCGCGGCGGTGTTAAGAATAATATTATAAACCGGCTTGTTTCGGGCTCTACCTGGCTTACTCTTCGTGAAGGAAATAACCGCTTCTATCTCCAAGGAACAGGCCTTGAAAACCTGAAAGTAAGGATAATCCACACAAATGCTTATCTGGGGGTGTAGCATGCAGATCGAGATTTACAATATGCAGCCGGACGGTTATGCACTTTCTATCACCCTTGAAGCCATATGTGACAGTTTTTCTTCTCTGATATGGGACGTTGAGTACTATAAATGCGGCAGCTTTGAGGTATATATAGCCGCAAGTCCGTTGAATATCAGTATCTTCAGGACTGGACGCATAGTCGGACGTGATGATGATAAAGAGCACTTCGGCATCATTGAGTCGGTGCAGATAGACACGGATACAGAGAACGGCGACTACCTGACGGTACGTGGGCGTTTCCTCATGTGCCTGCTGGAGCGGCGTATTATTCATCCTACGCTGAATATAACTAGGACGACGGCATACAGCGAAATCGTGCGATCTGCCGTTACACTTAGTGCGATACAGAACGATAATCGACGTATTCCCGGACTGTCACTTGGCGATGTGTATGGCTTGTGCTGGGAGCAGACGGCTACTCTACAGGTATCATACGCCAACCTTATGGAATGGGTGTATACGATCTGTGAGAAGATCGGTGGAACGGCAAATATCCGACTTGTGAAGAATACCGGAGAGCAATACCGTATGGTGTTTGATCTATATGAAGGCAGCGACCGCAGTATTATGCAGCAGGATAATCCACATATCATATTCTCCGATACATACAGCAATCTTCTGTCATTCAGCTATGCAGAGGACGCTTCTGTAGAACGCAACTTCGCATATATCTTCGGTCAGGGGAAAGGCGATGAGCGTAAACGCACTACTTACTATGACGGCGACGAACCTGCATATCTCTCCCGATATGAGGTGTATGTGGACGCGGATGATATCTCTGAAACAGAAGATGTTGATGGAGAAACAGTGCCAATACCGGAAAATAAATATATTGAATTGCTAAAAACAAGAGGCTCAGAACATTTGATACAGGCTAAAACAGTATCAGAATCCGAAATAGCTGCTAATAATTCGCAATATCAGTATAACAAGGATTATGCGGTCGGCGACTATGTTACTGTTCAGCATAAACGTTTCGGTATGATTCAGCCGAAAATACAATTAATAGTTATGATAGAGTGCTTTGACTGCAATGGTCGTAGCCTCACACCTACATTCAAAAAGGAGGAACAATAATGGCTTTTTACAGCGGATTCTTTAATTCAAATGGCTTTGACAGAACATATACTGCAGAAGACTTCACAGCATATCTGTCAAGTATCATCTGTAATGGTATACTTGACACCTACGGCAGTAACTTCAGTCTGACACCTGCATCAGGTTTGAAAGTTACTTTAGGTACAGGAAAGGCATGGATAGACGGCCATTACTTCATTAATGACGCAGAATATACCATAGATTTGAGTCAGTATCAGGATGAGTCACTTCCGCGATTTGTGGCTGTTTCTATTCTATGTGATACTTCGGAGTCAGTAAGGGCTGTATCTCTTGAGGTAGTACCGGGAACACCTGCGGAATTACCTGCACTACCTAATTTTGAAGCAGAACCGAATAAGACAAGGTTATTGCTGTATGCAGTAAGGATATCTCCGGAAGCTATAGCATTAACGGCACAGGATATTCTGGACTATCGTGACGATAACAGTGTATGCGGTTACTGCAGATGCATCCTGGGTAAATGCAAGGTTACTGATATGCAGGCTCAGATAGCGCAGCTCATAGCAGAGATGCAGGGATATAACGGGAAGATAAATGAGCTTGAAAATACAGTAACTGAGCTTAATGCCAAGGTCAATAACTTCTCAGGAGATATAGTCGGGTATGGTACCTGCGGAGATAATGTACATTATGTGCTGTTCTCAGGCGGAACATTACTGCTCAGCGGCTCTGGTGATATGTATGATTATGAAAGTGATAATAACGCAGATGCCAATTTATCGCCGTTTTTTAATCGTAATGATATAAAGTCGGTTGTTATCTCTGATGGTATTACTTCTGTCGGTACCTTTGCCTTTACATTCTGTGATGAACTCAAAAATGTATCACTGCCAAACAGCCTGACACGTATAGGCAGAAACGGCTTTATGCCGCATATAGACGAGTATGTTGAACATCATGTGCTTAATGGGCTGACATCACTTAAACTGCCGCCAGATATCACAGAGCTTGGCAGGTATGCATTCAGTGGTACAGCCATAACTGCCCTTATTGTCCCGGCTTCTGTAACAGCTGTGAGTATAGAGGCGTTCAGCGGCTGTCAGGCTCTTGAAACCGTCCGTTATGAAGGAAGAATCATAGGAGACAGAATGTTTGCATCATGTACTGCACTAAAGGATTTCACTATTGCCGCTACTGTAGAGGAAATATCCGCAGGCAGCTTCAATTACTGCGATAATCTTGAGCTTATCACGTATGAAGGAAGCCTTGAAGCATGGGCTGCAATACGCAAATCAAGCGGCTGGGACGGCCATAGCGGCAATATAGGAAACAAAGGCCTTAAAAAGGTACAGTGCCTTGACGGATATATGGAATATGACTTTGAAAACAGAGAATGGAGGGAAGTTCATAACTGATGTGGAAATTCCTTGTAAGGAACCAGAGCATAGAAGTTCTCGAGCGTGAAGTACTTGCAGACCACCAGATCAGGTATGTCCAGTTTAAATTCACCTTTGAAGGCGACTGGAAACGGTTTCATAAGGTAGTGCAGTTCAGTCAGGGAGACGATACATACAGTTTAGTTCTCGGATATGATGGGACAAGCTGTTATCTCCCTGCAGAGCTTCATGCAGGTGCTGTAAAAATGTCTCTGTTCGGTTATGATGCGGAAAGTGATACTACCGTCCGTGCAACCACAGTTCCTGTTACGCTAAATATCCGTTTCTCTGGATTTACAGGCGATGATGATATTCCAATTCCGCCGACACCTGACCTGTACGTTCAGTTACTTCAGCAGATAAGACAAATGAATACTGGCTCAGCAGGTCAGTCTGCATATGAACTGTCAGTTCAGGAAGGCTTTACCGGATCACTGTCAGAATGGCTGCAAAGCCTGCACGGCAAAGACGGAGCTGACGGAAAGAATGAAACTGACGGCAGAGATGGTATTGATGGAAAAGACGGACGAGACGGAACTGATGGTGCAAACGGTCGTGACGGCATAAATGGTGTAGACGGAAAGGATGGCAGAGACGGTATCGATGGTAAAGACGGCATATCGCCTGATATATCAGAAATAACTGCCATAGTTCGGCAGATGATAGAGCAGCTGCCAGATAATGGACATTCACATAATAACAAGGCGTTGCTTGACGCAATCACCGCCAGCTATACTACGGAGGAACGTCAGGGTATTCAGAATACACTTGCCTCACTGCAGGCTCAGATAGATAATCTGCATGCAAACGATAGCTCAGTAACGCTGTTTAAATCCGGTAATTCGGCTCTATCCGAATACGGTGAAAAGCTATATACCTTCTATGTTGACGGTTATCGCTCCCTTTCAGGCTTTGCAGATACATACCATAACTTCTGCAGTCCTGAAAATGACTATGCCATTTCATATAACCAGCCGGATTTCAACTGGGGAGCTGAGATATACACCATGTGTATAACGCCTGTGAGAATGTCAGCTTCGTCTAAGGTACTGTTCAGCTATAGATGCGGCATCAATCAGGGCGGAGAAATGTGGCTGGTACGAAAGGCAAATACTGAACTTTCTGCAGCTGAAACAGCCAGATATATCCACGAACAGATCATAAATGGCAGTGCTATATCAATACCGTTCAGATGGCTGCAATCCGAAGACAGATATATTACGGTGCTGCTTTCAAGAGAGGACTTATCAGCCGATGAGTATTATCTTGCATGGAAAGCAGTTACTGATAATACACATCCGCATATCAGACTCATAAAAATACTGGAGGTGACAACATGAAAGAGACGATATGTATGGTTATAGGCGCAATAGGCGGATTTATCGCGTCACTGTTCGGAGGCTGGGATTCAGCTCTTGCAACACTCATAATCTTTATGGCTATTGATTTTGCAACAGGCATGATAACAGCAGCAATGGGCAGGTCCAAACATACAGATTCCGGCAAGCTCAGCAGTAAAGCCGGATGGCTTGGGCTGGCAAAAAAGTGCAGTATCCTTATGCTAATTATTGTAGCGGTTAGACTTGATATTCTTCTGAATACAAACTATGTCCGTGACGCAGTCTGCATAGGCTTCTGTGCTAATGAAGTTCTATCTATTATTGAGAATACCAGTCTCATGGGTATTCCATATCCACCCGCACTGAAAAATGCTATTGAAATCCTGCAGGAAAAAGCAGGCAGAAAGGATGATAATGATGACAATGATTCTGAAGGCAGATTCTAATAATGTTATAAACGGAGTTCCGGTTAATGAGTATATGCTCACAAACCATAATCCCAATAATATCGAAATGCCCTCCGCCTCTATGGAGGGCAAAGTTATAGGTATAACCATTCATAATACAGACTGGATAACTACAATAGAAGGTACTACGCCTGCTGAGCAGTATACCAGAGCTACAGTAAACGGCAATATGAAGGATGTACGTGTTCACTATTACTGTGATGACACCTGTGCATGGCAGAACCTGCCACTGACGCTTTCAGGCTGGCATGCAGCTGATGGAGACGGCAGCGGCAACAGACGTACTATAGCTATTGAGTGTATTATGTCTTCTGCCTATAACGATACTGATAAAAAGTCAGAGGATAACTGTGCAAGACTGGCTGCGGCCCTCCTTAAGATGTATAACCTCAGTATAGATAACCTGTATACGCATACTTACTGGCTCAATGTCCGTGACGGTAAGAAGGGCTCCATTGATGAGCTCAACGTTATGTATAATAGCTATAAGATGTGTCCGGCATATATACTCCCGCACTGGAATGAATTCAAGGCTAAGGTACAGTCGTATATGGGAGAACCGGCGCCTGTCCCTAAGCCGAAGACTGCAAGAAAGTATCTCTACCGCGTAAGGAAGACATGGCAGGATACAAAGTCCCAGGTCGGTAATGTCATTAAGCTAAGGAAAAGTAAAATAATCACAGGAATCAAAAAGATCCTGTGATTATTTTTTTTGTATATAATGTAAATTTTTGCAAAAAGGTATTGACAAATAGCCAAAAATGTGCGGCGCAGCTAATCAGA
>NZ_JAFYYT010000026.1 GCF_017549005.1 Ruminococcus sp.
TCATAACGCTTGCGTTATTACTTTCGTGTTATTTTTCAGTCTTTTCTTGACCTTCTCTTCTCTCCACTGTTTCCAGCTTCAAAAAGGAATCTCAAGGGTCGTTACTTTTCTTCGCATTGTTCAATTTTCAAGATGCTGTTTATCGTTTCTGTGAACCGTTGTCCTCAGGCGACTTAATTATTATATCACGCAATACAGCGTTTGTCAACTAAAAGAATGCAAAGGTTTTCTCTCTTTTTTTAGTCATGTTTTACAATAGTATTATTTTATATATGTATAGAGGAATCTTCCTGCGAAAACCAGCGCCATTCCGATAAAAACCGCCGCTATTGTCATGTGGCTTTTCAGGTCCTCCTCGAACTTGAACTTTTTCGGATCCTTAGGGTCGCAGAGGATTATCTGAGTGGAGCCCTGCTTCAGCGGCTTGCTGTAGCCTGCCGAGTCCTCCTGCTCATACGTCCTGCCCTCAACGGTATATCTGAGCTTGTGGATATAAGCTCCCGAGGGCTTGTTTCTGCGGGTCTCCTCCCTGATCTCCATTACCTCGGCTTTGGCAGGAACTCCGAACTTTTTCAGATACGCAAGCCTCAGAAGGTAAATTCCGCCTGCTATAGCCAATGCAAAGCCCACACAGGCAAGTATAAGATTGTACATTATTTCACCTCATATTTATCATTCCCCCTGCTTTTTCGGGGTATTTTTCTTCAAGAAAGCAATAAAGCTCCGCGAGTGGTTTTTTTCCTTTGTATTCGCCTTTCTTTAAGGCAAGCTGACTTACGTTCAAAATATCGTTTATCCTTTTTGTGCGCGGTATACAGAACAGCCATTTGTACCTGAAGCACAGTTCTAAGACTGATATTCCGCCCCCAAAACTTCTCGGCTCTTCTATGCTCTTCATTTCGCAGAATAATTTTGTCATACTTTCAGTTTTTATACTGTTTCTTTTCAGCAGTATACGCCATCTGATAATACTTTCATCGTATTCCACCGTTGCATTGTATTTCAAAGCTGTTTCAGTTCGACACATACAGGCAAACACCGCCATCGGCACTAAGGCTGCACCAAGCAGTATCATGTGAAGTACCGGGACGTCAAATCGCAGCGAAACCGCCATAAAAGCAAAAAGAAATGCTGACAAGCCTACCATTTTCCATTTAAATCCTGCAATTATTCCGTTGACTTTTATCTCGTTCATTTTTCTCCTCTATATTATCAAAAAAGATATTTCAACGCCGTCCGCAAAGCGGACGCTGCAATTATGCATTATGAATTAAAAAGGGCGGATAATATCCGCCCCCTACAATATGTATGCTAACGGTTCAGTTTGCCATGAGCTTGACCATAACAGCCTTCTGAGCGTGGAGACGGTTCTCAGCTTCCTCGAAGATCTCGTTTGCGTGAGCCTCGAATACCTTCTCTGTGATCTCCTCCTCGCGGTGTGCAGGGAGACAGTGGAGAACCATCGCGTCGGACTTTGCCTGTGCCATGAGCTCGTCGTTTATCTGATAGCCTGTGAAAGCCTTTCTGCGCTTCTCGGCTTCACCCTCCTGACCCATGGAAGCCCATACGTCAGTGATAAGCACGTCTGCGCCCTTTGCTGCCTGCATAGGAGTATCTGTCAGCTCGAACTTTCCGCCGTATGCCTTTGCGAAGTCAAGTATCTCCTTCGGCGGCTGATAGTCATTGGGGCAAGCGATAGATACTGACATACCAACCTTTAAGCAGCCTACGATAAGGGAGTTGGCCATGTTGTTTCCGTCGCCGATAAAGCACATTTTAAGTCCGTCAAAGCTGCCCTTGAACTCGCGGATAGTCATAAGGTCCGCAAGCACCTGACAGGGGTGGCAGAAATCGGTAAGACCGTTTATTATCGGGATAGAACCGAACTCCGCAAGGTCCTCTACTTCCTTCTGCTCAAAGGTACGGATCATGATACCGTCAAGGTAGCGTGAGAGAACTCTTGCTGTATCCTGAACGGGCTCTCCGCGGCCTATCTGGAGGTCGTTCGAGGAGAGGAACAGCGGATATCCGCCAAGCTGATACATACCTGTCTCAAATGAAACTCTTGTACGTGTGGAAGCCTTCTGGAATATCATTCCGAGGGTCTTTCCCTTGAGGTGGGGATGTGGGATACCGTGCTTGAGCTCGTACTTGAGCTGGTCTGCAAGGTTGAGTATTTCAATGATCTCCTCTGTGCTGAGATCGAGCATTTTGAGTAAGTGTTTCATATTTATATCCTTCCAATCAAAAATATCTTTTCATTACTTGTTCATTTCACCGAAAGCCCTGTCTATCGCTACGGCAAAAAGCGCTATATAATCGTCGAACGCCTTGTTATCAATGTCGAAATGATACTGCATTTCTCCGTTCACGCCAAGAAGGCTCTGTATATGTCCGACTTCCGCTTCGTTGAGGACTATATCGAAGTTCTTTCTGTCCTTACTGGTTATCTCAAAGCGCATGGTCTTGTTTTTCGCGGTTATGGTCGGATTGAGAAACAATGAAGTACATTCCATTGACATGAATACGTTGTCGTTGAGGATTATGGTAAAGTAAGGTCTTTTGGAGTCTCCTGTCTGAACGAGAGTATAGAGGTTGTAATTGCTGGCGTCCATCAGGTTATATCTGGCTCCGAAGCCTTTTTTCTTAATGCTGTAGATAAGTCGGCCTGATTTGTCCTGAACGGTATACTTACCGCCCTTTCCAACTACCTGAAACTCCATAGCTTATTCCTCCAGTATCTCTATCAGAATTTTCAGTCCGTCCTTTAGCTCGTCGTATGAGATCGTCAGTGGAGGAAGAAGTCTTACCTTCTCTTTGGCTGTAAGAATGAGAAGTCCCCTGTCGAGAGCCTTCTGTGCAACGTCGTGGGCGTCCTTGCTTTTAAGCTTGATGCCTATCATAAGTCCGAGACCCGTTATGGACTCGACTTCGCTGCACTTTTCAAGCTCGCTCTTTATGAACTCGCTCTTTTTTGTCACCTCTTCAAGGAAGCCGTCGCTCTCTATCCTGTCAAGGACAGCAAGACCGCCTGCACAGGCAATGGGGTTTCCGCCGAAGGTGGAGCCGTGAGTACCTGCTGTGAGGACTCCGCTGCACTTCTCGTTGACAAGACAGGCTCCCATAGGAACACCGCCTGCTATACCCTTTGCGAGAGTGGTGATATCAGCTTTTTTGCCAAAGTGTTCTCCTGCAAGGAATTTACCCGTTCTGCCTACGCCCGACTGGACTTCATCGGCGATAACGAGTATATCCTTCTGCGCGCACAGTTCGTAAACAGCGTCTGCAAATTCCTGACCGAGAACGTTGACGCCGCCCTCTCCCTGTACATATTCGAGCATTACCGCGCAAACCGTATCGTCGAGCTTCGCCTTGAGGTCGTCGATATCGTTTGCGTTAACGTTTACGAAACCTTCCACGAACGGAAAGAAGTAATTGTGGAACACATCCTGACCTGTTGCGGAAAGAGTAGCGATAGTCCTGCCATGGAAGGAATTCACAAGGGTGATGATGGTATGCCTGCCCTTGCCGTATTTATCGAAGCTGTACTTCCTTGCCACCTTTATGGCGCACTCGTTTGCCTCTGCGCCGCTGTTGCAGAAGAATACGGACTTGTATCCCGAGATATTGCAGAGCTTTTCTGCGAAATCAGCCTGTACCTTTGTGTAGTAGTAATTGGAGCTGTGCTGGAGAGTCCTTACCTGAGCACATACAGCGTCAGCCCACTTTTCATCGCAGTATCCGAGAGAATTAGTACCTATTCCGCTTCCGAAGTCGATATATTCCGTGCCGTTCTCGTCCTTACAGCGTCTGCCGCTTCCCTTCTCCATAACAAGGGGATAGCGTCCGTAGGACTGCATAACGTGAGAATTGAATTTATCTATTGTATTCATAACGTCCTCCTTGGGGCAGACTGCCATGGACTTTATCAGACACACTATTATTATAGCGCTAAAAGGCAGTCAAAATCAATCAATTAAGATTTTTTATAAGTAAATTTTTTGTATACAAGTAAATTATTTTACGAACGGCAGTTCTATCATACGAACTGAGTACCGATTCCTTCGTTGGAAAGTATCTCGATGAGAATAGAATGAGGAACTCTTCCGTCGATGATAACGGTCTTTCTTACGCCTCGTCTGACAGCTTCAACGCAGCAGTCGATCTTGGGGATCATACCGCCTGAGATTATGCCCTGTCTCTTGAGGAAAGGCACTTCGCTGACATTTACCTCGGGGATAAGAGTTGACGGGTCGTCCTTATCGCGGAGAAGTCCTGCGATATCGGTCATGAGTATGAGATTTTCCGCACCGAGCTCCGCAGCTATCCTTGCAGCGGCAGTATCGGCGTTTATATTATATGTATTTCCCTCGCTGTCAGTGGCAACTGTAGCGATAACGGGGATATTTCCGTTTGCAAGAGCGTCTGTGATAGGCTTTGTGTTGACCTTTGTTATCTCGCCAACCCAGCCAAGGTCCTGACCGTCGTCGGTCTTTTTCTTTTCTGCAACGAGCATTTCGCCGTCGATACCGCAAAGTCCCACAGCGCTTCCCTTATGCTGTGCAAGGAGCTGTACCAGCTCTTTGTTGACCTTGCCTGAGAGCACCATTTTTACCACGTCAACAGTCGCGTCGTCAGTATATCTCAGACCGTTCACGAAGCGGCTCTCTATGTTGAGCTTCTTGAGCATATCGCTTATCTCGGGACCGCCGCCGTGTACAAGGACTACCTTTACGCCTACCAGCGAAAGGAGGACGATATCTGTCATTACAGCGTCCTTGAGCTCCTTGTTCGTCATGGCGTTTCCGCCGTACTTGATAACAAGTATCTTGTTATTGTACTTCTGTATGTATGGCAGGGCGTCAATGAGCACCTGCGACTTGTCATTGTTTGATATCTTTTCCATTTTTATCCCTTTCCTTGTCATTCATATTTATTCAACCGGGCGCTCATCATAGCGTCTTCGATTATCTGCTTTACCCTTGCGGGATCCTGTATTTTCGGCGATGTGTAATAGGTAATGCTTTTCTTCGGACTGCCCGGAGCGCTTCTGCCTGTGTTATAGTTCACAGCCTGTTCGTTCAGCACCATACGCAGGGTGCCTGCCCTGCCGTCCTTTGACGAAACGTCAATGCTTCTTATGGTACTAAGCCATATATTCTGAGTAGTTTCGTAAAAGCGGACTATCAGCCTCTGATCCGTTACAGCCATAACGCTCTGATAGTTTTTCCCCGCTGCCATGGACAGACCTATCACCATGAGTATTATTCCCACTATAGTGCCTATGCAGGTGAAGAGCAGTATCAGTCCGACTATTATAAGGGGGACTTCCGCGCCCGTATCCTTTTCCCGTTCCTTGGCGGTGAGCTTGTCAAGTCTGCCGAAGCCGCCCGTCCAGAGCAAATGCTCATTCTGGGCAAGATACGGCGCGAAAAAGCTTGCAAGGTCGGTATTGTTTGCATAGGACTGCCGCCGTTTTTCAGCCGCTCTGTCATAGGGGCGCTGTTCGTAGTCCGCGTCATCGTAGGTCTGTTCGTGACTATGATCGCACTCACTTACCTCGGTGATGTTTTTATAGGTCTGCTCGTGGTCGTGTCTGCACTCCCACAGGTCGTCCATATCCTCATAGGTCTGTTCGTGACTGTGGGCGCATTCCCGGCGGTAATCGTGGGACGGAGCTATATAGTCGTCATCATATCTGCTTGCGTATCTTTCATTGTATTCCTCGTAATCTTCGTCTCTTTTCCTGCCGAACACACGATCACCCCCATATCATATATTTCAACTGTTATTCTTTCTGGCTTCCGAAACTGCATTTCTGATCATTTCGCAGTAAACCGAAGCGTCCTCAACATACAGAAAATCAAGAGTCGTAAAAGGTGACTTTGCAACAAACTCGCCTACAAAATTTCTGTTGGGATACAGTACATATATCGTACCGACATTTTCGGCAATATTTGTACAGGTAACATCAACCACATCTGTCAGTTTCACCTTTACAATACTGCTCCTGTTTATGCTGATAATATTTTTATCCGTCACAACAAAAACATTCTTTGCTTTGGATTTATACCATGCTATACCTGCAACCAAAGCACCGAGAAGCAGCATATCTCCAACCATTGTGATCAGCGCCGAATACGTAAGGAAATACAATATATACGTCAGCACTGAAGCTAAAATACAGTAGCTCAGAAACAACTGTACAATCTCAGTAAAAAAAGCCTTTTTACTTTTAGCTGAAAATGCAGAATATTCATCACATCCGCCGCCAAAGAGCACACGCTCTTTTTCTTCAAGATAAGGCGCAGCCAAAGCCGCTAAACGACAGGTTTCCTCTGAATATGCATCTCTGCCGTCCAAAGGTCCGTTACTTTTTATTTCAGCCATACCGATATCCTTGTCATAGGTAAATGATGAATTATCAGCTTCTGTAATCGCCGTTTATCTTTACGTAGTCATAGGTGAGGTCGCAGCCCCATGCAATGGCTCTGCCCTTGCCCTCGCCCATTGAAACGAGTATCTGTATCTCCTCCTCCTGGAGTATCTTCTTTGCAAGCTCCTCGGAGAACTCAATAACATTGCCCTGACGTCCCAGCGGAATAACTCCGCCGCTTGAAGCCATTTCAACGTCAACCTTTGAGATGTCGAAATTAGCGTCCGCATAGCCTACAGCACAGTAAATTCTGCCTGCGTTGGCGTCCTCGCCGAATATCATAGCCTTGATAAGGCTTGAACCGATAACGGACTTTGCCACCTTTTCTGCTATCTCGTCGCTGTCAGCTCCTCTTACGGCACATTCCACCAGCTTGGTAGCTCCCTCGCCGTCTCTTGCCATTTTACGCGCAAGGTTCATAAGAATGCCGTAAAGAGCGTGCCTGAACTGCTCAAACTCGCTGTTTTCCTCGGTAACAGGCGTGTTTCCAGCCTCGCCCGAAGCCATGATGCATACCATATCGTTTGTGGAGGTGTCTCCGTCAACGCTTACTCTGTTGAGAGTAACCTTGATTATATCGTCAAGAGCGCGCTGCATCATTTCGGGAGAGATAGCCGCGTCAGTGGTGAGGAATGTGAGAGTCGTAGCCATATTCGGGTGTATCATGCCGCTGCCCTTGAGCATTCCGCCCATAGTGCAGGTCTTTCCGCCCAGCTCGAACTGTACTGCTATTTCCTTTTCCTGTGTATCTGTAGTCATTATAGCTTCGAGAGCACGCTTGTTGCCGTCGTAGGTAAGTCCGCCTGCAAGGCCGTCCATAGCCTTTTCGATAGGCTCGATAGGAAGTACCTGTCCGATAACGCCTGTGGAAGCCACGATGACATCGTTCTCGTCTATGCCGAGAGTTTTTGCGGCAAGCTGACACATCTTCGTTGCCTTTTCAACGCCGTCGGGATTACAGGTGTTGGCATTTACCGAGTTTACGATAACAGCTCTTGCCTTTCCGTTTCTCAGGTGCTCCTTTGTAACAAGTATGGGAGCTCCCTTGACTTTATTCGTAGTATATACAGCAGCAGCGCTGCACTCCTTGTCCGCAACGATAAGTGCGAGGTCGTTCTTCTTTTTTGCCGAAGGGATAGCGTTGTTTGCAGCAGCGTTGGCCTCTGCCATTTCTCCCAGCGGCTTATGTGCGAGACCGCACTGTACTCCGTTTGCCCTGAATCCCTTTGCAGCGCATACTCCGCCTTCCACAAAGGTTATTCCTTTAAGTTCAACAAGCTTCATTCTCGGTTTCCTCCCTGATCTTCTGTGCGAATTTCGCCACGATGTCGATATATTCCTTTTTTTCGTCCTCGGAAGCCCAGTGATGCGCCTTTGCCATTATACCTGCCTTTTCAAGGACAGGCTCCATCTGCGTATAGAAAAGTCTCAGGTACTTTTCCTTGCCTGCATAAAGGTTGAACATCAGCTGTCCCTCGAACATTTCTCCGACAAAGGGATCGTCGCTGAGCATTTCGATAGCTCTTTTTATAGCAATGCGGGAGCATATCTTCTGACGGAGCATTCTGCTCACGTCCGACACATTCAGCTGATCCTTCGTCTTTTCCATAATGGTATTGAACCATTCGTCCACGGTATAATCTATACCGTCGTCCTCAATGAGATCGTATTCATAGATCTCGCGCAGTGTTTTGCTCATTTTACTTCCCCCCAGAAATAATTATAGATAGATCATATAAGTCCTGTTGTTTCATCTATTCCCATCATTATGTTAAGGCACTGTACCGCAGCACCGCTCGCTCCCTTTCCTAAGTTGTCAAGGCGTGAGCAAAGGAGTATCTGTTCGTCATTGCCAAAAACAAACACCTGTAATTTATTCTGTCCGCTGAGTGTATTTGACGCAAGGAAGAAGCTCTTCTGCTCCTCTGCGGACATCAGCGGCATTACTTCTATCATTTTTGCGCCTGCGTAGTGCTTTGCATACATCTCGTGCACCTGCTGTGCAGTTACTTTCTTGCCGAGAGTTCTTGTCTGCAATGGCACGCTGACTACCATACCGCTGAAATAGTCGCAGACCATAGGGTTGAACATGGGCGTGTATGTCAGTCCCGAAACCGCTTTCATCTCAGGCAGGTGCTTGTGCTGCTGAGAGAGGGCGTACTGTCTGGGACTATTGAACTCGAAAGGCTTATCATCGCCCTCATATACTGCAATAGCCTTCTTGCCTGCTCCGCTGTAGCCCGAAGTCGCATAGGCGAATACGGGGTAGTCCGCAGGTATGATGCCGTTATTGACAAGAGGATAAACTATTGAAGCAAATCCGCTTGCATAGCAGCCGGGCACGGCAACTCTGTTCGACTTGATTATCTTTTCCCTGTGAGCAGCCGAAAGCTCGGGGAAACCGTAAGCCCAGTCAGGATTTGTGCGGTGAGCTGTGGAAGCGTCTATTATACGAACGTGGTCGTTGTCCTTGTCTATGAAGGATACAGCCTCTATCGAAGCCGCGTCTGGCAGACAGAGGAACACATAGTCTGCGCTGTTGATAAGTCGGGCACGCTCGGACGGGTCTTTTCTCAGCTCCTCGCTGATCTTCATTATCTCAAGGTCTTTTCTGTCCTTGAAACGTTCCTGTATTTTTAAACCTGTAGTGCCTTCCTGACCATCGATATAGATTTTTACTGACATTTCTATTCCTCCGTTTGATAAAACTTTCATAGGGGACGCCTTCACTTGCAAGGCGTCCCCTCTCTTCAAACAGTCCGCCGGACTGTTTGAAGATTCACCCCTTGCGAAGCGCCTGTCGTATTCGGGGCGCTGCCCCGAACCCTGCAAGGGCTGTCAGCCCTTGACCTGACCAAAGGGGCAGTGACCCCTTTGGAATCCCATTATTGGTCGTTATCCGACTCAGTAACGGCAATTCCGCCACACAACGGGCAAAACTTTTCACGGTCTGTCATCAGACATCTGCTCCAGCTGTATCCGCAGGCTGAGCACGTATGCTTTCTCATAACGGGCGGCGGTCCGTAGATACATCTTATCACGTCCTCCTCGGGCGCATACATGACGCTGATATTCTCTGAGCCGCAGTAACGGCAGAACCTGTCATCGCCGATGACTTCGCGGCAGTTTCCGCATATCCTCCTGAGAGAACTGCTTTCACCTGTGTTTTTCATAAAACCGCCCCCCTTTGCCGGTTTATCAGGGCCGAAAGCCCATGCAAGACCGATCGCCGAATCAGCGCTTGCGCTTATTGACCTTGCGCTCGTACTTCTCGCGCTTCGGGTCTTCAAGGTCTGACCTGTCCTCTATCATCGAATGCCATATGCTCAATCCGAGCGTCACTGCAACGACAACAGAGAACCATATGATATGGGTACCGGGCTTTACTGCAAGCCACAGTCCCATTATTATCTCGCCTACTACCCATATTACTCCCATGAAAATGGAAAGTCCTATGATAAAGGTTATATCTTTTTTCTTCATATCAGAGTCCCAGCGCCTCTTCTGCAAGCTTTATCTGCTCCCTGACAGCGTCGGGCGAAGGACCGCCCTCGGACTTTCTCTCGCGGACGCAGGTATCGAGGCTTATAGCCTCGTAAACGTCCTCGTCAAAGAGGTCTGTCATTGCCTTGTAATCCGCAAGCGGCAGGGTCTCAAGAGTAAGCCCCTTCTCTATGCACTGAGCAACGAGAGTTCCCGTTATCTTGTAAGCGTCACGGAAAGGCATACCCTTTTTAACGAGGTAATCAGCGCAGTCCGTAGCATTTATGAAGCCTCTTGCAGCTGCATTTCTCATATTGTCCTTGAGTACGCGCATAGTCGCCAGCATGGGAGTGAACGTCTTAACGCAGAGCTTTACGTTGTCAACTGCGTCGAAGATAGCTTCCTTGTCCTCCTGCATATCCTTGTTGTATGCAAGGGGCAGACCCTTCATCATAGTGAGGAGAGTCATGAGGTCGCCGTTGACTCTGCCTGTCTTGCCGCGGATAAGCTCCGTAACATCGGGATTTTTCTTCTGCGGCATTATTGACGAGCCTGTAGCGAATGCGTCGTCGAGCTCAACGAACTTGAACTCCCACGAGCACCAGAGGATTATCTCCTCGGAAAATCTCGAAAGGTGAGTCATGAGCAGAGACAGTGCGCAGTTCAGCTCTATGCAGTAGTCCCTGTCGGAAACTCCGTCAAGGCTGTTGGGCATGGGAGCCGTGAAGCCGAGAAGCTCCGAGGTCTGTCTGCGGTTTGTTTTATAGGTAGTACCTGCAAGAGCGCCGCTGCCGAGAGGGCAGTAGTTCATTCTCTTTGCTGTATCTTTAAGTCTCTCCATATCGCGGAGAAGCATCCACACATAAGCCATAAGGTGATGTGCAAGGGTTATGGGCTGAGCGCGCTGTAAATGAGTATATCCCGGCATAATGGTCTCGGTGTGTTCCTTTGCCATTTTCACGAGTGTAACGGCGAGCTCCTTTACCATAGCGTATATCTCGTCGATCTCGTCGCGAAGATAAAGTCTCAGGTCAACTGCCACCTGGTCGTTTCTCGAACGTGAGGTATGAAGTCTCTTTCCCACATCGCCGAGGCGCTTTGTGAGCTCAGCTTCAACGAACATATGGATATCCTCGGCATTGGGGTCGAGCTCCAGCCTGCCGCTGTCGATATCGGCGAGAATGTCTTTCAGGCCCCCGATTATCTCAAGGCTGTCCTCTTTTGTGATTATGCCGCAGTCTCCCAGCATAGTGGCGTGGGCGATACTGCCCTGTATATCGTGGCGGTACATACGACCGTCAAAGGCAATGGAAGAGTTGAAGGCGTTTACGCCTGCATCCACCTGTTTGGAAAACCTTCCTGCCCACATCATATCTGCCATAATTCTTCTCCTTAATGTTTGATGAACCCATTGCAGAGAACGGCACCCTCGGCGTTCCCTGCAGATCAATAATTCTTCTTGTCTTTCAATGCTGTATATTCCCTGAACACCTCAAGGCATTCCTCACGGTGGAGCTCCTCGGAGATATCCCCCGGAGCTTCATAAAACTCCTTGTCGCGGAAGCCTATCCTGTCCGTATCTTCTATATTGCAGCCGTAAAAGACCTTTTTTATATTCGCCCACATCACAGCTCCCGCACACATGGGGCAGGGCTCTGCGGTGGTATAGAGCTCACAGCCGGTCAGGTCGTGAGTCCCCAGCTTTTTGCAGGCGTCGCGTATAGCCATTATCTCGCCGTGACAGGTGGGATCGTGTCTTTTAACGACCTCATTGTGTCCCTGTCCGACTATCTCTCCGTCCCTGACGATAACGCAGCCGAACGGACCGCCGTGACCTGCATTTATGCCTGCTCTCGCCTCATCAATGGCGAGCTTCATGAATTTATCCATAGTTTTTATATTTCAATGTATTTGTTGCGGTAATACAAGTCCTCGCGGACGGTGAAGCCCATATGTTCCCAGAACCGGTTTCCGTTTTCGTTGTGGGTGAACACCACCAGCAGAACTTTCTGTATGCCCTCTTTTCTGAGAGCCTCCATAGCGCTTTCCACAAGCATTCTGCCAATGCCCTGTCCGCGGCGGTCGGGAGCTACGACAACATGATGGAAGATACCGCGTCTGCCGTCGTGACCTGCGAGGATAGTACCGATTATCCTGCCGTTTTCCTCGGCAACGAAGCTCGTTGCAGGATTACGTCCGAGATATCTTGCGAAGCCCTCGGGACTGTCGTCCACAGGATTGGTTCCCTCGTGCTCTTTCCAGCACTCGTTTACTCCGTCCCAGTCATTGACGGTCATAACTCTTACCTTTACCATGTTACCATTCCTTTTTAGTTGAGAGTTTAGAGCTGAAAGTTAAGGAGTTGCCTTCGGCGGCATTATTAAAATGTGAGCGCAGCGAACACATTGACTCTCAACTCTCAATTCTCAACTTGAAAAAAATCGTAACAGGCAGGAGAAGGCTCCCCTGCCTGAACTATCGCTTATTCTGATGTCAAGAAATGATTACTTGTTGTTTCTCTTCTTGTCCAGCTGAGCTCTAACCTTTATCGGGAGACCGAAGAGGTTGATGAAGCCTGCTGCGTCAGCCTGGTTGTAAACCTCGTCTTCATCGAATGTAGCAACTTCCTCATCATAGAGTGTGTATGGTGAAGTTACGCCTGCGTTGATGATGTTGCCCTTGTAGAGCTTGAGCTTAACGTCGCCTGTAACTCTCTTCTGAGTCTCTGTAACGAAAGCGCTCATAGCCTCGCGGAGAGGTGTGTACCACTGGCCGTTGTATACGATATCAGCGAACTTGATGCTGAGGTACTGCTTGATACGGGCTGTTTCCTTGTCGAGAGTGATAGTCTCGAGAACTTCGTGAGCGTGGTAGAGGATAGCGCCGCCGGGAGTCTCGTAAACGCCTCTTGACTTCATACCAACAAGACGGTTCTCAACCAGGTCTGCAAGACCGATACCGTTCTCGCCGCCAAGCTTGTTGAGAGCAGATACCATCTCAACGCCGTTGAGCTCCTTGCCGTCAAGCTTTGTGGGAACGCCCTTCTCGAAGTGGATAGTGATGTATGTGGGCTTGTCGGGAGCGTCAATAGGTGAAACGCCCATTTCAAGGAAGCCCTTCTTCTCGTACTGAGGCTCGTTTGCAGGATCCTCAAGATCGAGACCCTCGTGTGAGAGGTGCCAGATGTTCTTGTCCTTTGAGTAGTTTGTCTCTCTGTTTATCTTGAGAGGAATGTTGTGAGCCTCTGCGTAGTCGATCTCCTCGTCACGGCTCTTGATGGTCCATTCTCTCCATGGAGCGATGATAGCCATTTCCGGAGCGAAAGCCTTGATAGCAAGCTCGAATCTTACCTGGTCGTTGCCCTTTCCGGTGCAGCCGTGGCAGATAGCGTCAGCGCCCTCTGCAAGTGCGATCTCAGCGATACGCTTTGCAATGATAGGACGTGCAAAGGAAGTACCGAGCATATATCTGTTCTCATATATAGCTCCTGCCTGAACTGTAGGATAAACGTAGTCCTGAATGAACTCTTCCTTGAGGTCTGCGATGATGAGCTTGGAAGCGCCTGTCTTGATAGCCTTTTCCTCAAGTCCGTCAAGCTCAGTACCCTGTCCTACGTCGCCTGAAACAGCGATAACTTCGCAGTTGTTGTAGTTTTCCTTGAGCCACGGGATTATGATAGATGTGTCAAGTCCGCCCGAGTATGCGAGAACTACCTTTTTGATATCCTTTTTGTTAGCCATTGTGATTACCTCCTGAATATTATCGCTGCTTTGAGAGCAGCGCGGATTTGCGATATAACACTATTATACTACATAGTAAAATATTGTCAAGTATTTTTGAATAAATATTCATTATTTTTTGTTTTATTCGCGCTTTAGTGCATATTATTCATTTGTTACAGAATAAATTTTGGTACTGCCTATTTTTCCGCCTATTGGTCCCGGAGTTAAAAAGCTCTGTTAAATCCACGTTTGTTTTGTACGAAATCCCGATTTTTATGCAAAAGGGGCTTTTTTGCTTGATATTTTCACATTTTACCATTATAATGAAATTACATATCGCTCTGCAAAGCGCTAAAGAATACAGGCAGAGCTTTTCCTAACATTATGGAGGTTAACATTATGGCTGAGAAAAACGGTACAAAGATAACTATACTCGGCGCAGGCAACGTCGGCGCTTCTATTGCTTACACTTTCGCGGTGGCAGGCACCTGTTCCGATATAGTTCTTGTTGATATAAACAAGGCTAAGGCTAAGGGCGAGGCTATGGATATCCGTCAGGGCGTTTCCTTCGGTGAGAACGTGGAGGTATTCGACGGCGGCTACGAGGACGCAAAGGATTCCGATATCGTTGTTGTTACTCTCGGTATCGCAAGAAAGCCCGGTCAGACTCGTCTTGACCTTGCTCAGACAAACGTAAACATCATCAAGGAAGTTATGCCTCAGATAGCAAAGTACGCTCCCGACGCGATCTATGTGGTTGTCAGCAACCCTGTTGACGTCCTGACATATACTATCCTCAAGTGTACAGACCTCAAGCCCAACCAGGTCATAGGTTCGGGTACAGCTCTCGATACTTCAAGACTCCGTTCGATCATCGCCGATCACGTAGGTCTCAGCCCGAACAGCATTCACGCTTATGTATTCGGCGAGCACGGCGATTCTTCGTTCATTCCGTGGTCAATAATGAACATCGCAGGCGTTCCTGTTGACGAATACTGCGCAGACCAGGATCACGCAGACCTGGACGAGGACGAGATCATCAACGAGGTCCGCAGCGCAGGCGCAGAGGTCATCAAGAGAAAGGGCGCTACCTTCTATGCTATCGCAATGAGCGTAAACAAGATATGCGACACTGTTCTCCGTGACTCAAAGAACATCATCACGGTTTCCACTATGATAAACGACAGATACGGTATCAACGACGTATGTCTCAGTCTCCCCTGTGTTATCGGCAGCAACGGTATCGAAAGAGAGGTTTCTCCGAAGCTCACAGACGAGGAGATAGCAAAGCTTCAGGCGAGCGCAAAGGCTCTCAGAGGCGTTATTGACCAGATACAGTTCTGAGAAACCGCAAATATGCATTTTCGCGGAGAACCTGTCGTTCTCCGCTTTTTTAAAATAACCACAATATACTGAAAGGACGCATAAATCATGAATTACGCAGAAGAATCACTTAAAAAGCATTATGAGTGGCAGGGCAAGATAGAAGTTATCTGCCGTGCTCCCCTCGTAACAAGAGACGACCTCTCACTCGCTTATACCCCCGGCGTTGCACAGCCCTGCCTTGAAATACAGAAGGACGTTGACAAGAGCTATGAGCTCACACGCCGTTCAAACCTCGTTGCCGTAGTTACAGACGGTACAGCTGTTCTCGGTCTCGGAGACATCGGTCCTGAGGCAGGTATGCCCGTTATGGAAGGCAAGTGCGCCCTCTTCAAGGCTTTCGGCGACGTTGACGCAGTTCCTCTCTGCGTCCGCTCAAAGGAAGTTGACGACATCGTAAATACAGTACGTCTCCTTGCAGGTTCATTCGGCGGCGTGAACCTGGAGGATATCTCCGCTCCCCGCTGCTTCGAGATAGAGAAGAAGCTCAAGGAGTGCTGTGATATCCCGATATTCCACGATGACCAGCACGGTACAGCCGTTGTTACTCTCGCTGCTATGCTCAACGCTCTCAAGGTAGTAGGCAAGAAACTCGACGAGATAAGAGTCGTTACAAGCGGTGCAGGCGCAGCAGGTATCGCTATCATTAAGCTCCTCATCTCCATGGGTCTCAAGGACGTTGTCCTCTGCGACAGAAACGGAGCTATCTACAAGGGACGTCCCGAGGGCATGAACCCCATGAAGGACGAAATGGCTGAGATAACAAACCAGCAGATGAGAAAGGGCAGCCTCGAAGAAGTGATCAAGGGCGCAGACGTATTCATCGGCGTATCGGCTCCCGGCTGTGTAACTCCCGAAATGGTAAAGTCAATGGCTGACAAGCCCATCCTCTTCCCCATGGCTAACCCCACTCCCGAGATAATGCCCGACCTTGCCAAGGAGGCAGGCGCCGCTGTTGTAGGTACAGGAAGAAGCGACTTCCCGAACCAGATAAACAACGTTCTCGCATTCCCGGGTATCTTCCGCGGAGCTCTCGACGTCCGTGCAAGCGATATCAACGACGCTATGAAGATAGCTGCTGCAAAAGCTATCGCTTCATTCGTAACAGACGACAAGCTCAGCGCTGATTACATTATCCCCAGCGCTCTCGACAAGACCGTAGCACAGGCAGTTGCAAAGGCTGTTGCTCAGGCAGCTAAGGATACAGGTGTTGCACGTATATAATGCGTAATGCAATGCATAATTCATAATGCATAATTGCTTGCAGAAAAACAACTTTTATGATATAATTGAGCCGTGGAGCGTATGCTCTGCGGCTTTTTTAAGTTGAGAATTGAGAGTTGAGAGTTATGCAGATAAGGAAATACAAAACAGACGACATACAGCAAATGATAACGATATGGAATGAAATAGTTGATGAAGGCATTGCTTTTCCGCAGGAAGAGCAGCTTGACGTAACAACAGGAGAACAGTTCTTTTCGTCGCAAAGCTATTGCGGCGTTGCAGCAGATGAAAACGGAAATATTTTCGGCCTGTATATCCTGCACCCTAACAATGTCGGACGCTGCGGACATATCTGCAATGCAAGCTATGCGGTCTCATCTTCCTGCCGCGGACAGCATATCGGTGAAAAGCTGGTCAGGGACTGTATACGGAAAGCAAAAGAATGCGGATTTCTTATATTGCAATTCAATGCTGTTGTAGAAACCAACACCCGTGCAAGACATCTGTATGAAAAAACAGGCTTCAGGCAGCTCGGAGTGATACCCAACGGTTTCAGAATGAAGGACGGACATTATGAAAACATATGCCCGTATTACATAGAGCTTTAAATAACGATTTACATTCGTGCGAATGATATCCGCCCCTACAATCTTAGTTCTAAGCTCAAATTACCCGAAATTAAGGGACGCCGAGGGCGGCGTTCCCTACAGTAAAAAAGGAATGATAAATATGAGTTTGAATGATACCCCCTCCTCGGAGAGAGTCCATATCGGCTTCTTCGGACGGAGAAATGCAGGTAAATCAAGCGTTGTCAACGCTGTCACAGGTCAGGAGCTGTCCGTGGTCTCCGACGTCAGGGGAACTACCACAGACCCCGTAACAAAGGCAATGGAGCTTCTCCCCCTCGGTCCCGTGGTGATAATCGACACCCCTGGATTTGACGACGAGGGAGCTCTCGGCGAGCTGAGAGTCCGCAAGACAAAACAGATACTCAACCGCACAGACCTTGCTGTGCTCGTTGTGGACGGCACGGTGGGACTTACCGAGACAGAACGTCAGCTGACCGACATTTTCACCGACAAGGATATCCCCTGTATCACGGTCTATAACAAGTCCGACATCGCCAAAAAGCGCGTCTGTCGGGACAACGAGATAGAGGTCAGCGCCCTCACGGGTGAGAACATATACGAGCTCAAGGAACGTATCGCCGCCCTTGCAAAGCTCCCCTCACAGGACAAGCGCATAATAGGCGACCTGCTGAACGCAGGGGATATGACGGTACTCGTTACGCCTATCGACGCGGCTGCGCCGAAAGGACGCATGATACTCCCACAGGTACAGACTCTCCGCGACATTCTCGACGCCGACGCTATGGCAGTATTCACCAAGGAGTTCCAGCTTGCGGAAACCCTCGGAAAGCTCTCCGAACCGCCGAAACTGGTCATTACCGACAGTCAGGCTTTCGCAATGGTGAGCAAGATCGTTCCCGAAAGCGTTCCCCTTACATCGTTTTCAATACTTATGGCGCGTTACAAAGGCTTTCTGGAAACCGCCGTAAAGGGCGCGGCTGCCATAAAAACGCTGAAAGACGGGGACACCGTCCTCATCTCCGAGGGCTGCACCCATCACCGCCAGTGCGGCGATATCGGCAGTGTGAAGCTCCCTGCGCTGCTTAAAAAGTTCACGGGAAAGACCATAAATATCAAACTCAGCTCAGGTCGGGAGTTCCCCGAGGACCTGTCGGAATACAGTCTTGTGATACACTGCGGTGGCTGTATGCTCGGCGAACGTGAAATGACCTACCGCCGGAAGTCCGCAGAGGACCAGTCCGTACCCTTTACCAATTACGGCATAGCTCTCGCACTGATGAACGGCATACTGAAGCGCAGTCTCGGCATATTCCCCGATCTTGCCGGAGAGCTGGAATGAAGGCGCGGCTGCCCTATATCATCGGATCTGTGCTGCTTGTGGCAGTTGAAGTCTGCATCGGCGTGTTCTATTTCAGCCATTTCATACGCTCCTACGTCGGCGACATCATAATCGTATGGGTGCTGTACTGCCTTTTCCGCTCATTTGTACCGCGGAAGTTCAGTTCCTACGGCGTTGCGCTTGGAATACTGGCGTTTTCCTTCGCCGTGGAGTTCCTGCAAAAGGCACATATCGCCGATATACTCGGTGTTGAGAACGAGCTTCTCCGCATAATCATAGGCACCAGCTACGCCGCCGAGGACTTATGGTGCTACACCGCGGGAACTGCCGTGACCATACTTGAGATATTCATTTGCGGCAGACTGTCCGACAGCAGGAACTCATAGGCAAAACCTCTCCCGAAAACATATAATGAATAGAAGCTGTATAATCTCAGCTCCAAAGGCAATAATAAGAACAACAAATTCATTATATACCGGGAGAGAACATCATGTCCGTCAGAAGAGGAGAAATATATTACGCCGACCTCAGTCCCGTTGTAGGCTCTGAACAGGGCGGTATCAGACCTGTACTTATAGTCCAGAACGACGTGGGGAACAAGCACAGTCCCACGGTCATAGCGGCTGCAATAACCAGTCAGCGCGGCAAGAGCCGCCTGCCCACACACATAGAGGTGCAGGCAGACCAGTGCGGTCTCGCCAAGGACAGCATAGTCCTTCTTGAGCAGATACGCACTATCGACAAAAAGCGGCTGAAAGACAAAATGGGGGAGCTCGACCTTAACGCAATGGATAAGGTGAATACTGCTCTTTCCATAAGCTTCGGGCTGGAAATATGATGAAATCGGAACGGTTTTTCCGTTCTTCTTGATACAGAAAGCATTTCATAAAACTTATTTGTGGGCGGATAATATCCGCCCCTACGTTTTTCGGGACGTCGATGACGCCAGCCCTTACTAATCACTCAGAAAAGAGCTTACAAGCGGCACTGCAACGCTGAATCCCAGTGCTATGAGGAGCTCCGTCATAGTGGGAGCTGCGGTGCTGAATACCACCTGCAACTGCGGAACGGCGACTGCCGCCGCAAGGACTGCTCCCGAGACGAGAACTGCTCCCACAAGCTTCATATTGCCGAATGGATTCATACTGAAAAGGGAACGGCTCTCGGAGCGGCACTCGAAAACGTGTATGAGCTGAGACACCACAAGGGTGATAAGAGCGGCTGTGCGGCTGGCCTCCGCAGAGCTCCCCAGGTGCATGACCGCGGTGAAGCTGGCAAGAGTTGAAAGTCCGATAAATACGCCGCGAATAACTATCTTCCACATCAGTCCCCCTGCGAAGAAGCCCTCGTCGGAGCGCCTCGGCGGACGGTTCATGATATCGCTCTCGGGGCGCTCCATGCCCAGCGCTATTGCAGGCAGACCATCGGTGACAAGGTTCACAAGGAGTATCTGCACGGGCAGGAGCACTATCGGCATTCCCATGACGATCCCCAGGAACATGGTCAGCACCTCGCCTATATTGCAGGACAGCAGATACCGCACGAACTTGCGGATATTGGCGTAAACGCACCGTCCCTGCTCCACGGCGCTGACGAGAGTGGCGAGGTTGTCGTCCATGAGTATCACGTCAGCCGCCTGCTTTGTGACGTCAGTACCAGTAACTCCCATAGCCACGCCCACATCGGCTTCTTTCACCGCAGGAGCGTCGTTGACTCCGTCACCCGTCATGGTGACTATTTCGCCGCGTCTCCTGAAACTGCGAACAATGCGGAGCTTGTGTGCAGGCTCAACACGGGCAAAAACGGTATATTTCCCGATATCGCGGTCGAGCTCCTCGTCCGTGAGCCTGTTCAGCTCCTCCCCTGTTACAGCCATGCCGCCCTTGAGCAGACCTGCCTTTCTGGCAACTGCCACGGCGGTATTTTTATGGTCGCCCGTTATCATGACAGTCTTTACGGAAGCCGCTGCACAGCGGCGTATAGCGGCTTTTGCCTCCTCACGGGGAGGGTCGGTCATGCCTGCAAAGCCGAGAAACACAAGGTTTCCGCGGTGGGGTTCGAGAGTATCGGAGCTGCACATGGCAAGGGCAAGGACTCGCAGAGCCCTGTCGGACATCTCCGCCGCCTTTTCCCCGAGTTTACGGCGGAAGGACGCTGTCATGGGAACTGTCTCCCCCCCGCTGTTCATGTACTGGGAGCACCTCGGTAGAAGAACTTCCTCCGCACCCTTGAAGTATATCCTCTTTTCGCTGCCGAAGCTGCAATGCACCGCCATGAACCGCGTTTCGCTGTCGAAGGGGAACTCCCCTATAGTCCTGAACTTATCCGCGACTGCGGACTTTGTTATCCCTGCCTTTGCCGCCGCGATAAGGAGAGCGGCTTCTGTGGGGTCTCCTGTGACGCTCCACTCGCCCCTGCCTGCCAGGGAGCCTCTGTTGCGGCTTTTCGGCGTTTCCCGAGTGCTTATTTCAGCCGTTGAGCATATTGCTCCGCACCGCAGAGCCTCCGTGAGAGCTCTCTCTGTCACAGGATTTACGGCGATGTCACCGTCTTTTGTTACAGCTCCGCTTACCCTGTAGCCCATGCCGCTGAAAAAGAACTCATCATCAGCGGTAGCAAGCTCCGTAACGGTCATTCTGTTCTCGGTGATAGTTCCCGTCTTGTCTGAGCAAATCACCGACGTACAGCCCAGAGTCTCGACGCTGTGGAGCTTGTTCACAAGGGCTTTCTGCTTCATCATGCGGCTGACCGCCAGTGCAAGGGCGATAGTCACCGTTGCAGGCAGGCCCTCGGGAATTGCAGCTATAGCAATAGTTATGCCTGTCATGAGCATATCGAAGACATTCTCGCCGCGGAGCACTCCCGCCCCGAATACCGCCGCGCACACGATAAGACATATTATCGCAACGACCTTGCCCAGCTCCGCAAGCCGCTTCTGCAGCGGAGTCTGCTCCCTGCCGATATCCGTGAGCATTCCCGATATCTTTCCCATCTGCGTATCCATGCCCGTAGCTATGACCTTTCCGCGGCATGAGCCCTTTACCGCGGAAGCTCCGCAGTAGACTATATTCTCCTTGTTAAGGGAGTTGTCGGTATCGTCCTCCGCCCCTGCCGACTTTCCAACGGCAACGGACTCCCCTGTAAGTACGGATTCGTCCGCGAAGAAGCCCGCCGCTCTCAGCACGGCGCAGTCCGCAGGTATGCGGTCGCCGGCCTCAAGCTCTATTATATCCCCCGTTACAAGACGCGAAGCCGCTATCTCACAGAGCTTTCCGTCGCGCCAGCACTTAGCTGTCGGCGAGGTCATCGAGCGGAGAGCCTCAAGAGTATGCTCCGTGCGGTACTCCTGTATAAAGCCGAGAACGGCGTTGAGAAGCACGATAAGGATTATAGTAACCGCGTCGGATATCTCCCCGAGGAACACCGAGATAACCGTAGCTCCGAGGAGTATCATAACCATGACGTCGCGGAACTGCCCCAGGAATATCCGCAGAGGCCCTGCGCGCCTTTCCTCTCCGATGACGTTTTCGCCCTCTGTTCTGAGCCTTTCCTCTGCTTCCTTTTCAGTAATGCCCATATTTTCACCCTTTCACAGATATTTGTCCTTACAGGATATGTCAGTCCGCGGACAAATATGACTTCAGACCCGTGGACTGTAAACAGGTTGCAATTACGGAGCAGATGTGCTATAATAACATTGTCGTCAGAGATGACGTGACAGAACTACAACAGCTTCAAGGAGTGATAATATGCCATACTGCACAAAATGCGGCAGACAGCTTCAGGAGGGAGAGATCTGCGGCTGCACAGCTGCAAATACACAGCAGACCGCTCAGCCTCAGAACAACTTCGACAGCGCGCCGCAGCAGCCATATCAGAACTATCAGAGCCAGCCGGCTCCACAGGGCTTTGCGCCCAACGGCTATCCGCAGGGCTACCCCAACCAGTACTACGGTCAGCCAATGCCGCCCCAGAAGAAAAGCAAGACGTGGATACTCGCCATAATCATACCTGTCAGCATAGCAATACTGCTGATACTGGGTATACTGGCAGCTATACTTGTTCCCGCAATGCTTGGATATACGAAAAAATCAAAGTTATCGTCGTCAAATTCATTTGCCAGCAGTGTTTCAAAGGCTGCCACCACAGCTATCATAGAGCTTGATGAAGAGGGCAAAAAAGTGACCGGAAAGTACATCATCTGCTCGAACGAGAAAGATAACGTTGCCGTTCCCTTCGATATCGCAGACTTCAACGAGAAATTCACCCGATACATCGACAATGAAAAGCTTGAAAAGTACGAATACTTCATAGTAGTGATCAACGGCGTCGCTCAGTATACGGCAGTTTCCGAGGACTGGACAAACAAGAAAAAGCTTGTCGGAACATATCCGTCCTCTACCATAGACGGCACAAGACTCTATTCAGCGGACGGAAACTATTCACTGTCCACAGACAGAAAAACTCTCGATTACCTCTACTGGGACGCATACGACAAGGTGTTCAATAAGTAATTACATAAAAACAAGCACGGAAACCGTCTCCTGAGACAGTTTCCGTGCTTTTTTATTATCAGAATGCGAGTTCGTCGGTGATACTGAAAGTTTCCATATCGGCTGCAACGAACTTATTTGAAGAGAGAGCATAGATATAGTCGCCTATATAAACGGCTCTGTTGAATGACGGAGTCTGCCAGTCGTGATACGCATCCGTGATGATATCAGAGGAGATATCGCCCCTGTGGACGAACTTTCCGTCCTCGAAGCTGAAAAACTCATATCTTGTCTGCGAGATATAGTCCTTGAAGTCTTCCTTATAGCTGTACTTCGTATAGGATATCGGTACGCCGATAAGGTTCTTTTCGGGAGCTATGAGGAGAGCCTTCCGCTCGTAAACCGCTTCTGAGCTGTACCATTCCTCATGCATCTCAACGATATTGTCTCCCAGTATCCTGCTGTCGGAGTAACTCGTCCATGTGTAAACGTCCTCTGCCCTGAGGTCGTTGGGGTCGGAGTTGTTGAACATGGTCATTCTTATACCTGTTATCCTGCCTGATTCGTTGGCGTCCTGACCGAAGCCGAGAAGCAGTCCGTCGCCCCACTGCTGCATATATGTGCTGAATCCGTTTATCTTGAACTCGTCAAGGAGAACGGGGTGTGCAGGGTCGCTGAGGTCAACTGCGTAAAGCGGGTCTGTTCTGCGGAAGGTAACGACATAAGCCATATCGCCGCTGAAGCTTGCGGATTTGAGCTCCTCGCCCTCTCCGAGACCTTCTATACTGCCCACCATGTTCATATCCATATCGAACACGTATACACGGGTGTCCCTCTTGCCTGTCTCGTAGGTGTAATAGCCTTCGCGCCTTTCATCTGTGTATTCTTCCAGTATCCATTCCAGTTCTGCTTTCTGCTCGTCGGTATATGGGTGGAATGTTCTTTTCATGTAGGTGTAGGTAGCCGCAACGCGGAAGTATCCGTCATACTCGCTCATGGAGAACTGGTCCTTGACATTGCCGTTGATGGTCGCGCCTGCCATAGGGACTATCTCTCCGCCGCTTATTGAGATACGTGTGATATCAGTAGTATCCTCCTCTTTCGGAGCTGCTGTGTAGAGATTGTCCGCCGAGCAGTAAAGGCTGCCCGTATAGCCTGCGAGGGTCTTCTTGTCCTTTTCCGCGGGAGCTCCCGGATTATTGAGGTCGAGGCTGCCGATGACCGTATATGAAAGGCTGTCCGTATATCCGAATCCGCCCGCAGGGAGAAGAATATCCTCGGTGGGGATAATGTCATAGCACTCGGTAAAACCGCAGTACGGTATATAGCCCCTCTTGTCCTTTGCACCGTCTATATCCTCGAAGAAACGGGAGGTATATGTGGAAGTAAGCAGCATATAGCCCTCGGGAGATATCCTTACGTCGTTGTAGTAGCCGTCCTGCTTGTAAACGTCAATGAGTTCCGGCTCATCGCCTGTTGTGAAGAACGCAACGAATGTATACGGCACATCGTTCTCAATATCGCGGTAGTCGATACCGTAATAGTAGTTGGAATTGTTATTATTGCCGATGATAGCTATCATGTCATTGTAGACATACATATCCACAGCTGTAACATTGTAGCCGCTGTCCTCGATACCGACTGCCTTGCATATATCAATGGTGGAGCTGCCGGTGAACTTTCCGTCCTTTGCGTCTGCTGTTCGGAGCACGGGAGTGTAGGAATATTCCTCACCCGACTCATGGCCGAGATAGTAGATATGCTTTCCGTCGGTCTTTACGATATCGGCTTCGAGAACGTCCTGTTCCTGATAGTGGGTCTCGGAGTGTTCGGGGTCTTTCTCCTTCACGGGCTCTGTATCGGTCTCCTCATCATCAGGCGCCGATATCACGGGAGTTTCATGTAGATCTTCCCCGCCGCCGCCGATACCCATAGTACCGCCTGCGTCGTTCATATCAGGCTCTGCTGCGGCAGCAGCTGTTGCAGACTCGCTGTCAGGCACAGCGCTGAAATCGCCTACTTCTGCTTCCTCAACGATGTCCATGCCTTTATATACTGACTTTGAGTATACATCGTGGTCCTTTGCAGCCTCCTTGAACATGACATATATCTGTCTGTAGCTTGAAGCGCTGCTCATGTAGCTTGTGAGCTCCTTTGTCTCGGTGGTATCCTTCGCCTCATTGGCCTCTTCGTCTGACTTCTCAGCCGATATTGTCTTGCCATCCTCAGGAGCTGCCTTGTCCTTAATGTATTTATCACTTATCTTTCTGTTGTTCAGTGTATATACGGCAGTACCGCCTATCACAGCACAGGCTGCCGCCATAGCCGCGATACGGCTCGCCATTGAAATGCCGCTTCTCTTTTTCTTTGCAGCTTCATTATCGAGCATTATCTTTATATTTTCGGGTCTGAGCTGTTCGGGAACAGGCTCCGACTTCATCTGCTCTCTGAGCTTATCGTCGTTGTTCATAAACATTCTCCTTTCACGGGTCATATTTCAGGTGTCAGCTCAAGCCGCAGCTTCTGCTTTATCCTTGCAAGCTTTGAACGCACGGTAGTCGGCTTTATTCCGCAGAGCGAGGATATCTCGTCGCTGGTGTAGCCGCCCAGCACCGACATGGACAGCAGCAGCTTCGATTCGTCGTCCAGTCTTCCCACAGCTTCTCTGAGTTCCACAGATTCATAGCTGAAGCTGTCGGAAAGCTGAGGCGCATCCTCGAGAGCTTCCGAGGGCTCAAAGTATGTACGCTGCTTGCGCTTTATCTTCGCAGCGAGTATAGTCATTATCCACCCCCTGAACTTTTCGGGGCTTCTGAGCTTCTTTATGCTCCTGAAAGCGTCAAGAACGGTATCGCTCACAGCGTCAGCCGCGTCGTGCTGATTCCGCAGACTGTGCAGAGCAATATGATAAAGGTCCTCGTAAACTGTTGAGTATAGTCTTGCAAAGGCTTCGGTGTTTCCTTCTTTTGCGAGCCTGATATCTTCTGACATATCGTTCATAGGGATCCCTCCTTTGAATCCGGATTCATAACATACGTGTCCTGCGGCAGGCATATAGTTGCAATTGATCTGTAAAATAGTCGCAATGTACAAAAAGCGTTCGCTCACATTGTACAGTATGACGGTAAGCTTTGCCGCAACCCACAAAAATACCCCAAAGGTGGAAAAAACGCAGAAAACTTCATTGACAATTCTTAATAAATAATGTATAATTATGGTGACTTCTTATAAATTGTCCGACCAAAAACCGATAGATAAAGATCAAGGAGTGGGAATTTTGGTAAGAAAAAAGAGAATGATCATAGGCGTTGTTGCTGCCGAGGCAAACAGCATTGAACAGCGTCAGATCATCAAGGGAATTGCAAGGTTCGATCAGTGCGTGGGAAGCGATACCATTGTTTTTTCCAATAACTATAACCCCAACGTCCGCGAAAAGGAGCTTTTCTGCGAAAACAGGATCTATGACCTCATTCTTTCCGACGAGCTCGACGGGCTTATCGTTATTTCCGAATCGTTTGTAAATGAGGACCTCAAGAAGCTCATAGCCGACCTGCTTTCGCGCAAGGACGTTCCTATCGTTATCGTTGGAACTCACGTGAAGGAGCTCGACTTCCCCCAGTGTTCCTTTATCAATACCAGCGACGAGAACGACATCGAGGACCTCACCGATCATCTCGTTGAAAAGCACGGCTTCACGGAGATAGACATCCTCACGGGCTATGATTTTATCGAAGCCTCAAATCTCCGCGTAAACGGCTACAGAAGATCTCTGGAAAAACACGGTATCGAGTACGACGAAAAGCGCGTACACTACGGAAATTACTGGATGAACTCGGGCGCTGAGCTTGCAGACCGCTACCACAACGGCGAGCTTGAGCTCCCTCAGGCGATAGTATGCGCCAACGACTATATGGCTTACGGACTTATCGACAAGTTCGACGAGCTGGGGATCAAGATCCCCGAGGACGTTACCGTGGTGGGCTATGAATATGTCGGGGACAGATTCATGCACACGCCTCTGCTCACCACCTACAAGAGAAACCGCGAGACCATAGGCGAGGACGCGGCAAATATGGTCTACAGCCGCATAAAGAACAGAGAGTTCCTCTTTGCCCCTCCTCAGGGCGAGATAATATGCGGTACCAGCTGTACCTGCGGAGTTGACAGAAAGCTCTATACCGAGGAGCTGAAAAACGCCCGCAACAAAAAGGATTACGACAACTGGAACCTCTTCAATCCTCTCGATCAGAAGCTCACGGAATGCCGTACTCTCAACGAATTCACGGAAATATGCGGAACATTCCACTGGCAGGTCCGCGGCATACAGAGCTTTTACCTGTGCCTTTACAAGAACTGGTACGACTCAGACGCTGAGCTCAGCGACATACTCTCCTGCCAGAGCATGGTCAACTGGGACGATAAAACGCCCTTTGATATGCAGAAATTCAACTTTTCCGCACTGCTTGCAAGGAATTACGAGCCTGCAATATACTATTTCAATCCCCTTTTCTTCAACGACAGGCTTTTCGGCTATCTCGTGCTGAAATATCACGATCCCGATACCTATGACGATATCTACAGGAACTGGCTCAAATCCGTATCAAACGGTCTCGAGTTCCTGCGTATGAAGAACGATATCCAGTACCTGACGCAGTGTCAGAACCTCTCCGACCTGCGCGATACTCTCACGGGAATGTACAATGAAACAGGCATGAGAAAGGCGTACCATACCCTTGATATCACAAATCAGGACTTCACGCTGGTTATGATGAGGATAGGCATATCCAATGCAGGCTTTTACGAGCTTAACGGCAAGATACCTGCCATAATGGACGCGGCAGAGGCTGTCAAGCAGTTCTGCGGAAGCAGCGATATCTGCGGCAGGATCAACGACAACACTTTCGCCTGCATAATACAGGGTGACGCCGACGCGTCTCTCCTCGAAAGCAGGCTGAACTCAATAATCCTGCAGCATAACGTGTATCTTGAGCAGTACGGACTCGACTCCTTCGTGCTTGCCGCGAAGAAATGCACGGAAAAGTCCTATACGCGCATGATAGGCGCCTGCACGGATATACTCGCACAGCGGCAGTGCGAACAGATGGAAATGCGTATGCGTCCTCACTATGAGGATATGCTCAGTATCAGGAGCTACATATACAGCAATCCACAGGACAGCTTCGAGTCGGAAAAGCTCCAGAAGCTCTACCCGTACAGCGCAGGGCATCTCCGCGAGGTGTACAAGAAGTGCTTCGGCGTCAGCATACACAAGGACTGCATAAATGCGCGAATGGCAAAGGCGACCTACTGCCTTATGGTAACGCCGCTGAGTATGACGGAAATAGCGGAACAGTGCGGCTATGTGGACAGCAAGTACTTCCTGCGCCAGTTCCTTGCAACGGTAGGCGTTACGCCCAACCAGTACCGCAACATGGCAAAGTGACCTTTAGCTTGCAGGGACGACCATTTGGCGTCCATAATGAACTAAAAAATATATATCAGTGAAAAACAAAGCCCGAAAGCTGTTTACAGAAACGCTTTCGGGCTTGTTTTTTTATCAGCTTTGCGCTTCTGCGCCGAATGCTTCGAGCTTTCTCAGGAAATCGAGCCTTTCCTCCTCAGTAAGCGAAAAAAGCGGATTGATCCTGAGCTCTGCGTCGCCGTAAAGTACCTGCACCGCGTTTCCGTCAAGCATACTGTATATAAGGGTGCTGTGTCCCTCAAAAAGCGAGGTTATGGTGTACATTTCCTTATCGTGGAGCACAAAGGGCTTGTTATTGCTGACATCCGAGAGCTTTTCCGTGATCCTGCCGCATAATATGCCGACGTTTTCAGCGCCCAGCTTTACAGTTCCAGAATCTGTCCTGAATGAGACCACGCACCATCTGAGCTCGTTGACGACCTCAAAAATAAGAGTGCCGCCGTTTGTGTTTATTTCGAGTTTTTTTGCGTTATTCATACTATACCTGCCTTTTTTCGTATAAAACCATTGCGTCGCCGTCATCACAGTATGCCGCAAGCCAGTCATACTTCGGAGACATAATGTAGAAATCGCTGAGGTGATTATCGGTCTCGCCGAGCACCTGCATGATCTCATCAATAAAGCCCTCATACACCCAGCCATGGGAAAGTATCAGAAATACCTTCCCGTCAGTCTTTCCACTGACGTATTCACGGGTCCTGCCGATCATATCCGCCCAGTCATAGGGTATAACGAGCTTTTCCCATTCCTTGCGGAATCTGAGAAAGCAGTACTCAAGGCATACGGGATCAGTCCTTGCGTCCTTTTGAAAGTCCGTGAATGTATAGAGAAACCGTGCTATCACCTGAGGATATCCAGTTTTTGAATACTCGTGAAAGCGCGTTCTGTCGATACCGCAGGATTTGATGATGTTTTCTATCTGCAAGCGCATACCTGCCCTTTCGGCTTCACCGGAGTTTATTATGTTGGAAATTTTCATAGTTATCACCTGTTGCCGAAGTTTTCGGGCTTGTTTTTAGGGGGGATTGAATATAATAGATCATAATTTTTCAGAGCAAAATTATAAAGTTGAGAATTGAAAGTTAAAAGTTATGGTGTCGCCTGCGGCGACATTATTTAAATAATGTGAGCGAAGCGAACTCATTAACTCTAAACTCTCAACTCTTAACTCTAAACTAATCAAAATTCAGCATAGCTGAATTTTGATCTATCATACTAGAATTATAACCTAAAAATGTGGATATGTCAATAAATTGCGCCCTTATGCATATTTTCCCGTTTTACTCACATAATACCTGTGAAACGGAGGTATTTTCATGGCAGAACGTATTGCAAGGGGAGTTTTTCGCACGGAAACTCCCGTAATGGTGGAGAGCTATGCCGCGGTAGTCGGTGAAAAAGAGGGGCAGGGACCTCTCGGGAGCTGCTTCGACGAGGTCATAAGCGACAGCCACTTCGGCGAGGACACATGGGAACAGGCGGAGACCCGTTTTCAGCTTGAAGCCGTGGGACTTGCCCTCGGAAAGGCGCGGCTCTGCAAGGACGATATCGACATCATCTGTGCAGGCGACCTCATAAACCAGTGTATCGGCTCGGCTTACAGCGTCAGGGAGCTCGCAATGCCGTTTTTCGGTCTTTACGGAGCCTGCTCAACTATGGCGGAGGGGCTTCTCATAGCGTCCCTCCTTGCGGACAGCGGAGCCGCTCAGCGTACTGCCGCCGTTACCTCGTCGCACTTCTCCACGGCGGAAAGGCAGTTCCGCTTTCCCCTGTCCTACGGCGGTCAGAGGACTCCCACAGCTCAGTGGACCTGTACCGCCTCGGGAGCTGTGATACTCTCCCGCAGCAGCGGAAATATCCACGTCGCAGGTGGCTGCATAGGCAAGATAGCCGACCTGAACATCACGGACATCAACAATATGGGGAGCGCTATGGCTCCTGCGGCTGCGGACACTATAATGCGTTATCTTTCCGCTTCGGGGACTTCCCCCGGGGACTATGACCTCATCGTAACAGGAGACCTGGGAACAGTGGGAAGCAGTCTTCTCCTTGATTTCCTGCTGAAACAGGGAGTGGATATAACTTCCCGTCACCGTGACTGCGGAGCTATGATATTCGACGCTGAAACGCAGGACACTCACTGCGGAGGTTCGGGCTGCGGCTGCGGAGCAAGCGTGCTCTGCGGACATTTTCTCCCCATGCTTGAACGGGAAGAGGTCCATGATATACTGTTTGCAGCTACGGGAGCCCTTATGTCGCCCATGTCGCTCCAGCAGGGGGAGAGCATTCCCTCCATATCGCACCTTGTACATCTCAGAAAGGACTGAATCATGCTCACAGATATATTAAAAGCATTTATCGTCGGCGGAGCTCTGTGCGCCGCAGGACAGCTCCTTATCGACTTTACAAAGCTCACTCCCGCAAGGATACTCACAGGATTTGTGGTGGCAGGAGTTATCCTCTCGGCTGTCGGACTTTACAAACCACTTGCGGAGTTCGCAGGTGCAGGAGCGACCGTTCCCCTTACGGGCTTCGGACACCTCCTTGCAGAGGGCATAAAAAAAGCCATCGCAAGCGACGGCTTTCTCGGTATATTCACGGGCGGACTTACCGCGGCGTCAGGCGGAGTCACTGCGGCTCTGCTGTTCGGTCTTGCCGCTTCGCTGATATTCAAACAGAAGGACAAGATGTGAGCAGGAGCGGCTTGTCGCTGACGGCAAAGGCTTATTCACGCAGGTAACTTTTTGCCGCTTTATCAACGTCTTCCAGCTGCTCGCCTTTTGTGGGTGAAACTGCGATACGCTCGACTTCTGCCGTTATAAGAGCGTTTTCGGAAAAGCTCCTGTTCCTTTTCAGCAGATAAGTGATTATGTTGAACTTCCATATATCGTCAGTCTGTTCGGGTCTCAGAAGCTTCGGGATAAACGGGGCGGTCACTTTGCTGTGTACGGAAAGTATCTCCGCTGTATCCCCTGCAACAGGCCAGTCCATGTCCTGTATCCATTCAAGAAGCCCGGGGATTATGGGCTCTATTTCGGTATCTGAGAGCTTTTTCAGCTCTGATATCACCGTGATATCATATTTGTCCTTCGGAACAAGCGCTTTTATATCCATTTTTCACTCCGTTCTCAATTGAATGAATAATCATCGGAAAGCACGGTAAACAGCGAATAAACTCCGCCCTCGTCAAGCTTGAGATATCTGTCATAGGGATAAAGGACGAAGTTAAGTGTTTTGTTTTTGACCCTGATGCTTATTTTCCTGATGTCAGAGCTTGGATACATTCTTTCCATGACTGTTTTTTCTTCGTCGGTATGCGGAAAATGCAGAGACAAAAGGTCACTGTAGAGCTTATCCTTCATGGCTTCATCAGTCTTTACGGAGCTGCCGTCAACAGTCACGCCGAGGATATCCTTTCCCGAGCTGATGGAAAAGACGTTTTTCAGCAGCCATTTCATATCAATACTGCCGTTGTCTTCGATATAATAGTTAGTGAAGTCGCACTTTTCATATTCATTGTCTTTTTTGCGAATGAGAGTTTTTATATCGTCGGAACCTTTAAGCTTGTACCATTCGATATCCTCACCGCTGAATTCCGCGACTTTTTCGCCCTTCTTAAATCTCAGCATAAAGCTTTTTACAGGTGAAAGCTCCTCTTTTTCATAGTAAAGCTTAAATCCATCGCACTTTACAATTGTCCCGCATTTCGGGAGAGTGTGAACTCGTGAAAAACTGAATGCTCCGTATACAGCGCATATGCAGACTGCAATTGCTGCGGCAATAAGTATTATCAGCTTTTTTCCTTTTCGTTTTGTCGGTTTTGTTGTTTCATCATTGCTGCCATGTTGCTTCATGTGTGCTGCGTTCCTTTCTGTTTTGAGTAAGGGCGGCAGAATCGCCGCCCTGTTCAGTTTTATTATACATCATTCAGTATGCTGTGTCAATAAAGGTCAGGTGCCCATATACTTGATATAGACCTCCGACGGCTTCACCCAGGAATCAACGTCGAGGACGTTCCTTCCGCTGTAGGTCGGGATAGTTACTGAAGTTCCCGTAAAGGTTATCTCGTCGTTTTCGTAAAGCATAGACCTGCCGAGACTTATATCCACCGTCGTTACCTGTCCGCTGCTGCTGACCCTGACGGGAAGTATAGCATGAGGCGCGTCCCAGCAGGAAACTCCCTCATATACCCGGGTAGCGTAGGTTATTGAAAACGGCTGCGCTACAGTATCGGAATCTACTACCATGAATCGCGGCATGAACTCCTCTGTCGAAATGTTATGACCCATTCCGTCAAAGAAAAGTCCTATCTCCATAGGTTCCGTAATTGTGAAGCTGTACTCGAGATGTACGAAATTGTCCCCCTGATACAGCGACCTGTCAAACTGCTCACTGAGCAAAGTCTGACCATTTGGCTTAACCAGCGCTATTACAGGAGTTCCGCGGAATGAATTTGAGGACGGGTACTTTGTCAGCCTGTCACTTAACCACTGACCCGAATGGTCAAAGGCTTCCATAATAAGCTTGTAGCTGCCTGCGTCAAGCCTGAATCTGTACTGGCAGGTATTATACCCGATCTGGCGGTCGTCTATTCCGACAACGTTGCCGCTGATTGACATAGTCTTGCTGTAGGTTGAACCGAGCCACTGCTCGCGGTTGGCAGAATATGAACCTCCTCTGGGTATTGACGGTCCTGTCCGCGCAAAGCTGTACGAAACAGTTCCCGCATACTGCGAGCCTGAGGGCTGTCCATTGGAAACGCTTACGGCAGCCTGTTTAAGATAGTTGAATGTGTACTTTCCGACTCCGTCTGCGGCTCCCTTTATATGCCAGTCGATCAGGGCCGTGCCGTCTGAATTAAATATGAGCGGCGGTACTCCTGTGAGTTCCCTTATGCCGGGGCCCGAATGGCTGAAAAAAGCCTTTCCCTGCAATAGCGTGTACTTATCGTCAGCAAGCCCTGCTTTTCCTGCTTTGAGGATCTCTTCAAGCATAGGCTCACTCTCCGTCCTGTTCATAGGGATCGTAAGTGTCGCCCGTGGTCTGGTCGACCCATACGCCGTTGCTCATGAGGCCGTAGAATGTTCCCGTGCTAACCTCCCACGCAAGGCTTCCCTGCCCGAGAGTTCTGCCGTCTATCCCATTGACGGTGGGAAGCTCGGCTTTCGTATCAACGGCGAGTTCCGCAATTACTACGGACCGCTGGTCGCTGAAATTCATGAATCTTTCTTTTAAAATAGTTAACATAGTTGGTTCTCCTTTTTGATTTATTTTTGAAAGCGCTTTCATAAGGGGGCTGAAATGAGCACTTTTTAAACGTAAAACCGTTTAATATCAATTATTTTATACCTCAGGTGGACTTTTCACAGGTAAGTTGGAGCTGTTCAGGCATAAAAATGACGGCCTCCGGCCGCCTTTTGTATTTATAATGATATATTTAACTTTTGTTGGCTTCGGCCCCTCGCTTCTCCCTGTGCTTTTCACCAACTATGATTCGCTTGTATATCAACTAATTGTGCGTGTCTCCAAATTTTATCCTCAGTTGCCCTCCTCTGCTTGACTTTTTACCCGTTTTGTAATATAATAATTTAGTCGCAGGTGACGCCTGCTACCATTTATGGCGGCATAGCTCAGTTGGCTAGAGTACTCGGTTCATACCCGATTGGTCGTTGGTTCAAATCCTACTGCCGCTACCATATGGCCCGTTGGTCAAGAGGTTAAGACATCGCCCTTTCACGGCGGAATCATGGGTTCAA
>NZ_JAFYYT010000027.1 GCF_017549005.1 Ruminococcus sp.
CTTGCATTCTCTACAGAGGAAAGCTGTAACAGCAGATCCCTTCAGAAAGGATAGTTCTGAAAGAATCACAGAACCTTCATGAAACTGTGCCCGACCCAAGAGCGGCCTTTTGTCGCCTTTCTTCCATGAGATCTCCTGCGGACTTTGAATAAATCCTAATTCCATTTCTTTTTTACAATATGGGCATTTCATATTGATCCTCCTCTGCAAATTCCGATTTCACAGCGAAAGCCCTGCAGCTTCACTATACCAGAATTATAGCACAGTAGGAAGAAAAAGTCTATCAGAACGCATCGAAATCCGCCTGTCCTACGTGCTTCTTCGTGAGGTGATAAATAAAGCACCTGCTAATTGATAGCAAGTGCTAAAAAATGTTTTCTATTACAACATTGCTGGCATACATGGCAGAATCACATTCCGCTTGACAACGTGCCTTTGGTTTCATCTTAGCTTGTGAGAATACTTTCATCTCTCAGGAAATGTTCGATTCCAACATACTGAATACCATTGTCATCCTTATATGGCTTAAGATAATCCCTGACAACAACTATTTTCTTGAAAGAATCCGGTATTCTTAAGAGCGATGCTATTTCCTGTTTTTTCTTTTCCGGATCAGCAATTGTAAGTGCAGACTGAATATAATATCTATCGTTTCCTCTATTTACAACAAAGTCCACTTCCAGCTGCTTCCTTATCTTTTTTCCGTCCTCCATTGTTGCAATCTCGACAACTCCAACATCTACATCACATCCTCTTCGAATCAGGTCGTTGTAGAGGACGTTCTCCATAAGATGCGTTTCTTCAATCTGCCTGAAACCAAGTCTTGCATTTCTAAGCCCCGGATCGGAATAGTAATACTTCGAAGGGGTCTTGATATATTTTCTGCCCTTCACATCGTACCTTACTGCCTTTTGAATCAAATAGGCATCCATGAAATATCCAAGGTATTTATCAATAGTTTCAGGAGCAACTGTGATCTTGTTCTCAGTCTTGAATGTATTTGACAACTTGCTCGGGTTGGTAAGAGCCCCAACTCCGGAGGCAATCACATCAAGTAAAGTAGCAAGAACAACCTCGTCGTTCATAACCTTGTTTCTTTCCAATACATCCTTCAAATAAGTTCTTTCAAACAAATCACGAAGGTATTTGCTCTTCTTTTCATGGGTATCCATTGATAAGACAACTGGCATACCACCATAAGTGTAGTATTCCTGCCAGGCTTCACGTTTATCCCCCTCATAAGCATCGTAGAACTCCGCAAAAGACAATGGATAAACTTTAATCTCATCCCCTCTGTCTCTGAACTGCGTGAGGATATCAGATGACAGCATCTTCGAGTTGCTTCCTGTAATATATACATCTGCATTCTTGATTTTCATCAGTCCAAGCACTACATCTACAAAACCTATTTTTGCTTCGGGATCATCCACATATGGATTTTGGATTTCTGACACCATCTGAATCTCATCGATAAAAAGATAGTATCTTTTACTGCTGTCAGTTATCTTCTCACGGAAGAACTTATCAAGTTCCATCGGGTTTCTGTACTTTGCATTGCTTAATTCATCGAGAGCCACGCCGATAATTTGTTCAGAAGCAACGCCTTCATTAACAAGGTAGTCTCTGTAGATTTCAAACAGAAGTACGGACTTTCCACATCTTCGAAGCCCTGTAATGATCTTGACACGACCATTATCCTTTAAAGCAATGATCTCCTTCAAATATTGACTTCTTGGAAACACTTTCATCACCTCTGATTTTTTTGCAGATTGGAACGTTTTTTTCACCTTTGCTCTTTTATTATAACCAAATTCTGCTTCAAAGTCAAGGCTTCAAGTGAAATTTTTGCAGAATGTACACCCTTTCAGATTTAAATGCATATACCAAATGCCTATGGAACCATTATATCCTTTTCTACAGCGTTTATTCTCCTGATTTTTTTGCTCCATTCTGCATTTTTTTCACGTGTGAGTACAGAAATCGAAATTCACATGCATCGCCATCACAGGATATTACGGATGTTTTATAAATTCATCTTGACTTTTCCAAGTAGTGTGGTATAATAAAAAAGGTGTATTCATAAACAATCAAAATGCATCCATATCGCTTTGAGAAGCGACCTCTGTCCACCCATCAAAATCATCATTTTCACGCTCGGTGAACATATCATTAATTATACCTATCGTAAGCATATCCAGCTCGGTCAATGTAAGGCCGAGCTGTTTACATCTCAGGAGGAACAACGGTGTTGTCATCGGGCGGTCAGTTTTGCGATGTTTTTTTTAGACTCCGCCTGCGTCTCCACATTGAGTCCCCACAACTCGATGAGCTGCGGCAGCATCTCGTAGATAGAGAATGTGTTGAAACGTTCGAGCCAGTCGTCCGGATTGTCGGGGACGTTCTCCGGATCAGCGTGTTTCGCCATGATGTATGCGATGTTCTCGAACACCTCAAGACTCTCGATGTCAAGAGCGGAACTTTCCTCATACTCTGCCTGTACGTTGGATTGTAATTCAGAAAAGTCCCTGTAAATGTCCCTGCGGAATTTAAGACGGTAAAGACGTGGTACAGCGGCACTTGCCTTGAATGGTACTTCTATACCGTCAACGGTGATAGTTTTCTTAATTGCCATGATACATCTCCTTATTCTGCCGCCTTAGCAGCTTTGGCTGTATTGTTGGTATTCTGAGTATTTGCAGTAGGCATATAAACCGCATTGTACCAGTTGTCGTAGGTGGTCTGGTCAGTGCTTTCGCAGGTCTTGGACTTCACCAGACCATTAGGCAGCGCCGATGCCTTGAGGGAGAGCTTTTCCGTCTTGACAGACTTGCTCTCCTCAGTAGTCTCTCCTTCATTTGCAGGACGGGATGCTGAACAGCAATATAGAGCGTGACGTATGTGATTCTTGTCACCGTCAAACTCAAACAAAAGAGCGAACTGCGATGTCTCCGCATCATTTCGCTCTACAAGTACACCCTTTGCATCAAGCTGTTCACCCAGTATTTCTGTGGCAAAGTCAGTAGTGATAAGAGCTACCTCAAGATCTCCGTTATAGCCTGCATTGTTGTTTATAACGTAATATACACTGTTATCGGCATAAAAGTTCTCGTTTTCGCCGTTGGCATCGATGGAAAGCGATACCGCACCGGGCAGGCGCACAGGCGTTGCAAAGGTCGGAACGCCCTCATCAGACCATGCTGTGATCTTTGCCCAGTGAACCTTGTTAAGGCCAAATTTGACCTTGTTTTTACTTAAAGCCATTTTCAGACCTCCATTTCATAAAGAACCTCATATAGCTGTTCGCTCAGTATGTAGGCCTCTGTTTTAGTATAAAATATATTATGCTGTGTCAGAACTTCCTCCAGACGCCTTTCTGCTTCAGGAGACTTCTCATCTGTATATAGTTCAATATTCAGCATCTTGAAACTGTGATACATAAGGTTATCTGCTCCGAAGGTATTTTCCCCTGGAGACAGGAATATAAGGAAGGGCGGTCTGGGCGACTCGCCCTCGGCAAAGTGGTGATAGGCAAACGGGAAACCGATCTCCTGTATCATTTCATTGATTTCTTCATAGGTCACGACAGCGCCTCCTTTATCAGATCTGTAAGCATATCTTCTCCATGCGCTTCCGCAGGTGCTATATGAGGCTTGCCGGATACACGACCGCCATTACGCTTTGCATTACCTTTTTCAAGCAGGTGTGCAAGCTGGTAGCGATCTTTGGAATGAACTGTCATCTCCAATGTATGACTTTTTTCCTTAGTTTTCTTAGTTGTCCAGCTCTTACGGTATTTACCGCTGCTCTTGGGAGCATTTGCAGATATTTCCTTTTTGACAGAGGTTGCTGTCTTTTTTACAGCAGCTTTCATAGCTGTATCAGCAAGGTCTGCATATTCTGTAAGGCCTTTCATAATTATATCTGCCATATCATCAATAGAAGTCATCCTGTTCACCAGCCTTTCGTGTACCTGCTATTATCTTCATATAGTCCATAGACTTGTAATTAGGCAGTATACCATCGATATTGTAGGTCAGTCCACGAAACTGAACTCTGTGTGTTGTAGGATTGATACGCATTGTATCAGCCGTCTGGCGCACTATGAACTCTATAGAATATATCTCTTTTGTTACACCTGCATCCGTAGTTTCCGTTGAGGAATTAGGCGTAACATTAGCCCAACAGGAGAAAACTTCCTCCCACTGAGCTTTATGGTTTCCGATGTTATCCTTTCTGGTGTGATGCTCAAGAAAGGATATCCGCTGATTAAGCATTCCAATTTCCATTACATCACTCCTTCACGCTGTGCAAATAACAGAGCTCTCAGTGTAAGTGTCAGCTTATGATAGTCAGCAGTATTGCGGTTCTCATAGAGGTATGATATTGTATACAGCATAGCCTGACGCGTGGTTGCCTCATTCACCGCAAGTGCCGCGTCGTCCATTCTCCCGACATCCTGCACCAGTGATTTTGCAGTATCTATAAGGGAAATGATAAGCTTATCATCCTCCGTATGGTCTACACGGAGATAGTTCTTGACTTCATTTAGAGTTATCATGCCTTCATGGTCAGCACCTTTACAGCTTCCGGAAGTATGAGCTTACCGTCTACACGCTGTGAGGCAAGGAAGCCAATCTGACCATTCATAGCAAAAAGCTCGTTAAGTCGCTTCATACTGCGTCCCTGACGGTCTGCTATCCAGTAATAACTGTAGTCACCGAATGCTATAGCTCTGTTACCTGCCTCTGCAGTAGGTACATAGACAGACGTGATATATGGATGATTAAGTATTGTATCAGGTATGCCGTTAGATACACTTGGCTGCCAGATATAGTTTCCGGTATTGTCCTTGATCTTACGCAGAGCCTTTACTGTCTGCTCATTGAGTATCCACTTTGCCTTTTTTCGGTATGGAGACTTTAGAGAATAAAACAGCTCTATCATATCATCGAAGGTGATATTTGCACCTGAAGTAGTACAGCCTTCCTGAGTTCCTCCAGTTGCCGCGAAAATGCCCGTAGGCTTGCCTATACCGTCACCGGTAAGGAATGCCTCTTCTTCCTTTGCACCGATCCTGCGGGCGAATTCCTTTGCAATATACGCAGGGAGATCGAAGACAGAGTCATTAAGAAGCTCTTCAGATATCTTTATAGCTGTACCGACCTTGTATGCAGAGAGCGAAAGCTGACCGAAAGAGTCATCAGAGAGAGTAAATGCTTCCTCTTCCTCCATCCATACCGCTTCGCCCTTTGAAGTTACAACCGGTATCTTTCTATCTCCGCTTGAAGTCTGAATTCTTGTTGCAAGCGGGCGGAATACGTTTTCCTCTTCAAGGGCTTCAATGAGCTTTTTCTCAAACTCATCAGGGACGAGATAGCCGCCCTCTGCATCTTCGCCTACCTGCAGGTCGTTGCGTACATCGATCCAGTTACGGTTGCGGACGCTGTTCCAGAAAGCCTTGCTGTATTCGGCGTCAGCTGTGGAATGTTTGGGAGTATCGATTACATGAGCTCCTGGAGTTTCTACAACTGGCTTTGTGGTTGCCGCGTTAAGTTCCTGACCGATGCGCTCGGCTCTTTCCATACGCTCGATCTCCTTGCCGAGATCTACGATAGTCTGTTCCAGTGCGTCGTAGGTCTTGCTGTCTTCTTCGGAAAGCAAACCATTTGCATTACGTTTTGAATCGAGGAAGTCACGGGCTGTATCCCATGCCTTTGCTCTTTTTTCTCTGAGTTCCTGTATTGTCATCAGACATCCCTCCTAAGTAATGACAGCCTTTTATCCAGCTGTTCGATTGGTGTACCTGTAACAGGTGTATATAATGCGGAGATTCTCTTGATAAGGCTCTCCATTGTATTGGCGGCAGAGTATGACATAGCTGAAATATCCTCGGTTTTACGCCTTTTAAGCTTGCCGTTGGCCTTGTCAGGCTCGTCCACATCAGGCGTATTTCCGTCCGTATCCTCTTCAGCGGGAGTGTCGTTATCTGTCGGTTTATCGTTGTTTTTGTCGTCAAAAAGAATACCGTCAACAAGGCCGAGAGACAAAGCTTTCTTGGCATTGAGCCATGTTTCCTCGTCCATCATATGTGCTATTTTTGCACGTGACTGATGAGACTTCTCCTCGTATGCGTTTATAATACTCTCCTTAACCTCGTCAAGGAGTTTTATAGCCTGTTCCATATCGGATTTATTGCCGATAGCTATAGTTGCAGGGTTATGTATCATAAGCATACCTGTGGGAGCTATAAGGGTTTCATCGCCTGCCATGGCGACAACAGAAGCGGCACTTGCGGCAATACCATCGATCTTGACAGTAACTTTACCCTTGTGATTACGCAGCATGGTGTATATCTGCGAAGCTGCAAAAACATCTCCTCCTGGAGAATTGATCCATACAGTGAGATCACCTGATACTTTTGACAGTTCGCTTCGAAACATTGCTGGTGTGATCTCATCACCGAACCATGTATCCTCGGATATGGGACCATTGAATATGAGCTCCGCAGCATTTGTATCTTCGTTGCGTACCCAGTTCCAGAATTTATTCATCTGAATTACCTCCTTTGTTTGCAAAAGCGCCTGCGTCTTTAAGTTTTGTAAAGCTGCCGTTCACCAGATACAGATTGCCACCTTCCTCATCGGGGATGGCATTCATATCCTCGAGCTCACGTATATCATTAGCGGACAGCCAGCCGTTTTGTCTTGCAGTAGCATATCCCTGCATACGGCTTGCATAATCGCCGCGCAGCAGACCTTCCACATTGAATTTAATGAAATAGCGCCCCTTTTCGGAATCCGAAAGAAGCGCCTTCTGTAGTCCCTGTTCCCAGCGTACCAGCCACGGATCAAGGGTGTATTTAACGAATTCGAGTGACAGATGCTCGATGTTGCTGAACGTCGCATGATCGAGATCGCCGATCATATGCAGCGGCACACGGTAAAGCCTTGCGATCTCCTCAATCTGAAATTTACGGGTTTCAAGGAACTGCGCCTCGTTGTTTGGAATGGAGATGGGCGTGTATTTCATGCCCTCCTCCAAGATCGCTGTCTTGTGCGCATTGCTGCTGCCGTATGCCCGCTGCCAAGCCTCACGCACACGCTCCGGATTTTTGATCACGCCCGGATGCTCCAGCACCGCAGAGGGTGCTGCGCCGTTTGCGAAGAAGGACGAGCCGTACTCATCACAGGCGACCGCCAGACCGAGTGCATTTTTTGCCATTGCAATGGGGCTGTATCCGACCAGACCGTCAAAGCCCAGTCCGGGAATATGCAACACCTGTTCCATAGGAAGAATCAGCTCGCCCTGCTGCTTGAAATTCGGGTTGTGTTCGTCATATCGGCTGTAGCGGTAAATGAGCCTGCCGCGATCATCACGGTCAACACGCACCTTATCCGGCATCAGCGTATACAGCCCGATGACGTCACCTCTGCCGTTCCGGATGATCTGCGCATAGGCATTGCCATAGATCAGCAGGTGTGCCATCAGCGTTTCCCGGAATACGAAAGATGTCATTTCCGGATTGGGCTGGTCGTGCAGCAAAAAATATAGCGGGTGCTTCGGCACTCGCTCTTTTCCTCTGTCGGTGTATTGATAAACGTGCAGGGGCAATTGTGCGATCGCCTCCGACAAAACTCTCACGCAGGCATAAACTGCGATGATCTGCATAGCCGTGCGGTCATTGACACGCTTGCCTGCCTGTGTCCGTCCGAAGAAATAGCTGTAGGACGGGCTGTCGTAGCTGTCCTTCGGCTTGTCCCGTGACCGGAACAGTCCACTGAAAATACCCATGTGCATCACTCCTTTCGGTTGACTTTTTCTATGGGCGTATGATATAATATGGAAAAGCGGTGGTTTCCGCTTCAAATTGGAATTTATCAAGCTATCTGCTAAAGAAAGGATGAGGCAGTGACTATGATTGAGATTTCCTATCTACAGATGTTTATTTTTATAACTCTCATTTGGATAATTGTGCGATTCATAATTGCGATCAGATTCAAGAAGTTTTCGGTAAAACGTGAACTACAGATGCTTCTTGTATACATATGCCTAATAGTTATTGCTAGATTTGTATACTTCCCGTTACATTTTGTTGATGGAAAAATAGGTACACTAACGATTGGATTTTCAAAGACACCGTCTGACATGGTAAGTTTAATCCCGTTCTTTTTTCTCTTTGACAGATATGATGGATGGCTTATCAATATTATCGGGAACATAGCAATGTTTATACCTGTAGGAATAGTATGGCCTATCTGTTTTCGCAAGCTTGATAATATCAAAAAAACTATGTTCGCAGGGATTTGTTTTATTATCTTTATTGAGCTGTCCCAATTGATATGTCCCGAAAGGCATACAGATATTGATGACATAATATTAAATACGAGCGGTGTTATGATTGGAGCTTGTGTCATATTTGCTATACGAAAAGCCACAAATTCTGATTTGTAACTCTACAACACCAGCAAATCTCTCTCATCATAAATGCTATCGCCGGTGTCGTTTCCGCAGCGGATCGCACGGTCGAGAGCCATAATAGTTGCAACAGATCCATCGATTTTTTCGGTGGATTTTTCTTTATCCGGCTTGATGTTTCCTGCGGGATCGCGCTTGATGAAAATGTTGTCCATATTCCAGCGCAGCACTGGATGCCCGTTGTGGGCGATCTTCTGCTCCAGCGTCAGCTTCATCAGTTCTTTGGTCGGCGGCGACATATCACGATAGCCCTGACCGAACTGCACCAGCGTGAAGCCCAGCCCCTCAAGGTTCTGGCTCATCTGCACCGCGCCCCAGCGGTCGAAGGCAATCTCCCGGATATTGAAACGGGTGCCAAGCTCGTCGATGAAGTTTTCGATGAAGCCGTAGTGAACGACGTTGCCCTCGGTCGTCATCAGGAAGCCCTGCCGCTGCCAGAGGTCATACGGCACATGGTCGCGCCGGACGCGCAGGTCAAGCGTTTCCTCCGGCAGCCAGAAATACGGCAGAATATAATAATGGTCGTCCTCGTCAGTTGGTGGAAAGACCAGCACAAATGCGGTTATGTCCGTCGTGGACGAGAGGTCAAGACCGCCGTAACATACACGCCCTTCCAGAAGCGATTCGTCAAAATCAACCTTGCAGGCGTCCCACTTGTGCATCGGCATCCAGCGCACCGTCTGCTTCACCCACTGATTGAGGCGGAGCTGACGGAAGGCGTTCTCCTCGCCGGGGTTCTGCTTTGCGGATTCGCAGGCGGCTTCCACCTTGTCCATGCCGATTGTTTCACCCAGTGACGGATTTGAATTCTTCCACACCTCCGGCGAAGTCCAGTCGGCATCATCGGGAGCGCCGTAGATGACCGGGTAGAAGGTCTTATCGATCTTGCGCCCTTCAAGAATATCCTGCGCCTTCTGGTGCTGCTCGTAGCAGATGGAATTGGTGTCCGTGCCTGCGGTTGTAATCAGAAAATACAGCGGCTGCATTCGAGCATCGCCGGAGCCTTTTGTCATAACGTCAAAGAGCTTTCGGTTGGGCTGGGTATGCAGCTCATCGAACACGACTCCGTGAATGTTGAAGCCGTGCTTGCTGTACGCCTCGGCGGAAAGCACCTGATAGAAACTGTTGGTCGGCGTGTATACGATTCGCTTCTGCGAGGTCAGTATCTTAACTCGTTTATTCAGCGCCGGACACATCCGAACCATATCGGCGGCGACATCAAAAACGATAGCCGCCTGCTGCCTGTCAGCAGCGCAGCCGTATACTTCTGCACGTTCCTCACCGTCGCCGCAGGTAAGCAGCAGGGCGACCGCAGCAGCAAGCTCGGACTTGCCGTTTTTCTTTGGTATTTCGATGTATGCAGTGTTGAACTGCCGGTAGCCGTTGGGCTTCAGAACGCCGAACAGGTCGCGGATTATGCGCTCCTGCCAGTCAATTAGCTCGAACGGCTTTCCCGCCCATGTGCCTTTGGTATGGGCGAGGCACTCGATAAAATTGACCGCATAGTCAGCGGCAGCTTTGTCATAGTGAGAATCCTCCGCCATGAATTTGGTAGGTTTGTAGTTTTTCAGCTTCCTCAGAATTACACCTCCCATGCAGCAAATACTGTCCATAGGACAGTTTCAGGTCAGAAAAACAGAGCCTTTCGGCTCTGATTTTTTATTCTTCGCAGGCAGCCCAGTATCCTTCATCAAAAGCTGCGTCATCGTCAATGTAGTCGTTTTCGTAGTCAATTCCGATAAGCTCGTCGAAGTTTCTTCCCTTAGCTTCTGCTGCTTCTCTTGCTAAAGCTTCGGCGTTTTCTTCAATCCATGCGGTAAACTCGTTGTCGGATTCGCCTTCGTTTTCAACTTCAAGCTCGTATTCGTAATCGCTGTCTGCCCAGGTAATTAATGCCTTTGCAATGTACTCTTCCTCGTTCCAGTTTGTTTTTATTGCCTTTGCCCTTGCCAGTGCTGTTCCGTAGTTTACCATTTTTGTATCCTCCTGTGTGTTGTTTTCCCTTTCGGTATGTACATATTAACTCTGAACGGAAGATATATCAAGACGCTAAAACTACAGAATATAGGCAAATACACATTGCCAACGATTGTGTAAATTATGATAGGATATATAAAAGGCGGCTTCCTTCCGGTTGCCGCCATTGTTGTTTCAGTTGAATTCGTATAGGAGAATCGCCAACGCCTTTTCTGCTGCCTCGTTCTGTGGAGGAACATCAAGGCCCCGGTCGTAGTTATAAACAACCTCGCCATTGATTTTCAGCGTTGCCTTGCTTATTTTGCCGCCGTCAATTCCGTACCTGCTTTTCTTTTTGTAAACCTTTGCCCAGTAGTGAACTACTGTGTAGCTGCCTTCCTTTTTCGGAATTCCAATCGTGCCTTCCTTCCACATAATACTGCACCTGCTTCCTTAGTCATGCAGGACAACCTGTATCATTCCTTCAGGTGTCGGGATAAGCATTTCGGGATTCCAGAAACGCCTTTTATACCGCTCAACCTGTTCATCAGTAAGGTCGCAGAAGTCATCTAAGTCAAGTCCACATACAAAGAAGGTTCCTTTGATAGGTCCGTATTTTTCAACTACTCTGTTCCATTCAAGGTCGAGGAAAAGTCCGTCTTCGTTGCATATAACTGCAACTTGTTCATCGTAAGGGTAAATTGCCTGGATATATCCGCCGACTATTTTCTGCAGGTTCTCAAGGGTGTGTTCGATGTCCTTTTCGTATGGGCGCTTGCCGGGTTTGCATATTAAGATTTTCATGTGAATTGCTCCTTTATAGCTTTATTCCGCTTTTCTTGCGGTACACACATATTACCTCTGAACTGGTGATATATCAAGCCGCTAAAACTACAGAATAATGCCTCGAATACAAGGGGGCAGTTGTGTAATAATTCCTTCTGTTTTATGCATCTTTACTAAAAGCTGAATTGGAGCAAAATAATAATATAAATATATATATATCTATTATTATTCAGCGTAAAGATTCGATTTAGCCATTTCTCTAAACTTGTTTTAAAAGTATTGCTATTATGGATACTGCGTGCTATAATGGCTCAAGAAAGGAGGGGAGAATCATGGATATTGAAGAGCTTTTTGATAAGCTTGACAAGCGTCAGTTTGCCAGTGACGAAGAAATTAGAAGTCTGTTTAATGACAATAACAATGATGATGGCGGACCTATCGCAGAAATGGAACTCCAGTGCGATTACAATCCTGTAAGAAAGCCTGGAACAACTGGCAAAGACGGGCCTGAAACTTAACAAAAAAGGCCAGCTGTGGGGCAGGAAGCCATAAGGCATAACCAATAGGAGATACTTTTTCCTGGCCCACAGTGGCAAAAGAAACGCGTTATTCAGCGTCGTATTTGGTATGAATAATTCCCAGTATCTTGTCCTGTTCCTCGCGAGAGATTCCTATGGATTCAAGGGCTTCACGAGTTCCGCAGTCTGGGCAGATAAGAGTTTCGTTATCTGTTCGGGAAAGTGCAGGGTGTGCGGTGTATGGCTGTCCGCATCTGGGGCAGATATGCTCCTCAGTTACATCGTTTTTCATTTTTTGGCCTCCTTTGCACTTTTATTGTAAGCCTTGTCAAGAAAGGCTGTGTCAAATCTGAAGAAGCCGTAGCCCTCCTCGCAGGTGCAGATATATGCAGTTGTGGGAACTCCCAGCTTGCGCTCCTCGTGCATGATATACACGAATGCGTCCAGTTCTTTGGTTTTGCTGTTCCTAATAAGCTTCACGGGAAGCCGTATATTCTTCTTGTAGTAAAAATCGGGACAACCTTCGTAGATGTCAAGTCTTGATTCGTCAGCGTCGGAAACTTCCCAGACCGCAACGGGAACAAGGCTTCCTTTTTTCTTTTCAATGGTAAGGTAAGCGCCGGTTTTGCTTCCTTTGTAGAGAAGCTCGTAGTTTTTGATGACGCTTATACCGACTATTCGAGCTTCCGGACAACGGTACCGCATCTGGCGGACATTGAGGTTTGAGCCATAGGCAAGGTAATATTTACTCATTGCATTCATTCCTTTCCGAAGGCGACCGCCTTCACCACCTTAAGCCGCACTATGGCGGCGGTGGTAGGCTTTTTCCGTTCCGGTAGTCAAATATTAACTCTTTACAGTGGATATATCAAGTGGCTGAATGTACAGAATATCCGTTGCAGTTTTGCACAGCTTCTTGTGTAATATATGGCTTCGCTCAGGATTGCTCAGAATGGCTTTTAAGGCTATTCTGCTTGCAAATGGTATAGTTTAAGGAATAAGATGCTTGGTCGGCCTTACAGGGCATTGTGGAGGCTCCCGGAGGCCACCGCAGACCTTTTTCAAGGTCTGCCGAAGCGGAAGGCATTGTCGCCGGTAAGGTTCTTGGTTAGGACATCTCTTGCGGTTGCGAATTCGTCGCCAATGAAGCCCATTCTCATAAGCCAGGTTCTCATTGCGAAGGTGGGGTTCTCGTGCTGCTGTGGCTTGGGGCTGGCGCTTCTCAGGTCCTTTGCCATTTGGCTAAGCGCGAGGCAAAGCTGAATGTAGCTCTTGAGGCGTCCTGCGTGAAGTCCGTTTCTCTTGCCGTTTGCAGGCTTTTCAAATTCAAAAAGTCTGAACTCAATGGTGCCCTTGGTGAAAACTGCATGGTAGTTTGTCATGTGGTAGCGGCTGTCGTTGTAGTGCTCGTTTCTGCCGTAGGTTGCGTGGTTCGCGGTGTACCAGATGTCTGCAAGCTGAGCCATTGTTCGGGGCTTCTTGGCGTTTATCATTCTGACGAATTCCGGGTTAATGGTGCGGCAGTATCTTGCCATGCGGTTTGCGTTGAGCTTCAAGGCTTCTGCGATAAGCTCCTCGTGGCTCGCCATGATGTTTGCAAGGTTGCGAAGCGTCTGCGGTGTGTGTCCGTTTGCGCCGATGTGAATGTGTACTCCTGCGCCAACTCCTGCGTGGCTGATTGCTCCGGCTTTTCTCAGGCGGCGTATAAGCTCCTGTAAAAGCTCGATGTCTGCGTAGGTAAGTATTGGTGTTACCAGTTCGCATTTTTCGTCGTCAGGTCCGCTGATACTGCAATCCCTTTGAAATTTCCATTCTCTGCCCTGTGTATCCCATGCGCTCCATGTGCAGTAGCCGTTGCGGCTTGCGGTGTTTTCGAATCTGTGTGTGCCGAAGAAGTCTGCGGCAACCTGTGCGGCGGAGCGCCTTGTGATGTTGTTCATTTCAACTTCGCAGCCTATTGTCTGCTCCTTCATTCTTGCAATCTGGTTTGCAGTTTTCTCAGTCATTTTTGTATCCTCCTGTTTGGGTTTGTTTCCCTTTCGTTGTGTACATATTAACTCTGAACGGAGGATATATCAAGCCGCTAAAACTACAGAATATAGGCAAATATACAGCTTCAATGATTGGTGTATTTACACCCTTTATAAGCATGACATTCTTATGGCAACATACTCCAAAACTTTTACACATAAAAAAGTTACCGTCATACTTTAAGTTACGATTACAAACGCTATTGATTGTTAAAAGAATAGCGCAGTACCGATTGACGACTTATAAGTCTTCGTTAAGGCTTTTAATTTCGCTATAAAAAGCATTTAGTAACATGTGGAAATACTTAGAATAACATTGACTTTTCTTTTTGAATATAGTATAATAAAATAAAGGTAAGTAAAGAGGTGTTGGTTATTGCTTATACGTGATATTTTAGAGTGTAATGGTTTATCTGCAGATTTGCTCAAAAGCTATTCTTATGAAAGCAAATTAGGAAAATCACTCAAGCGAACCTTAGGGCACTTTGATAAAGAAGCTTTGATCGATGAATTATTTACTTATGCCGATTGGCTTGATAGTCTTGATATTGTATCTCAGGTTTCTCTTGACTTTCGAGTAAAGGCTTATGAATCTATTGAAAGCAAATTTGACCGTTATTACCCGAATACACAAGCTTGTAAAGCATTTAATGATATTTTGGGGTTCCGTGCGTTTTGCGATAGTTATGAGCCATTATTAAACGATAAGGTTGATACACTTCGTATCGCTGATATGTCAAAAGGGAAAGCAAACGATGATGGGTACAGAGGTGTTCACGTTTACTATCAATTTGATAACTATCATTATCCAATAGAGATACAATTCAATACTTATTATGATAGACAGCTTAATAACTGGCTACATGATTATTTATACAAAAAGAATTATCCTTTGGAGTATGGGCGTATAATGCGTCTGAAGTATGAAGAGGGTGTAATAAAAGACAATAAATCTTTTGAGGAGGTGCTGTATGATTTATCTAGTGGCAAAAAATAAGAACCGCAGAGGTTGTTTTGCTTTTAAAACTCAAAGTGGTACGCATATTGCGAGTATTAAAAGACAACTATACAAAGAAATTGGTTCAAAGGGAATACAGATTGTTACGGTTAGTCGACCTACAGCTTTCGGTGAATATGCGCCATATAATTTTGTACAGAGCGAATCAGAGTTTGTGAATAAAGCAAAGGAATTAACAAAGTAAGAGCTTGCTTATGCAAGCTCTTTCTTTTGTTAAGTTTACGAGGAAGGTATAATAATGTATTTGGTGCTCTATTATTTGGGATCTGCCGTTATGACTTCAAACGTGTCAGCGTCGGCAATGAGTGCGAGACCTCTGCCGCATTCCCATTTCATGTTTATGTTGCCGGCGTCATCGACCATTTCAACTTCGCCGATACTGCCTGCCGGAAGGGGAAAAGGCTCCTCAGCCATGCTTATAAGGCGTATCATTGTGCCTTTTGGGTATAGCTTCCGCAGGCGCTCTATCTCAGTTTTACTTGGAAATCGCATTCTTTTCACCTCCGTGACGGAATGCGGTGTTGCCCGGAAGATTTCGGAGAATAACCCGTCTTGCAGACTTGTATTCGCTGCCAATCATGCCTATTCTAAGCAGGAAGCACCGCATTGCGTACTTCTCGTTGTCGCTGGTATCGGGCTTATTGTTGACGCGCTTCTGGTTTTTCGCAAACTCGCAGAGCATAGTAATGAACTGGCTGTATACCTGTGCGTCATCAGCTTCTGTGACTGTAAACCATTGGAAATCAATGGTTTCCTCACTCTCTGTGATTTCAAGGGAATTTGTGCCCAGAGCCCGCTTGAAAAGCTGCTCCTTGTTAGCTATTATCCGGCGCAGATTGGATATTGCTTCCTCATTGAGCATATCCTTCGGCATGGATATTGTAAGTATTTCCGATTCATCCTCAGAAGTATATCCTTCTTTTTCGAGCCCTTCAAGCACGCGCTCAATTATTTCAGTGTCCTCTCTGTCAGGAAATGAAAGAACTGCATCTTTGTCTAGTGTAAAGAATCCGATCTGATAAGCGCAGCTTGGAACTCCGCAGTAGCGTACATCAAAGTCTGCAAGCTCTCCGATTTTCTCAGCCAGTGCTTTACGCTTATCCTTTTCAATGTTATACTTTATCTCCATAGTGACCTCCTGTGTTCCGCTTATGCGGCGTTTTATCGTAGTCACATATTAACTCTTAATCGCACAGATAGCAAGACTGTAAAAGGGAGAATATGTGAATAACACGAGGCTCTGATTTGTGCATATTACAACGTCTCAAGATATTGACATATCAGCGGATGCGCTGTATAATCATAGTAACAGAAACCAAAGGAGTTTTTTAATGAGAGGAACTACACCGAGAGGCAAGATTGCATGGGGAATTGTCTGTTTCCTTGCTGCTGCATTGATGATAGTATTGATGATTATACTTTATCAGGAAACATCCAGGGATAAAATGCTGTATACAGTACCAGCGACCGGAACTGTGCAGCATTGCGAGTCCTATCAAAGGACAAATCCAAGTGGAGGCCGTAGAATTAAATACAAAACATATTACGCAATCACGATTAGTTACGAAACAGATTCTGCTCAGCAGCGGACAATTAAGATATTAAATCAGACCAGGCCTTATCAAAATGGCGAGGAAGTTGAACTGATGTGTAATCCGGACACAAATGAAGCGATACGGAAAAGTGAAACAGTGCAGGATCCATATATTTACATTTTAATTAGTTTGTTTGCACTGGCTATGATTGTAGGCGGTGTGCTTTGGATGAAGCATGGTCTACAGGAAGTTTAAAGGGATCAGCCTGCCTTCGTTTCGACCTCTTTGACCAGATCTGAATAAGAAATCTGCTGTCCGTTACGAATTACATACACGCCTTCGGCATCACCGGTGTCCTCAACGTAGCGCCGGAGAATGACGGAGGCGTATTTTTCGTCAAGCTCCATCATGTAGCAGATGCGGTTCATCTGCTCACAAGCCATAAGCGTCGAGCCGCTGCCGCCGAAGGTGTCAATAACCACCGCGTTCTCCTGCGTAGAGTTGCCGATGGGATAACCCAGCAGGTCAAGAGGCTTGCTGGTGGGGTGGTTCGCGTTGCGCTTAGGCTTATCGAAGTTCCAGAGCGTTGTCTGTTTGCGATCGGAATACCACTTGTGCTTGCCGTTCTGCATGAAGCCGTACAGCACCGGTTCGTGCTGCCACTGATAATCAGAGCGTCCGAGAACAAGGCTGTCCTTCACCCAAATGCAGCAGCCTGCGAGGTGGAAGCCTGCGTCAATAAAAGCTCTGCGGAAGTTCAGTCCTTCCGTATCAGCATGGAATACATAAGCCGCGCCGCCTTTTTCGAGGTGGTCAGCCATACACTTGAACGCCGACAGCAGAAATGTGTAAAACTCCTCGTTCTTCATACTGTCGTTCTGAATGGTCAGCCCGCTGGCACTCTTGAAAGATACACCGTAGGGCGGATCTGTAAGAATGAGATTAGCTTTCGTATCGCCCATAAGTGTATTTACATCTTCGGGGCTGGTGGCATCACCGCACATGAGACGATGCCTGCCGACTGTCCAAAGGTCACCTTTTTCTACGAATGAAGCCTTTTCAAGTGCCACTGTCAGGTCGAAATCATCGTCCTTTGCTTCACTTTCCGTACTGTCGGAGAACAGGTCTGCCAGTTCCTTTTCATCGAAACCGGTCATGGACAGGTCGTAGCCCATGTCCTGAAGTTCCTGCATCTCAACGGCGAGAAGCTCCTCGTCCCAGCCAGCATCAAGCGCCATTCGGTTATCGGCAAGAATGTAGGCTTTTTTCTGCGCTTTAGTCAGGTGGTCAACATATACACATGGCACCTCCGTGATGCCCTCCTCCTTCGCCGCCATAAGGCGACCATGACCTGCGATGACGTTGAACTCGCGGTCGATGATGACGGGATTAACAAAGCCGAACTCCCGCAGCGATGAGCGCAGCTTCTTTATCTGCTCGGGAGAGTGTGTGCGGGCGTTATTGACATAGGGTATGAGCTTGTCGGTGCTGACAAGCTGAAAATCTTTCGTTGTGTTCATGTGTACCTCACTTTCTGCTGCGGAGAAGCTGCTCCATAAGGTCGTCCTGTGGAGAGCCGTCAAACTTGGTAGTGCAGTTCTGCTTCACTATATCAAAAATCTCATACCAGAGCAAATTAGCCTGTTTCTGGTAGGATTGACTTAGGGATGCAAATGGTGAAGCTACTACTCCGCCTGTTGTCGGATGCTTACCGAGCAGACCGTATTTGGAGAGAGCATCTTCACACTGTATAAAACGGGCAAAAGCCATAGAGTAACTTTCAAGGAGGCGCTTGTTAACAAGTCTTTCACAGCCGCGGTTTTTCAGCCAGAGCCATGTTTCCTTGTATATCTCGTCAGCACCCAGGGGCTTGCCGTCTTTCTGACGTGCCGAGAGGTATTCACCCGGCGAGGGCATTTCCTCACCGACGAGGTCTGCGGCATCATCAAGGTCAGCACCTTCCAATACGGTCGGCGTGAATTCTATGATATCTGCATCTTCACCTGCTGCTATCTTTTCTGCGAGAGGCTTCGGTTTATCACCTGCGCGGACACGGCGTCCGCCGCGGTTTGTACCGTCCTTTGCCATTTTATCACCTGCCTATAAAAAATGCCGAAACCACGAGGATTTCAGCTTGTAAAATATTCGAGGGGTTAATAGGGCGTTTGAACCTGCCTTTTTGTGCGTAAGAGGGGGCGCCGGTCTTCCTGCGGTCAGTCTGTAGAGATTTCGATACCCCCACCGGGGCAGCCCCCAAGCCCCGCGCGTTATTCTTGTTCCAACTACCTTGATATCTGATAGAAAGTATAGTATAATATAATTATTACAAAACGAAGGTGGTATATCGTATATGAGTTTCCTAAAAAAAATATCTGACATTCTTCATCATACCACGTCGTGTGAACTGCCAGCCGAATCAAAACAATCAGGAGCTCCAACGCATGATGTTTCTGGGAATGGCGTACCAAGCTCGCTAAGGTATGAAGTATCTGATGACCATATCGTAATAACAGGCTGCTCTGCGAAAGAGATATCGGTCGTGATACCTGCCGAGATAGAAGGTCTGCCAGTTACAATAATCAACAGCACTTCTTTTGCTCAGCATAAGCTGATTAAGAAAATTGTAATACCGGATTCCGTCACACTGATTGGAAGTCTTGCGTTTTTAGAAAGTGGCCTAACGTCCGTTAAAATGTCCCGTTCTATAACATTTATCGCAAGCGGTGCATTCAAGAATTGCACTGAGCTTACTGATATCACGTTTCCGGATGCTCTTCAGAAAATCGGTCCGGAAGCATTTAACGGATGCAAGTCACTGAAACGTATTGTCCTTCCCGCATCTCTAAAAGAGCTCGTTGACACAAGTATATTTGCCAACTGCACTGACCTCCGTAACTTTCAGGAGTGGCGTTGAAGTTATCCCAAACTTCACGTTTAAAAGATGTTCAGCTTTAACAGAAATTACCCTCCCGGATACTCTGAAAGAGATTAGAATGCATGCATTCAGTAGATGCTCGGCACTGAAAGTGATAAAGCTGCCGGATTCCCTGCAAATTATCGGATGGGGTGCATTTTATGAATGCACCTCGCTGGAGGAGATAAATATTCCATCATCTGTGACACTGATAAAGGATTTCGCTTTTTGTGACTGCACATCACTTAAGGAGATAACGATTCCAGCTTCTGTGACACTGATAAAAGAAATCGCTTTTTGTGATTGCAGCTCTCTTAAGTCGGTCATCATTAAAAATCCAGATTGTGTGATCTACGACAGCGGAGGTACAATCTCAAACTGTTCAGAGGTCGTCAACGGTAAACGCCAGTTCTACTTTTCCGGTACTATATATGGTGCTGCTGGTTCAACAGCACAGGCCTACGCAGAAAAATACGGATACAGGTTTGAATGCATATGACAGCCTAAGTGACATGATAAGAATATGATACCGCCAAACGATCTGAACGTTAAGGTACTCCTCTTTTTCAATACTTATACACAGGTCTGCTTTCCTCTTGTCCGGTTTTCTTATCGTGACAGGACTTACAAAGTGCCTGCCAATTGGATTCGCTCCACATAAGAGAGTAGTCGCCTCGGTGGGGAATTACATGGTCAACGACCGTTGCGGTCACGAACTTGCCCTGCGCCAGACACTTCACGCACAACGGGTTCTTGCGAAGATAAGCCTTGCTTACTCGTTGCCATTTGCTACCGTAACCACGCTTACTAGCAGACAGTCGTTCAGGATATAGGGGCTTATGTTCGTCGCAATACGCACCCTCGGTCAGTCTCGGACAGCCTGGGTGCTTACACGGCTTCAATGCTTTCCTCGGCATCGCCGCCACCTCCATAGAAAATAAAAAAGCAGTCCGAAGACTGCTTATATTTTTATTCATTTGTCGTTATCATGTTTTTTGAGCTTTATCACACGAATAAGATTCAATATATTTCCGATCAGAACAAACATCATTCCGATAGGAAGCTTCCAGTCGTTAGTCTTTCCGCCGAAGAACCATAGCAGACCAAATGCGAGACCTACAGCGAATAACACAAGTATTATTGCAGAAAATATTAACTTCGTCTTCTTGTTCATAGTCATCTCCTTTTCGTAGATCACGTCGAATTACAAAAGAATTATAACACACTGAAGCGACTCTGTCAATATCATTGTTTCTGCATTATACAGTATATCATAAAACAGACGTATTATCAAGTATTATGGTGTATCATCGAGTATCATCTTTTTTACAGCCATACTATGAAGCCTTTTTGTATGAGATTCGCTGTAGCCTATCTCCTCAGATACCTTGCGCCAGCACTTGAACTCTATGTAACGCTTGTAAAGCAAGTCCCGTTCATCTGGATTTTCGAGAGTTTCTATAGATGCAAGTAAGGAGCGTTTAAGTTCTTCAAGTTCGTTAAAAGCTATGTCTGCTTCACGATCAAGATCAATAGCCCTTCCGATACGCTTAGACATTTTATGTGGATCATAAGTAGTTATTTTAGGCATATCGTTTAACGCTGGTGAAGAAGGTGAACCCTCCGTAATGCGTATTTCTTCAGCTTCACGACGTTTCCTTTTTATACGACGAAGCAAAGCATTTGCCTTAATCATGTATTCTTTTGGTGTCATTGAAGTTCCTCCAGCTTATGAAATATAATTGATGCAAAGGAATTATCGCCCTGCATAAGTCCTATTGCAGCGCAGGCAAGCTGCGCTATCTCTCTGATATTATGGGATTTATATATCTGAGAGATAAGCGTACCTGCCTTACGTATATTGTTCTGATAGTCCTTGTAGACTCTGCAGAACATTATGTGTTCTGAAACCGCCTCGTTATACCGCCTGATAAGTAGTCCTTTCTTTAATTCAGCATCCTCTTTGCTTAGGCTTTCAAATTTATAATCATAATAAATCCTGCGAAGTTCTGAGAAATACAAATATTCTGCAGGCGGGAAATCGGAAACATCAAGAGTGCCATCGTAAGCTTGCCTTTCAAGGCGTTTCCTGACATCAGCATCACTAAAGTCAATTGTACTTTTCATTTTATCCTCCTATACTCCCTGGGGGATAATAGTGCTTATATAATAATAAATATATATATTATTTTTTCTTTTTTCTTTTTTTATAAAAAGGAATATAATATAGAAGAAAATAGTCACTTATTATCCCCTATCAATTAATACTATTTGCCAATGAAATGCCTGTATATATTATGTTTCCGTTGGATTTACGCTTGTTATAGCGCTTCGTCAGTTCTACTCCGAACTTGCGGCTGGACATCCGGTATTCATTGCATTCGGCTGCCCACTGACAATAAAGGGCATACAGCACAGATGATTTCACCTCGCCGCCAGCTACGATATATTCGGAGCTGAGGAAGGCGGATATAACATCCATTTCGTTACGGTATTCCTTTACCGCTTCCATGACTACCATAGGCTTGTTAAGTCCTTCGTATCGCCATAGGCGGTAGCCCTCCATCATCCATGCGAGAATATCAGGCAGTTCCTCGGTAAGCTTTTCACCAAGGTTCTTATCAACCTTTTCTTCAGGTATAGTAACCGTAAATGGAATAATATGTATTCTGCGCCATATACCAATGTCAGTTCCACGGATAGTTGGCTTATGGTTCGTAGCCATCCACAGCTTGAACTCGGGACGGTACTCAAACTCGTCGCCGTACAGCTTTCGTGCAGTAACAACATCATCACCGGTAAGCTGCTTAAGAAGGCCTTCATTAAGCCTCATTCCCTCATTGGGTTCTACTGATGTTACGAGGCGAGCGCCTTTTAATCTGGCTATATCCGAATTTGCGTTGGTTGTTGTTGATTTCATCATAATACTTTCAGGCTGTATATTTGTCGCATATTCTCCCAGGATAGCTCTGACAACTTCAAGGAAGGTGGATTTTCCGTTTCTGCCTGTTCCATAAAGAAAGAATACACACTGTTCTGAGGTAAGCCCGCTTAATGAATAGCCAAGAGCTTTCTGTACATAGCGGATAAGCTCCTTGTCACCGCTGAATATATCATCAAGGAAACGCAGCCATAAAACAGGACGTTTCGGATGCAGAGGCATTGAGGTTCCCAGCATGCGAGTCATATAGAATTTGTTATTATGTGGCGCGATAGAACAGTCATCCAGATTAAGTACACCGCTCTGGGAATTTACAAGGGTCTTATGGGTATCAAGCTCTGCAGGACTAATAGCGACGATATGCTCGAATTCCTTTATCATAGCTCTTTTAGCAGCATTTGAACGGGTACGCTTCATATGCTTCTGATAATCCTGAAGGAACTTTCCGTTTTCATGGGAAGCCCACGTCTGCAACTCACGTTTCATCTGATCAAGTACAAGGTCAGCGTACACATACACCATACCACGAACATCATACTGCCATTTACCGTTTTCATAATAGAGCCAGCGCTTGTCAACATAGCAGTATCGCAGGATATTGCCGCTGAGCTCCTGCATTCGCTGGGCGTTTCCCGTATCATCAAGAGAATACATTTTTGGCAGCAGCTGAGACTTCTGAGCCGGTGAATCACCTATGGATATATTATAGTCAGATCTGTGCTGCGGATTATAGAAGCTTTTACAGCTGGCAGCAGCTCTCGTAATAGTTATCATTCCGTAGGTACTGCCGCTCTGCTTTCTGTCCCATTTATCACGCATGAGACCGGATTTCCGGTATATGCTGTCCATAAGCTTTGTATCTCCACCGCACCAGAATGCAAGCATGCCGCAGAATGCCATGTCTGCTTCAGACTGCGATGGGAAGCCGGATATATCACCGCTGTACAGGGCTGCAAAGCGTTCACTGCCTTGTGATGTCATAGCTTTGCTGATTATCTCCTGCTCAGTCAGATTTGTTGGAGTCAAAGGAATCTGGTCAGGTATAGTGCCTGGCTTACTGCCACCGATATATTTACTGTGGAGTGGCTTGATCCTTTCAGTACAGTCAGTTACCTCAGCAAATTCAGAACAGATATCACCTGTCATAATAAAGAATCTGCCTTTATCATACATCTCTATCTTGCCTTTCCGTCTGCCGCCTTCAGGCAGACTTCCTTTGCAGATAATGTGTATTCCGTTACCCGACTGAGAAGTCTCTGCATATGACTGCAGTCCATAAATAAATTCGGATATTATATTTTCTGCTCCGTCGTAGGTGTAGTCCTGAATGGCATCATGACAGTCATCAATATCCACTCCAAAGAAACCGCTGTCTGTAAACATAAATCCAATACCGCTGTATTTAGCAGATTCACGTACTGCAGTATCATAGTCCGACCAGGTCTGCGGATTGTTTGACATAGCCTGTCCGCCTGTTCTAGGATTTACAGGGATTTTTTTGATACCCGAATGGGAAGCTGCATCAGGAACAGCCTTCCAGCATACCCAGTTAGGAACTGATTTCATTTCGTTTGGTATGTATTCGTACATATTGTTTCTCCTTACATATAGTTATTAAACACAATTTCCGGGAAATATCGTATATTGAGTTTTTTGCGCCTTGCCAGCTTTATTTCCCGCTGCATTCCCTTAGAGAATATATTACCGAATATCCATATCTCGTCGCATTTAGCAAGGATAATACGGTTCATAAACAGTGCCAGCTCACGCTCGGCAGGTATGTCGTCATTAAGGAAAAGCGGAAACAGCAGATGCGGAGCAAAGGGTATAGCATGATTCTCCACTGCAAATTTGCAGTATTGCTTGGCATTACGTATATTCTCCTCTTTATCTCCCAAAGAAAATGGTGAACAGATATACACAAATGGACGGTATTTCCTCTTTATTTTATCAGCTCTTTCCTCACGCTGGATACGGCTGAGTGCTTCATATTCTGTTGGGCTTGCATAGCCTTCGCTGTTTCTGTAGTTCATATTTTACTCCTTTCGCCCGTAGTGCGGGACAGTGTTAACTGTCCCACGGGCATATATTATTTAGAATGGTACATCGCCGTCACTGAGTATTTCTTCAAAGTCGCTAAGATTTCCCATATCCACAGGTGTTCCTGCAAAAGTCTCTGCAGGTTTCTGCGCCACGGTATCTGCAGTCACGGTGGGCTTATCCTTGTAAACGTGCCTGCACTCCGGAAACTTGGATTCATTCATGAATTTCACTATTTCACGCATCTGGCCGTTATACTCGTCATGACCTACAGTTACTCGCATTACATGATTTATTAGTTCATCACAGAGAGCCTGTACATTTTCATAATTCTTTCCGCTGGGGAGTGCTGCAGCCTTTGACAGAGACATTATCTGCTTGAAGCTGTATCCCTGTACCTGCATATCAGCCGGTGACGGCTCACGGCGCTTCCACAGAGTATGGAACAGTAAGCGGTTCTGATACTTCTGCTCAACGTCATTACGAATTACCAATGTCAGATTCAATCCTGTTGCGCCGTTCTGAGTAGTTCTTTCCTCGATTGTTTTTATGATAACTTCGTACTCCCCTTTTAGAATGAGCTCGAAGCTGTTAACCTCGGAATAATCCGTTGAAAATCCCATATTATTTTCTTCCTCCTGTTACAAGTTGTACTGCTTCCTCGGGACTTCTGCAAACGCCAGCGATTGCACCGTTTTTACGCATGGTCTCAAGGAAGTTTTTCTGCTGGTCCGTTGGTCTGCCTTGTGTAGTTTTTACCTCGATGAACACGGCTCTGCCATCGACTTTGCGTACTCCGAAAAGATCTGAGAAACCTTTGGGAACTCCCGTATCGAAGTATCTGCCGTCGGGAGTATAGCCCTTGCCTACGTTTATCCTGAACATCACGCAGGTGTCCGCAAGTGCAAGCCGTATTTCATTCTGTATTCTGTGTTCCTCTGTCATAACCATCCTCTATTCTTTGCCTGATAGTAGACCCATCCCAACTTATATCCGTGTCGTTTGGCATATACTGAAAGCTCCTGCATATTCCTGCACTGAGCAGCATCTTCATATTCAAGTATAAAGCCTGATATTTTCTGAAGTTCCGCATTATCTTTTTGTTCTATCCTACGCTCCTGCTTTGGAAACTGGTATCCACAAGCTGGACAAACAGATCTCCCAAATACAGGAGGTTCAAATGTATAATAGCACTGCGGACACTGCTTGGCCATGACATCAGGTACATCATCTGACTGCCCGCGCTTTGCCTTTTTTGCATTCAGATCCCATTTCCGGTCTGCATCAGGCATTCCGAAACGAGCATAGTTACCGACATGATCAATAATTATAGCCCTTTTTCCCGGCTTATATCGCATACACCGCATTGACTGCTGGATGTATAGGGTAAGACTCTTCGTAGGTCGCAGCAGTATAGCACAGCTGCAGTCAGGAACGTCAAAGCCCTCAGATATCAGGTCTACGTTACAGAGTATCTTTATATCTCCGCTTCTAAAGGCTGCTATTATTCTATCTCTTTCTGCTTTGGGTGTACCTCCGTCGATATGAGCTGCGGTAATACCTGCGGCACTGAATTCATCAGCCATAGTTCTGGAGTGGTTCACGGATACGCAGTAACAGATAGCCTGCCTGCCCACTGCAAGCTCCCTGTAGTGCCTGATTGCGTCACCGAAAACAGCTGTTTTCAGTAATGCCTTTTCTGCTGACTTGGTTTCATACTCGCCATGGAGTATCCTTATTCCAGTCAGATCAGCAATAGTAGGCGCATAATAATCGTAGGGAGAGAGATAATGATTTGCGATAAGCCACTTAGCTGATACGCCTTCGATAAGAATATCGTTAACATCACCAAGGCCGCTACCGTCAAGCCGAACAGGTGTTGCTGTCACTCCAAGCCTGCACACATCGGGAAAAGCGTCGTATATACGACGGTATGTTGCTGCCTTGGAATGATGGTTCTCGTCTGTTATGATCAGAGATGGCTTTTTAAGCTTTGAAACTCTACGTGATGCCGTCTGTACCATCATGACCTCCGTTTTGTTCATATCAACGCCCCATCTGCTGAAAGTCCACTGTATCTGCTCTACCAGTTCACGACGATGAACCAGAAACAGAACATTGTTATTCTTTGCAGCTGTACGTTTTGCGATTTCTGCCACTATTATTGATTTGCCGCCTCCGCATGGAAGTACCACACATGGTGCCTTATAACCAGTAAGATACGCTTTACGAACACGGTTTATAATATCAGTCTGATAGGGCCTGAGCATTTTCTCCATCCTTGCGTTTCTTTATTTCCTGAGCCATACAGCTCCAGCATAGCTTTCTACCAAAGTTTTTCATTGTACCGTCAGCTATCTGTTCCGCAGATCTGCCCTGAGCTGATACAATCAGACCGCCACAGTCAGCGCACCTGTCAGGCTCCACACCTCCGCTTAACCATTCCTTGAGCTGCCTGCCAAGTTCAGGAGTTATTATTCCTGTCCATGAATCGAGAAATGTCGTATCCTTTGAGGTCGAAGCTGTATGACTTCTGGCAATATTGAAAACGATATCAAATTCATATTCAGTATTTTCACGCTGTACCGGGGCAAGTCCTATTTTTACAGGGACAGTCTTGCCGCGCTCATTCTGCTCCATAGCGTATGCCATTTTTGAACGCATGGTAACGATGATATGGCAGTCTGCAGAAAGCAGCGTATTCACAAGGTGGTTCTGTATTTTACCAGCCTCATTCCATACTGTAAAGCTGTTTTTATTCTGTGTCTGCTCAAGTTCTGTCTTAAGATCCAGTACACCGCCTTCATTATCCCAGGCATGACTGAAACTATCCACAATTACTACTCCGTCCGGTCCCACTGCAGCAGTAGCCTCCTTGACCTTGTCAATATACCTGTCAGGTGAATAAGGTGGAGTCAGCTCGTCATACAGAAATGCGCCTGTTTCGAGATCGCTTCTTTCAGCGTAAAACTGAGCTCTTCCATGCTCCGTATCTATAAGAGCGATTTTGCCCCAGTCGCCCGTTACGCCGTAAGCAAGATACAGTGCGGATAGTGTTTTTCCTGCACCGCTTGGACCTGCCAGCGCCACTCGCATTTTTGCGGCTTTTCGCTGAGCTTTTTTGAATGCCATATATTTCCCTCCTCACTTAATCTGTATATTCTGACGCTCAACAAGCTGTGCGCCTTTTATTACCTCTCCTGCAAGCAAAGCAGCTTTAATTGCAGCCTTATCAGGAGTGTAGGTAATTTTTTTCACATTCCACTTCTTTGGGAGAAGCTCCGCATTTATTTCCGTAGCAGTCGATCTGCGGAAGCTAATACGCACCCTTGCAGTTTCAAACGACTGGGTACAGAGTGCATTTGACAGCCAGTTTCTTAGAGAAGCTGCCTTATTCTCGGCAATCTTCATGCGCCTGTCAAGTGCATCTCGCTCGGCTTTTATAGCTGCTGCATCCGACTCAAGATTTTTAACCCACAGCGCTACATTCTCGAGCTTGGCATTGCGTTCCATAAGCAGAGCACTAAGCATTTCCTCGTTAATGATTTCTCCGGTATCGGCATCTACACAGCCGCTTATAGCAGAATCAATCTCATACAGCGTCGACATCTTTGCAGTCCTCCTTCATATTTGTCACGTTTATCGGCGGCATTTCAGACGTTTCCTGCTCGATAAGGCACTGCTTTGCCACTTCATCCGCGACTGCACTTATAAAGATTAGCGCGTCTGCCATGTACTTTCTCTGTTTTTTGTTCATTTCAATTCCTCCATTTGTAGTGTGATTAATAACGATGTCCTTTCGTCCGAAGAGTAATTACAGGATAAGCCTAACACTGCAAAAAAAAAAGAGCGTACACAGAGAAAGGCTATCACAGTGACAGCTGACAATAGAAAATATATATCAGCTGTATGAAATATCCTGCACCCTCTATGTACACTCAGGGCAAGTTATTCTTTTCTCAGTCGTTTGACTGTGTCTATATCATATCATTTTCAAAACAGCATTAACATAGATAATAAACCGACCATGTAATTTGTTTATTATATCCTAACGCAAGCTGTATTTAATTCTTAAACAGGTAATAACGCACTATTTGTATTAATAATATTTTGATATTCTGTTAATAAACTGTTTCCAAACTTGAAATATGGTCGGTTTGCATCCGACCACTGCCAGGGCATAAAAAAAGAGACCCGAAGGTTAATGTCATTAAGCTAATCGAATAATGAAAAGGAATCAGGAGTATGTTTGAAAATAAACGAGCATACTCCTGATAGTATTTATTAAAAAAAGGCAGCACGAAAAGACAGATCAGAGATCTGC
>NZ_JAFYYT010000028.1 GCF_017549005.1 Ruminococcus sp.
AATATTTAGTCGGTGCTTATGGCAATGAGGTCACACCCGTTCCCATTCCGAACACGGAAGTTAAGCTCATTCACGTTGACGATACTTGGCTGGTGACGGCCCGGGAAACTAAATCAGTGCCGACACTTTAAGGACTGCTTTTGCAGTCCTTTTCTGTTTATGCTATTATTAGAGCCTTACTCGGAAGAGTAAGGCTCTGTTTTATTCATAAAAAGAATGATAAATCAAAGGCCTCAGCTGCACTCCGTCAAGAGCTGCTTCAACAGCCTTAGGCAGCAGTGAAAACTCCGCTACCAGTGAGGCAGGCTTATTTATCCAGTCGTCCTGGAGCATTGGCACAAAATAGTAATTCTTTCTGTTGAACAGCTCCCCAAGATTCTTTGCCGAGCCCATAAGTGAGTCGTTTGATGCAATGGCGAGTACTACAGGCTTTCCGCGGCGCAGATGTGACTTCACCGCCATTGTTACGGTAGTATCCGTCACGGAAGCAGCAAGCTTTGCGGCAGTATTTGATGTACAGGGGGCGACTACCATAATATCGGTCAGTTCCTTGGGACCGATAGTTTCCGCCTCAGCAATGGAAAGCATGACCTCTTTGCCTGTTATGGAGTTTAGCCGACTGAGATTTTCAGCGGCAGTCCCGAATCTTGTATCTATAGTTGAAGCGTGTTCGGACATTATGGGCAGGAGCTCAGCACCGTTTTTCATGAGTAGCTCAGCCTGCTGAAAGCTTTTCTCGAATGTGCAGAAGGATCCCGTCATGGCGAAGCCTATCCGCAGTCCCTTTAAGATGTCACTCAATATCGTCACTCCTTTCTGCAAGCATGGAGCTGATAGTCTCCGCGATTATCTCACCCGAAGTCACGGGAGCCGTTTTCCCGGGAAGTCCCAACGCCCATATTACTTTCAGACCGAGATTCAGAGCAGCTTCAAAGTCGATACCACCGGGTTTTGACGCAAGGTCGATGAAAAGTGTTCTGTCGTCGAACTTTTCAAGTGTGCTCCTGTCAAAAATGAGCTTCGGAGCTGTATTGAACACAAGTCCGTAGTTATTGCCAAGGCGCTTTGTAGGAACGGCTTTTACTCCGTAGAGGCGGGCTTTGGCAGCTCCGCGCGGAGAATGGACAGCGGCGGAGATATCCGCGCCGAAGCCCTGCAATATCCGCACCAGAGCCGTGCCTATCCTGCCCATTCCCACAACGAGGACTTTCAGTCCGTTCAGGGTAACGGGAAGCTCCTCAAGGGCAAGTTGTACAGCGCCCTCAGCGGTGGGAACGGCATTTTTAATGTTCAGCTCCTCACTTAGAAGATAATCGCTTATTATTGCATTTGGAAAAGCTTTTTTCAGCTTTTCGTTCGCTTTTCCTGCGAAAATCACAGGCTTTTCCGTAAGAAGTCCCTGCAAGGCCTGAAGAGTAAGTGTTTCCGAACTGCACGGTGTATAAATGTTTCCCTTGTCGTCGAGGGGAGGTACAGGCAGCACAGCGCAGTCATATTTTTTCGGCGAACTTATATCCGCAAAGGGCAGCTCAAATTCGTCGGGGAGACTGTCCCTGTCGAAGCCAATGAGTTTTGTCTCAAATTCCTGTGACAGGCGTTTGGCGCAGTATATCTGCCGCATATCGCCGCCTGCTATAAGTATTCTGTATTTATTCATGTTGAAACTCCTATCCGCCTGTTATGGCATGGAATGATTATTGCAGATCACATTTATTATATGAAAAGGCGGAGAGGATTGATAATCGTAAGATTATCGAAGTAATATGAAAAGCCCCGAAGTATATATTTTTCGGGGCTAAGATAATTATTTATTCCGTTCTTTTTGATAAAGCTCTATCACTCTTTCATCGAGTTTCGGTGCTTTTATGGGCGTTCCGTCTGTATTTCGGATAAGCTCGTTTGTATTCTTATAAAGACAATGACCGTCTTTGTCCACGTCCCATTCCTGTATCCATGCTGCACCATTGTCGGATGATAGTTTGAGAGGTATGCCTTTGCCGTCACAAAGCTGACATTCATCGCCTAAATAATTCCTGTAGTCCCAGTAGAGCTTAAGCTCAGCTGAGGCGTTATCATAGAGCCATTGGAACATTCTCGGGTTTTCAAGCCTTTGTTCGTCAACGCTGTATATTTTCACCCTGTCCTCGGGGAAAAGCGAAAAATACTCTTCTATAAGCTTCATTTCTTCATCAAAAAGGAGCTTTGGCGGTTTTATCATCGTATCATCTCCTTGTGTTGGTATAAAAAAGCCGCAGTATTCCTATATGAAATACTGCGGCGCGGTTACTGATGTGATTATTATTCAACAGGAACGATCCACTTGAATGTATCTTCGATCTTGCCCCACTGGATACCTGTCATTGTATCATAGAGCATCTGTGAGATCTTACCGATCTTGTTGCCGTTGATCTCCATTACCTTGTCGTTCCACTTGAGGTGACCAACAGGTGAGATAACAGCAGCAGTACCTGTACCGAATACCTCGTCGAGCTTGCCTGCGTCGTAAGCGTCAGCGATCTCCTGAATGTCGATACGTCTCTCCTCAACTGTGAGGCCCTTGCTCTTGCATACCTCGATAGCGGACTTTCTTGTGATACCCGGGAGGATAGAGCCCTGAAGCATAGGTGTTACTACCTTACCGTCGATAACGAAGAAGATGTTCATAGCGCCTACTTCCTCGATGTACTTCTGCTCAACGCCGTCGAGCCAGAGTACCTGTGAGTAGTTCTGCTTGTGAGCCTCGTCCTGTCCGATAAGAGATGCAGCGTAGTTGCCGCCTGTCTTTGCAAAGCCCATACCGCCTCTTACAGCGCGGACATACTTGCTCTCAACGTAGATGTTTACAGGGTTGAGACCGCTCTCGTAGTAAGCGCCCGAAGGTGAGAGAACGATGATGAAGAGGTAGTGATCGCCGGGCTTAACGCCGAGGAAAGGATCAACTGCGATGATGAACGGACGGATATAGAGTGACTCGCCTTCCTTTGAGGGAACCCAGTCCTTCTCGACCTTGAGGAGCTCCATGAGGCACTTCATACCGAGCTCTTCAGGGAGCTGCGGGATAACAAGTCTCTCGTTGGACTTGTTGAGTCTCTTGAAGTTCTCTTCGGGACGGAAGAGCTGTACCTTACCCTCAGCAGTTCTGTAAGCTTTCAGACCCTCGAATACTTCCTGACCGTAGTGGAAGCACATAGCTGCAGGAGAAAGCTCGATAGGAGCATAAGGCTTGATCTCAGGATCGTGCCAGCCCTGGCCCTCATCGTAGGGCATAACGAGCATATAATCAGTAAAGATGTGACCGAAGCCGAGCTTGTCGCCTGGCTGTGGCTTAGCCTTGAGGCTTGCTGCCTTTGTGAATTTGATTTCCATATTATTCAACCTTCTTTTTAATAATATTGACCTGTTAATCCGTGACCGAGAAATAATTCTTCTCGTAAATGCGCTTGCAGACGAAAACAGTCACCGCAGCCGCCGTAAGAGCGAGAACTGAGGTGGAAATTGAAGCTGCAAGGATTATTTTTCCTTTTTTACTCATAGAAATTACTCCTTATCTCAGATTAGAGAAATCCTTCAATAAATAATTATACCATACAAAGGAAATTTTTTCCATAGGCGGAATGTAAAAATACTGCACAAAGAGAAGTGGTGGAATATGTGCAGTTTATCAGTCGTCAAACTCTCTCACACGGAGATGAGCGCCCAGTTTTTCAGCGAGCTTTCGTGAAGCTTCTATCTGCTCCTGAGGGATAACGTCAACGACCGACATTATTACTTCCGCTCTGCCAACCTTTACGCAGTCCTTTGTGAACTTCTGCAAAGCCTCGAAAGCGTTGTCGAATTTGGGGCGTGTTACTGCCATATAGTCCTTCTCTGTGGGAGCGTTGAGGCTTATGGACACAACGTCCAGCTCGTAGCAGAGCTCCTTAGCGATACTCCTGCCGTGGATAAGGTCGCCGAGACCGTTTGTGTTGATACGCAGACGGGGACAGTTCTCTCTGCTGCGGAGATAGGCGGCAGTTTCGAGAACGGCGTCAAGGCGCTCTGTAGGCTCGCCGTAGCCGCAGAATACTACCTCGCGGTACTTTTTGAGGTTGCGCTTGCGGAGGTCTGCGATTATCTCCTCCATAGAGGGCTCGTGCTCCAGCCACAGGGGATCGGAGCCGTAAGCGCCGTCAGCGTGGTTGCGTATGCAGAACGTGCAGGCGCAGGGACATTTATTTGTAAGGTTGAGGTAGAGATTGTCGCCTACCTCATATGAAATCGTCATTGCTTTTGCCATATCATTCACCTTCGTTAGCAGTAGTTTCGGACTTCTGGATACATTCGTATATCCAGCCCGTAATTTTTGCGGCTTCGCGCATATCCGTGCCGGAGATAACGGCGGAGCCGTCTGTAATTGCCTCAGCGACAGTCGCACGGCTTATGAGGTACTCGTTGTACCATGTTGAGATGATACTGCCGTTTGCGGCAGCTTCTGCGGTGGCCTTTGCGAATATGTCCTTGCCCTCTTCGTCGAAGAAGATATCCACCACATAGTCTGACTGACCGGATTCATTGGGAACTATTTCCATTGAGCAGTTGGTGATGTGGTCGCTGGTGAGGAAGGGCTCTGTATTCTCGTCCTCGCCCATGCGGAAGAATATCTGCTTTTTCGCCGCGGTTGTGGGCTCGGTAGTCTGCTCCTGAGTTGTTGTGGGTGGAACTGTTGTCTCAGGTGCAGTCTTGTCTTCCTTTTGAAATGGATTTGTGCAGCCTGTGAGAAGCACAGCGGTGGCTGCAAGTGTAAAAGCCGTTTTTTTCATAAATTTTCTCCTTATACCCTAAAAAACATTATTATTGTGGGCTCATTGACTTGCAAAAACATACCGTGCAGGCAGCTTTGCATACAGCATTGCCGGTCAGATACTGGATTTGCGGCACTGCCTGATATCCTCTCCTGCAAATACTGCCTTCTGCTGTCTGCTCACTCGATATAGATACGGGGGACGCGCTTTGAGATACCGCAGACCACCTCGTATCCGATAGTTCCGTAGACCTGTGCAAGGTCGTCGGCGGTGATACGGTCGTTCCCGTCTGTGCCTATGAGAATTACGATATCGCCCGATTTAGCCTCGGGAACGTAGGAAACGTCTATCATGAGCTGATCCATGCAGACTCTGCCTACTATCTTGCAGCGCTTTCCGTGGACAAGTATCTCGCCCTTTGAACTGAGAAGTCTCGAATAACCGTCGGCATAGCCGATAGTTACTGTAGCTATACGCATTTCGCGGTCGGCAACGAATGTACGTCCGTAGCTTATGCAGTCGCCTGCATTTACTGTCTTGACATGGGATATAACGGCTTTCAGCTCCATAAGAGGTTCAAGCCCCTCGGGGATATCAAGGCTCACATCGGGGTGCAGACCATAGAGAATGATACCTGCACGGGAAAGAGTGCTTCGCGGACTGTTCCTGTAGCAGGTCGCCGCACTGTTCATGAAGTGCAGGTGGCGGAGCTTTATACCGTGACTTACAAGTACGTCATATGTATCGGTGATGAACTTCTCCTGCCTGTCAGTATAGGCGATATTGTCGGGAGAATCACTGTCCGCAACTGCGAAATGAGTATATATGCCCTCCACCGAGAGTTTTTCTATCTTCATCATTGCTTCTATCTCAGCGGCGCATTCCTCGGGAGTATCGTGCTTGAGGCCTATTCTTCCCATACCTGTATCTATCTTGATGTGACAGCGGATAGGCTCTGCGCTGTTTTTGACGAGCTCGAGAGCGTATTCCGTGGAGACAACGCCCTGTATTATATTGTACATGGCTATCTCATGGGCGTATTCGGGGGGAGTGTAGCCAAGAATGAGTATCTCAGCCTGCGGAGCAAACTTCCTTACCGCTATAGCCTCGTCGAGATTTGATACTGCAAAGTACCTGATACCGCACTGCTCTGCGAGACAGCGGACGATGTGCTCGTCGCCGTGACCGTAGGCGTCAGCCTTTACAACAGCCATTATTTCGGTACCGGGGGAGTTGAGCCCCCTTATTATCTCCACATTTTTTCTCAGCTTCGGCAGCGATATCTCCGCCCATGCTCTTTTCAGATACGGCTTCATTCCGTTATCCTTCCTTTCGTTTATTTACAAAATTAAAATTTAATTACAAGTCAAAAAACGTCTTGAAATAAAATATGATGTATGTTATAATTTTCATGTATGATATTTTCGGGAAAGCGAGGTGTGCCATGCTTTTCTCACTTGATTCGGGAGTACCTGTGCTTCCGTCAGATGAAGCGGAGATAGATTCCGCAAACGCGGTCTGCTTTACGGGACACCGTGAAACAGGTATCGTTCCGTACAGGAAAGAACCTATCTACAGCAGCATCACTCTGCGTACCGTTCAGCTCATGCTGTGCAGATACATAGATATGGCTGTGGAAAGCGGCTACAGGAGCTTTATAAGCGGACTTGCCGTGGGTACAGACCTCTGGGCTGCGAAGTACGTCCTTGCGAAAAAGCGCTCCGACAGCAGTATACGCCTTATAGGCGTTATGCCTTTCCTGCGCCATGCCGAGCGTTTCAGTCCGCGCTACAAGGAGCTTCTTGCAGAAGCCGAGCAGGGCTGCGACCTTCTGCTCACGACCAATACCGACCCTGCCGTAGTTTACGGAAAGGGCGGAGAGAATACTTCTCCCGAGGTATACAAGATACGCAACTACTTCATGGTGGAAAATGCCTCTGCTGTTATCTCATACTTCAATGAAGGCTCGTTCAAATCGGGCACATATCAGACCCTGAACTATGCGGTCCGCAGGGGGCTGAGGATACGCCGCTTCGGACTTGATGAAGTGTATGCGCTCATCGACGAATGCGGTCCCGATATAGAAAGCATACGCCGCAAGCTCGTATTCATGGATAACGTTTTTGAAGAGCCTTATTAATTATATCACACTATTTTATATAAATCAACAATAGCGGAAGCATATATGAATTAAAATTCAGACTGTTGAAAATACAGAGCCACTGCAGGGTTAGATATCAACACCGAAAACGTCCCGAAGCTTCGGGAAATATCAGGGATTTCACATCTGTGGCACGGACATTTTGCCTGTATATCGTTGTTTTGGCGAAAGAGTACAGCTCGCTGGAAATGAACGACTGTTCTGTTTCAACAGACTGTTGAATTATGTGTTTAAACACTGACAGGCAATTCATTCATGTTGAAAATGTGGAAAACTCTGTTGACAACCGTATCTCAGCGGTTTGATTTTAAACTGTCGCTATGGAAAAAATTTTTTATTCATTTCATGGCGGATATTTTTCAGACTTGCGTTATACGATAAGTTGATATCACTGAGATTATAAAAAAATACAGGAGAATGACAACGATCTGACGATCAGAAAAAATGAAAGGAGCCTTTAAAATGGCTAAAAAAACAGGACACGTAGCAGTACCTTTTCTTCTTACTATCTTCATCGGACTTATTATCGTAGGCGGCGGCGCTTTGTTTGCGTGGCGCTACTGGGGACTCGGCGTTATCGAGAAGCCCTCTGAGCCCGTACCCCGTGTGGACGGCGTTGTTACCAATGAGGATAACCATACCGTACTGCTGATACTGGATTCTTCAAACGAATTATGTCCGCCGACCTTTGTGCTCATGCGCTCGCAGCCTGTAAAGGAGCAGCTGCTCCTTATCGGCATACCTTCAAACTCCATAGCCCTTGCTGACGACGAGCAGATAGGTATCTCGGACAAGTACGCAAATCAGGGTCCCGAGGGAGCAGTAGACTTTGTTGAGAAGGTCTTTGATATAAAGGTGGACAGATATATGAAGTTCGGCGACGACGGCTTCAAAAAGGCCTGCGACATCTTCGGAGGAGTTTCGTACCCTGTTAACGCCGATATCGCCGGTTTCAAGAACGACGGCAGCTCGCAGTTCCTCAACAGTGACCAGGCGCTCATGTTCGTGACATATACGATGTTCGGCGACGGGGAGAGCGAAAGAGCCTTTACAGCCGCTTCTGTTGTGGCTTCCATGATTAATCAGACTGACGGACAGTACATCTCGGATACTCTTGACAACAGCTTCAATTCCCTGATAAATATGACGGAGTCGAATATCACATCTTCCGACTATAAGGAACGCAAATCTGCTATAAAGTACCTCTTTGAGCACGGAAACGCATTTGCATTGGCATTCTCTCTCAACGGAACAAATGCCAGCGAGGACTTTATCCCCAGCAGCAGCTTCATTGCAAGCATAAAGGACGAGTATTTCTCGGAGAAGTGATAATGGAGATATTCGATACCCACGCGCATTATGCGGACAGCGCTTTCGACGGGGACAGGGAACAGGTGCTTGCGGAGCTCCCGGGAAAGGGCATAAAGCTTGTTATGCTTGCTGCTTCAGGCCTTGATGACTCCCGTGATAACGTGCTGCTCGCACAGAAATATGACTATATCTACGCCTCTGTGGGAGTTCACCCCGAAAGCGTTGATGAGACTCCTGCGGATTATATCGGTACTCTCCGTGAGCTGATAGCCTCAGAGCCGAAAATAAAGGCAGTAGGAGAGATAGGTCTCGATTATCATTACGAGGGCTACGACCGTGAAAAGCAGATACGCTTTTTCCGTGAGCAGTTGGAGCTCGCGAAAGAGCTTGATATGCCTGTGATAGTCCACAGCCGCAATGCTGCCGAGGATACTGTTGAGATACTTAAAGAGTACTGTCCTAAGGGTGTTGTCCACTGTTTCAGCGGCTCTGCGGAGACCGCAAGGGAAATAGTAAAGACAGGTATGTATATCGGCTTTACTGGAGTTTTAACGTTCAAAAACGCAAAAAAAGCTCTGAAAGCCCTTGAAGCTGTACCTATGGACAGACTTCTCATGGAAACGGACTGTCCGTATATGGCTCCAGAGCCATTCAGAGGAAGCCGCTGCGACAGCTCCATGATAGCATATACTGCGGCAAAGGCGGCAGAGATAAAGGGGATACCCGTGGAGGAGCTCCTTGAGATAACCTGCCGTAACGGTATGAAAATGTACGATATCATATAAAGAGAGGAGGAGACCTGATGTATTACTGCTGCGGAGTGACAGACAAGGGCGTAATGCCCCACAATGAGGACGCAATGCTCATAAACGGCAGCGTTATGGATTCGGGCTCTTCCGAGCAGATGCTGAAAGAGCCTTTCTTAGCGGCGGTCTCCGACGGAGTGTCGGGAGAGCGCTCGGGAGAGCTCGCTTCAAAGATGTGCCTGGAGCTCCTGCGCGATAAGGGCTTCACAGGCGGAGGAGACCTGGAGGAAAAGCTTCTCTCGGTACATCACGGACTTGCGGATTACAGCGAATCCGACCCCGAGACTCACAATATGCAGGCTACCATATGCGGTATCGCAGTTGACGGGGAGAAAAGGATATTTACCTTCAATGTGGGAGATTCAAGGCTTTACCGCTACAGGGGCGGACGTATAAAGCAGATATCCCGTGACCAGTCCCTTGTGCAGCTCCTCATTGACGAGGGCGCTATCACTACCGAGGAGCGCAGGACCCATGTTCACAGGAACATTATCTTTCCTGTGCTGGGCAATGTAAAGTCCGAGCCGACGATAGATATAGCGGAGCTTGAAGGAGGCATGGAGTACGGCGACCTTCTTCTGCTTTGTACGGACGGACTTTCGGATTATGTTTCCGTCCTCGATATGGAGGAGATACTGGAAATGCCGAAAAATCTTAAAACACGGCTTCATCTCCTGATGGACAAGGCTCTCGGGAACGGCAGCAAGGACAATATTACTGTTATTGCGGTGGCTTATGGTGAATAATATATACGGACAGCTTCGGCTGTCCTTTTTGTATGTTAAACATATTAAACATTACAAGAAATTTTTTATACACGGTTTGCTAAAAAGAGCAATCAAAAGAATTGATTGATTGTTGTTTGTAACAATTTTTATCAAAATTGAGAAAAGATTATACAAAAACTATTGAAAAAAATAAATCTGTGTAATATAATATACTTGCTCGAGCATTTATTTACTAATTTATTTTTCAGTAATGGAGGTAATAATTATGACAAACATTAAAAGAAGAATCGCATCATTTGTCGCAGCATTTGCTATGGTCGGAGCAGTAACTGTTCCTTCAGTTGCAAAATATGTAGTTAATGACACAGCTATCGTTGCAGAAGCAGCAGTAGTAGCTAAGGTTGCAACAGTGAAATGCGACAAGTGGGTAGATATCAAGGGCAACACCAATTTCAGAGCAGAACCTAACACAAAATCAAAGGTTGTTGCTTCAATTGCAAAGGATACAAAGGGTAAGCCGGTTCATCTTATTTCGAGAACGAAGAAAAAGCAGGGCAACTATTACTGGTATTATTCAGAATTTGACAAGGGCTGGGTACGCAGCGACCGTATCAAATAAGAATAGCCGATGTAATAAAAGTACGATAAAAGGACTGCCGTTTTGATACGGCAGTCCTTTTTTATCGCCAAAAAAAGCAGTTTTACAAATTTGCCCTACCATTTTTCGTGGCTTTTGCCAAAAAAATAACAAACTTTAAAAAAATCGCTTTTTCATATTGACTTATTTTAATTAAAGGAGTATAATTTATATTGTATTGCAAATACTACCAATTTACATATCAATCTGGAGGTTTTTTAACATGGGCAGAGTTTATAACTTCAGCGCAGGTCCTGCAGTTCTTCCTGAGGAAGTTCTCAAGGAATGTGCAGAGGAAATGATGGATTACAAGGGATGCGGTATGTCCGTAATGGAGATGTCACACCGTTCAAAGGTTTATGACGAGATAATCAAGGAAGCTGAGAAGGATCTCCGCGACCTCATGAATATCCCCGATAATTACAAGGTTATTTTCGTACAGGGCGGTGCTTCACTGGTGTTCGCAGGTGTTCCTATGAACCTTATGAAGAAGGGCAAGGCTGCTTACATCATCACAGGTCAGTGGGCTAAGAAGGCTGCTCAGGAAGCTGAGAAGTACGGTGAAGTCGTTAAGGTAGCTTCATCTGCCGACAAGACATTCTCTTATATCCCCGACTGCTCAGATCTCGATATTCCCGACGATGTGGATTATGTTTACATATGCGAGAACAACACTATCTATGGTACAAAGTTCTGGGAGCTCCCGAATACAAAGGGTCATGAGCTCGTTGCAGACGTAAGCTCATGCTTCCTCTCAGAGCCTGTTGACGTAACAAAGTACGGCGTTATCTATGGCGGCGTTCAGAAGAACGTTGGTCCTTCAGGCGTTCAGATCATCATCGTTCGTGAGGACCTCATCGCTGACGGTCCCGCACTCAAGTGCACACCTACTATGATGGACTGGAAGATTCAGGCTGACAACGAGTCTCTCTACAATACTCCTCCATGCTACGGTATCTACGTATGCGGCAAGGTATTCAAGTGGATCAAGAAGATGGGCGGCCTCGAGGCTATGAAGAAGCACAACGAGAAGAAGGCTAAGATCCTTTACGATTTCCTCGACAGCAGCAAGATGTTCAAGGGCACTGTTGAGAAGAAGGACCGCTCGCTCATGAACGTTCCTTTCATCACAGGCAATGAGGAGCTGGACAAGAAGTTCGTTGCAGAGTCAAAGGCAGCAGGCTTCGAGAACCTCAAGGGCCACAGAACAGTGGGCGGTATGAGAGCTTCTATCTACAATGCTATGCCTATCGAGGGCGTTGAAAAGCTCGTTGCTTTCATGAAGAAGTTCGAGGAAGAGAATTCCTGATAATCTTTAATGCATTCCATAATATTAATATAGAAAGAGGTTTACTGAAATGTACAAGATCCAGACATTAAATAAGATCTCGGCTATCGGCACAGACGTTTTTGACAAGAGCAAGTACTCAGTATCCGAGGACTGCGCTAATCCTGACGCAATAATGGTTCGTTCGGCAAAGATGCACGATATGCAGTTCGGCGACAATCTTCTTGCTATCGCACGTGCAGGTGCAGGCGTTAACAATATCCCTGTAGAGCGCTGCGCTCAGGAGGGTATATGTGTATTCAATACTCCCGGCGCTAACTCAAACGCTGTTAAGGAGCTCGCTATCTGTGCGCTTCTCCTTTCTTCAAGAAAGATCGTTGAGGCAGCTTCATGGGCAGCTTCACTCAAGGGCACACCTGACGCTCCCAAGACAGTTGAGGGCGGAAAGTCAAAGTTTGCAGGTCCTGAGATCGCAGGCAAGACTCTCGGTATCATCGGTCTCGGCGCTATCGGCGGCAAGATCGCAAACGCTGCTGAGTCTCTCGGCATGAAGGTCATCGGTTACGACCCGTACCTCTCCGTAGGTGCAGCTCTTCACCTTGAGCCTTCCGTAAAGATCGTTTCCGATATCAACGATATCTATACAAACAGTGACTATATCACAATACATATGCCTTATACTCCTCAGACAAAGAATACTATCGACGCTGAGCAGATCGCTATGATGAAGGACGGCGTTCGTCTTATCAACCTCGCAAGAGGCGAGCTCATCAACAGCGAGGCTGTAGTAAAGGCTATCGCTGAGGGTAAGGTCGCAAAGTACGTAACAGACTTCGCTGACGATGTAGTTCTCGGCGTTGACGATGTTATCGTTCTCCCTCACCTCGGAGCTTCTACTCCCGAGAGCGAGGACAACTGTGCAGTTATGGCTTCCGAGGAGCTTATCGAGTACATCGAGAACGGCAATATCAGAAACAGTGTAAATCTTCCTAACGCTTCCATGAATGCAGTAGGCACAAAGATCTGTATCATCCACAAGAACGTTCCTACAACTATCGCTTCTATCACAACAGTTGTCGGCAACGAGGGTATCAACATCGAAAACATGGTAAACGCAAGCAAGAAGGACTTTGCTTACACAATGCTCGATGTGGTTGGCGATGTTCCTCCTACAGTTGAGGGCAAGATCAATGCAATTGACGGCGTTATCAGAGTAAGAATAATCAAGTGATTATATAATTGCAGCTTATCACGGCGCTCCCGTTGTTTCGGGAGCGCCTTTTTGTGTCCGGAGCCGAGAACCAAGTGCTAAGACTGCGGGTAACGCCGCTCCACTGAAAAACTGATCACTAAGCGGCGGATTCTCTTCGCCGCTATCTACGGAGCGAAGCCCCTTTCGTTATGTCAAGCGGTAATACTGCCAAAAAAAATCGGAAAAATTTGTAAGAAACGATAATTGATACTTTTTCGTGAATATGATATAATTCACTTGTGAACTTTTTTTGAACAGGTGGTGAAGCAATGAGGGCTGGTATAATCGACAGTGCGAAGAAAACTAAATACTGGGAGAAGAATCTCGGCTCATGCTTTGAATGCGTGATAGCTCCCGATTCCAACGGGCTTCCCGATTGCTGTGATATCATCATCGTTTCCGAGTCGTATTGCAGCGGCTCTGTAGGCTCGGTTATCGAGAATATCCGCGCTACTGCAAAGCATTGCAATACACCCGTTGCTGCGTTCACCTCCGAGGGTACCTGCGAAAATCAGGAGATACTTATGGCTCTCGGATTTGACGATGTTATAAGAACACCTATATGCGGTCAGCTCCTTCTCCGCAGGGCCAAATCCCTTGCGACGGTAGTTCCGCATAACGATCTTCACAGATCAATTACTATAGACAGCCTCTTAAAGATAAAGGACGGCGAATCAGGCGCGTACTGCGTCCGCTCAGTGGATTTTACAAATATTTTCAGATTTGTACTTAGATTCCTTGAGCGTACTCAGAAGCGCACACAGATACTTCTGTTCAACCTCAGTACCCACAGAAGAAGCTCCTATGACAAGTGGGAGCAGATGATGGGCATTCTTTCCGAGGAGATACGCAAATGTCTCCGCAGGGGAGATATTTCCACGGTATGCGGCGAGGACAGGATACTGGTGCTGCTCATCGGCGCTGACGACGACGGCGGACGCCTTGTGGCGGACCGTATCGTCAACAGCTTCTACAGCGAGTGTGACGACGATTCCTTTGAGGTGACATACGATCTTAGAGAAGTCCATGCTTTAGGGCATTGAGCATTATTTCCTCAGATAACAGCATATCCTGAGAACTTTTGCGGTTCTCAGGATTTTTGCTGTTTTGTAACTTGATATTTTGCAAGATATGCAGTATAATGTAGTTACAATGTTTTTGTCAGGAGGGCAGGGCGTGAAAGAAATAAAAATATTTGCCGCTTTTTCGGCAGCTGCGGTGCTTGCCGCTTCAATGCTCGGCGGCTGCAGGGATAATAACACCACTACCGTTAAGCCTGAAAAGGCTGCGGTGACTACTACTGCTATAGAGATAGCCGGGTGGGCAACTCAGGAGCCTTCTGCGTCTGCGGAGACTGCCAGGACCACAACGGGCAAAACTACTTCGGCAAAAGCGAAAAACAAGACGACAACTGCTTCAAAGTCAGGCAAAAACGGCAGTAAGACCACCAAAACCACGACTTCCGCTCCTGCAACGGAGACTGCTTCTGTTTTCGACAGCGAGGACGGTACCTATGTGGAGTATCATTTCCGCAGCAAAAAGCTCCTGAACGAGCATTTTGAGAAGCACGGACAGGAGTTTGCCGACGATTTCGACTATAGAACTGCCAAGGATTACGAAAAGGGCGCCAGCGACGTTATCAACAATTCAGAGGCGCTGCACAAGACCGAAGCCGAGGACGGCGACGGGGTATATTATATCGAAGCCACCAACGAGTTCGTCATACTGTCAACAGACGGCTATATCAGGACGTATTTTCGCCCCAACGGCGGCAAAAGCTATTATGACAGGCAATAATGTGACGGAGGGAGCACAATGGATAAAAGAGCTGTAGCCGCAGCGGTATTGAGCTGCTGTGCGCTTTTGGCTTGCGGCTGTTCCGCGAAAAAGAGCAGCCATAAGGAGAAAAAGGACGACAGACCCACTACATGGGCTGTCGAGCAGAGGTCTATAGAGGAGGTAACTCCGCTCAGGGGCGAGGAGGACGCTTTCGTCACCCGTGACGAGAACGATACCGTAAGACTTATACAGGGAGTTCTCGGAAATGAGCCTGTAAAGGACGAAAAGTCCGCTCTTGACTTTATAGCTTCATTCTCGCAGGAAATGGGCTTCAATGATGTGTATTCCGAGATGAGGTTCAGCGGCACTACCGATTACGGCGACAGGCTGGATTACAGGTTCGACCAGTATTACAGCGATATGGAGGTCATCGGCAGCTATATCGAGCTCACCGTTGACAAGTCCGACGGCTATAAGCCTATAATCATCAACAGTACCTATTCCGATACATGGGAGTTCAGTACGAAACCGAGAGTCTCGCCTGCGGTGGCTGTTAAGTGTGCGGCTGACAACTATAAGGTATCAAAGGACGCAGTTCCGAGACTCGCTATCTACAGCGGACCTGTCCTTACATGGATAGTTCCCGTCAAGGACGACAAGATAGGAGAGGTATATATTGACGCAAGCAACGGAAACACCTTCCACAGGGAGCTGAAGGTCTCTCAGTGAGCAAAGTATAAAAGAAAAGGGATACATTCCTTTCGGAACATATCCCTTTTGCTTTGTGTTTATTTACGTTGCTTTTTGATTACTTTGCAATGAAACGATCGATCTCTTTGAGGAACTTATCAGCATCATCTGTGTGTATGTCGAGTTCGATTGGCTTTGAGAGGTCAAGGCTGAAAATACCCATGATAGACTTTGCGTCTACTGCGTATCTGCCGGAAACGAGGTCGATGTCAAAATCGTACTTCATAACGATGTTGACGAAATCCTTTACGTCGTTGATTGCCTGAAGATTAACAGTTGTTTTAGTCATACTTTACCTCCTGGTTTCAGATGTCTGTGTTTTTTTCTTGTTTATTTCTTTTTCTGCGGCCTTTTCCTTTACCGCAACTATATAATATCACGTATATTCACGGGTGTCAAGCTGTTTGTCAAAAATTCGTCAATATGGTGTAATTGCTTTGACACTGAGAAGAGGTTTTGCACCAATTTAACTATGTAGAGTGCATAAAGATTGTTAGTGAAAATTGTGCATATTTCACATTGGAATATGCAATATGATAGAAATTTAAAGGTGGTTTATGTACAAAATATCTTTTGTGACCTTCGGATGTAAGGTCAATCAATACGAAACAGAGTGCATGAAGTCGCAATTCCGCGACGCAGGCTTTGTCATTGCTGAAAAAGTTCTTTCAGCCGACGCTGTGGTGATAAATTCATGTACCGTAACAGCTTCGGGTGACAGCCGTACACTGACGGCTCTCCGAAAGCTGAGAAAGGCTTTGCCCGATGCAGTTATAGCCCTTACGGGCTGCTATCCTCAGGCAAACCGCGAGGAAGCGGAAAAGATAGAGGAAGCCGATATCATCGTCGGTACCAAAGACCGCGGAGCTATGGTGAAACTGGTGGCAGGCTGCCTGAGAGATCGTTCGCGTATCGTTCAGCTCTCCGATTATACGGACGGGGACGTTTTCGAGCCCCTCAGATGTACCGAATTCGACAATAATACCCGCGCCTTTGTGAAGATACAGGACGGCTGCAACCAGTTCTGCTCATACTGTATGATACCCTATGCGCGCGGACACTGCCGCTCTAAGTCTATGGACCTGCTCTATGACGAGGTCAAGGCCATAGCCGCAGGGGGAGTGAAGGAAATAGTGCTTTCGGGCATAAACCTTGCATTCTACGGCAGCGATATCGAACGCGACCTTGCGGACGCCGTGGAGCTCTGTGCCAATACAAAAGGCGTGGAACGCATAAGACTTGGTTCCCTCGAACCCGAGAGAATGTCGGGAACTCTCCTGAGACGTCTTGCCGCTGTTCCGCAGTTCTGTCCGCAGTTCCATCTTTCACTGCAAAGCGGCTGCGAAAAGACTCTCAGAGCCATGAACAGGAAGTATACCGCTGCGGAGTACCTCGCTCTCACAGAGCATATCCGCGGAGTTTTCCCTGAATGCTCGTTTACCACTGACGTTATGGTGGGATTCCCTCAGGAGACCGGTGAGGACCACAGGGAATCCGTTGATTTCGTAAAGAAGATAGGCTTCTCAAAGGTCCATGTGTTCAGATACTCGCGTAGAAAGGGAACAAAGGCAGACCAGATGAACGGACATATCCCGGATATGGTGAAAACTCAGCGCTGGCAGGAAATGACCGCCGCCGCAGAGGAAACACGGGAGGGCTACCTGCGTTCACTGGTGGGAAGGACTGTCCCTGTGCTCTTTGAGCGTGAAAATTCTACAGAATTTCATCACGGATATGCACCTGATTATACATTAGTAAAGATTTATCGGAAATTTCCCGAAAAAAGTTTGCGTAATCAGATAAGAAGTGTTATAATAGAAGAGTATGGTCACGACTGCTGCTTCGGCAGCCTTGTCACAGACCAGTATTAATGCATAATTGCTTGAAAGGAGATCTGAATTATGTCCGTATTCAGAATTTACGTTGAAAAAAAGCCTGAATTTGCAGTAGAGGCTCAGTCTGTGCTCAGCGATATCAAGACCGCTCTCAGACTTAATATCTCAGGTGTGCGTATCCTCAACAGATACGACGCAGACAAGCTCAGCGAGGAGGATTTCAAGGCTGCTGTAAACACAGTTTTCTCCGAACCTGCCGTTGATGTGGTATATGACGAGCTCCCGCAGGTAAACGAGACAGACAGAGTGTTTGCCGTTGAGTACCTCCCCGGACAGTTCGACCAGAGAGCCGACAGCTGCGAGCAGTGTATACAGATACTCCGCCAGGGAGAGCGCTGCCGTGTGAGAAATGCAAGAGTGTACATAATCTCGGGTATAATCAGCGACGCAGACTTCGCAAAGCTCAAGGCTTATATCATCAACCCTGTTGAGAGCCGCGAGGCTTCGCTGGAAACTGTAAAGACTCTTGATACAAACTATGATATCCCCACTACAGTTGAGGAGCTTGAGGGCTTCATCAACCTCAATGCATTCGGACTTCATGCATTCGTTGACAAGTTCGGACTTGCCATGGACTATGACGATATCAAGTTCTGTCAGGACTATTTCCGCAATGAGGAAAAGCGCAACCCCACTATCACAGAGATAAGGATGATAGATACCTACTGGTCTGACCACTGCCGTCATACCACATTCCTTACAAATGTTGAAAACGTAAAGATAAATACTCCTTATATAAAGGATACATACGATATGTATGTGAATGTCCGCAAGGAGCTGGGCAGAACGGACAAGCCCATGACCCTTATGGATCTTGCTACACTTGCGGCAAAGAAGCTTAAAGCTGACGGAAAGCTGGGCGACCTCGACGAGAGCGAGGAGATAAATGCTTGTTCCGTAAAGATAAAGGTGGATATCGACGGACAGCTCGAGGACTGGATACTCATGTTCAAGAACGAGACCCATAACCACCCAACAGAGATCGAGCCTTTCGGCGGTGCGGCTACCTGTCTCGGCGGCGCTATCCGCGATCCGCTTTCGGGACGTTCATATGTATATCAGGCAATGCGTGTTACAGGTGCGGCTAATCCGCTGGTACCTGTTGAAGATACTATCGCAGGCAAGCTCCCTCAGAGAAAGATAACTCTCGGAGCTGCAAACGGCTACAGCTCATACGGCAACCAGATCGGACTTGCAACAGGCCATGTTGCAGAGGTTTATCACCCCGGCTACGTTGCAAAGCGTATGGAGATAGGCGCAGTTCTCGGTGCGGCTCCTGCTGAGAATATACGCAGGGAGCGCCCCGTTGCAGGAGATATCGTTATTCTCCTCGGCGGAAAGACAGGCCGCGACGGCTGCGGCGGTGCAACAGGTTCATCAAAGTCGCATACTCTTGAATCTCTCGAGCACTGCGGTGCAGAGGTACAGAAGGGTAATCCTCCCGAGGAGAGAAAGCTCCAGAGACTGTTCCGCAATCCCGAGGTAACAAGAATGATAAAGCGTTGCAACGACTTCGGCGCAGGCGGCGTATCCGTCGCTATCGGCGAGCTCACAGACGGCCTTGTCATCAACCTCAATGCTGTACCCAAGAAGTACGACGGCCTTGACGGCACTGAGATAGCTATTTCCGAGTCTCAGGAGAGAATGGCTGTAGTCATCGCTCCCGAGGACCTTGACAAATTCCTTGAGGAGGCTGCAAAGGAGAACCTTGAGGCTACTCTCGTTGCAGATGTTGTTGAAGAGCCAAGACTTAAAATGGTATGGAACGGAAATACTATCGTTGACCTTTCACGCGAGTTCCTCAACTCAAACGGAGCTCCTAAGTATACCGACATAGAAGTAGAAGCTCCCGAGCTTCTTGCAGATACAGATACAGCAGACAGCGCAGATTCATGGACTCAGCTCATGTCCAACCTCAATGTCTGCTCGCAGAAGGGGCTTATTGAGAAGTTCGACTCCACTATCGGCGCAGGAACAGTCCTTATGCCTTTCGGCGGTGTATACCAGATGTCGCCTTCACAGGCTATGGCAGCAAAGATACCCGTACTTACAGGTGAAACAAATACCTGCTCACTCATGGGCTGGGGCTACAATCCCGATATATCCGAGAAGTCGCCTTATCACGGCGCAATGCTGGCAGTTATCGAGTCTATCGCTAAGGTAGTTGCAGCTGGCGGTACATATAAGAAGTGCTGGCTCACATTCCAGGAATACTTCGAGAGAACACAGAACGATCCTAAGCGCTGGGGCAAGCCTATGGCTGCGCTTCTCGGTGCATTCAAGGCTCAGCTCGAAATGGGCTGCGGCGCTATCGGAGGCAAGGACTCAATGTCCGGTACTTTCGAGAACATTGATGTTCCTCCTACACTTGTTTCCTTTGCAGTATCGACTGCTATGGCAGACAAGATAGTTTCAACGGAGTTCAAGGGCGCAGGAAATACTGTTATTTCAATAGTTCCCGAGTATGATGAGAACGGACTTCCTAAGTTTGACAGCATAAAGGCTTGCTTCGACAAGGTAGAGCAGATCATCAGGGACGACCGTGCAAACGCTGTATGGACAAACGGATACGGCGGATTTGCCGAGGGTATCGCAAAGATGTGCTTCGGTAACAAGACGGGCTTCGAGTTCACAGCAAGATTAAGTGCCAAGGAGCTCTTCAAGCCTTGCTACGGTGCATTCATCATCGAACTCAAGGGCGACGCAAAGAACGGCGAGAACGTTATCGGTAAGACTATATCCGATTACAAGATACTCTGTCTCGACTATACAGTAAATCTCGACAATCTCCAGAGAGTTTGGGAGGGCAAGCTTGAGCCTGTATTCCCGTGTCGTATAAAGACTACGGACACGACTCCCCAGACATATTCATCGCCTAACCGCATTCAGCTTGCAGCATCCACGAAGATCGCAAAGCCGAGAGTTCTTATCCCTGTATTCCCGGGAACGAACTGCGAGTACGATACTGCAAGAGCCTTTGAAAAGGCAGGCGCTAAGCCAGAGGTAGTAGTTATACGCAACCTCTCCGCAGGTGATATCGAGGAGAGCATAAGATACTTCGAGAATGCGGTAAGACGCTCTGAGATAATCATGATCCCCGGTGGCTTCAGCGGCGGTGACGAGCCTGAGGGAAGCGGTAAGTTCATCACAGCATTCTTCCGCAACCCCAAGATAAAGGACGCAGTTCATGATCTCCTCAAGAACCGTGACGGACTTATGCTGGGTATCTGCAACGGCTTCCAGGCGCTTATCAAGCTGGGACTTGTTCCTTACGGCGAGATAATCGATATGGCAGACGACGCTCCGACGCTTACTTTCAACACTATCAACCGTCACCAGTCCATGATGGTAAATACACGTATCGCCTCCAACAAGAGCCCGTGGCTCTACGGCTGCGAGGTGGGCGATATCCATACAGTTCCGATATCACACGGCGAGGGACGCTTCGTAGCTCCCGCAAGCCTTATCCAGCAGCTTGCCAATAACGGTCAGATCGCAACTCAGTATGTTGATCTTGACGGCAACCCGACTATGGATATCCGCTACAATCCGAATACTTCGATAGAGGCTATTGAGGGTATCACTTCACCCGACGGCCGTGTATTCGGTAAAATGGGACACTCCGAGCGTAAGGGCAGCTTCATCTGCAAGAACGTTCAGGGCGAAAAGGATCAGAAGATATTCGAGAGCGGTGTGAAGTACTTCACATGATAAAACAGCCGCTTCGGCAATAAGTTACATAGTTATACATTATAAATAAAGGTAATAGGTCGAATAGTGTCTGTTCAGCCCCTCTGATGTAGTTCGGAGGGGCTTTTTGATAACTATTTGTAGATTATACCGTGTACATATTTAGTTCACAAGTGAATTTATTACGATTTGTATTGAATTTGTCACATTCTCCATTTTGTAGCTGAGTTTATAGTAGATAATATACAATTTGCATAGGCTCTGGATAGCTTCTATATGAAATAATGACGATTTTGGTTATTGTACTTGACATAATATGGCATGACGTACTATAATTATGAGTGATATGAGATGTGATTCTTATATTGGGATTAATATTTTTAACGGAGTTTATCCGGGGAAGGAAAAAAATCATGAAAAAAGTAATATCAACAATTTTAGCCCTCTCTCTTATCGTAGGCGGCTTAAATTCAATGTCTGCTCCTGAATATGCAGATAACAGCAAGCTTATTGTAGCAGATGCTGCAACAGCAGATACAGCTGAGGGCGGCGAGACACAAACAGTATATGCAACACCAACTTTAACTTATAAAAGCCTCGCAACATCATGGGTTGATGCAAATAATGGCAATACATATCAGGTAGTTCAGTTAAATGGTGAGTACAGGATTTGTCTTGTAAAAGTTAAAAATACAAATCTTTCTGTTAATATGAGCGAAGAAATCGAGATCGATAGTCAGGTTTTAACTAAATTAGATTCAAGTATGATACCTGCTCAGAAAAATGCAAGCGTTATTGCTGCAAGTGCTTTTTATAACTCCTACTTAAAGGAAATCGATCTTACAGGCGTTGTATATATCGGTGCGAATGCATTCCAGAAATGCCAGTATATCACTGACGTAACTATCCCTGCAAGCGTAGAGTATATTGCTGCAGGTACATTTGACGGTAGCGGACTAAAGACTCTTTCAGTACAGAATAAAATGTCTGAGATTCCTTCAAAGTTCTGTAATGCAACAAAGCTTACAAAGGTAACATTTGCTCATCCTGAGTTAATAAGCAGTATCGGTACTTATGCATTTGCAAGCACACCTTTGGCTGAACCTATCTTTAACTCATGGACTGATGTATCTTCGTATGTGCAGGGGGTAAGCGTAGAAGATTATGCTTTCCAGAATTGTACTTCTATGAAGAGCATAGTAGTTGCCGATAACATAACTTATCTTGGTAAGTACGCCTTTAAGGGCTGTACAGGTATTGAGAGTATTGTATTTGGTAAAACTCTTAATGGGTGTGACAAGGAATGCTTCTATGGCTGTACATCACTTAAGTCGATAAAATTCAATGATTGTGTTGAGTCGCTTGCAGGTGGATGCTTCCAGGGCTGTACTTCACTTGTAAAGGTTGAAGGTATCCCTGCAACAGTACATGACTGGGAAAAAGAAGATGCAACAACAGGTACAGGTATAGGAAGCGGAGTATTTGCTGATTGTACTTCACTTCAGAGTGTGGATATCCCAAGATCTCTCACGCGAATCGCACCTTCAATGTTTGAGAATGATATAAATCTTACAACTATCAATTTCAAGAATCCTGGTGGCGAGGCTGTAGTTGAGAGCCCTGAGATCGTAAAGATCAAGAAGGCTGCATTCAAGAATTGCCCTAAGTTAACAAAGGTTAGCTATCCTAAGGTTACTGAAATCGAAGAAAGTGGATTTGAAGGCTGTACAGGTGTTGTTTCTGTTTCTGTTCCTGACAGCCAGCTGATTGGAAAGAAAGCTTTCGCTAAGTGTACTTCAATGACTTCATTCTCTGTTGGAAAGTGTAAGATAGTTGGAGATAATGCTCTTGAAGGCTGTACTGCTATGACAGAAATCACGCTTCTCTCTGATCAGTATGGTAGCAACGATACAAATAAGACAAATTCTCCAGGTGATACAAATTCTTCACATGGTTATGTATTTAAGGACTGTACAGCAGCTAAGACAATAACTATTAAAACAGAGGGCAATAATAAGCTCAGTTCAGGCCTTTTTTCAGGCTGTAGTTCACTGCAGAACGTTAATGCAGATGTTAAGGGAATCGCGATCATCGGTAAGGAGTGCTTCAGCGGTTGCGTAAAGCTTGCTTCTCTTAACATGCCAGGGTTGGTTATTATTGAAGACAGCGGATTTGCAAACTGTTCGTCTCTTAAGAGCATTTCAGAGAGCGGCAATAAAATCTCTGCTAAGGACTATGGTAGCAAGTGTTTCCAGAACTGCTCTGCATTAAATATAGAAGTAAATGGTACGATATCAACTATCGGTTCTTATGCATTTGATAAGAGTGCCGTTACAAAGGTCGATATTGATGGTATGGAAGGTGGTACAGTTGTAATCGGCGATTACGCTTTCTCAAACTGTGCAATGCTCACATCAGCTAAAATTGGCTCGGATGGTGTTGAGAAGTTCTCTGTTGGCTCAAACGTATTTGCAAATTGTTCTGTTCTTAATGAAGCAGTATTTGACGGTAACATCATCACAAAGGGAATGTTCCAGAACTGTGCTGAGCTTGCAAACCTTAAAACATCAGCTGACAAGATCTATGATAATGCATTCTCTGGCTGCTCAAAGCTTCCTCAGGTAGCAAAACTGGATGGTTCGGGAGCTGTTATAGCAAAGGAGATTAACGGAGGTGCATTTGCAAACTGTGCTGCCCTTACAAATTCTTCATCTGATAAGGATACTGTATTCAAGGGTGTAGGTCAGTATGCAGGCTGCAGCTCACTTACTTCCGCAGAGGTAAATACGCTTACAACTTCAATGTTCCAAAACTGCTCAAAACTTGAAAAGGTAACAATTGGTTCTGATGTTGTCAGTGTTCCTAATACTTGCTTCCAGAATTGCTCGAAGTTTGCTGATTTTGATTTTTCCAAGATCACATCTGTCGGAACAAGTGCATTTGAAGGAACAGCTGTTAAGAAGGCTGTTTTCACTGCTCCTTGTACTATCGGACAGAAGGCATTTAACAATTGCCTGAGCCTTGAAAGCGTAAGCGGCGAGGTAGTAAGTGTCGGCACAAATGCTTTCAATAACTGTTCAGCTCTCAAGGAAGCTACTCTGAAATCAAATGCTGATAATCCTCTTAAGTCTGTAGGTGCAAGTGCATTTTCAAACTGCTCAAATCTTGACCATATCACAATTATGGGTGACCCGTCTATGGGAACAAAATCTGTTGGTTATGTAGGAAACATCAAGAAGGATGGTTTCTATATTGCGGGTGTACCAAATACAAATGTTGAAAAGTATGCATCTTCAAACGGATTCACATTTGCTAATGCAAATACAGGGGAAGTTCCTGTTATAACAACAACCACCACAACTACAAAGCCTCCTACGACAACAACCACCACAACCAAAACAACACAGAAGCCTACAGGCAATGTAGTTTACGGTGACGCTAACTGTGACGGTTCAGTTGATATGTCAGATGCAGTTATCATCATGCAGGCTCTTGCAAATCCTAACAAGTACGGTCTGAACGGTTCCGACTCCAAGCACCTTACTGAGCAGGGACGCAAGAACGGCGACGTTGATCTCTCAAGCGCCGGTATCACATCGAACGATGCGCTCCGTATCCAGCAGTATCTCCTTAAGAAGATCACTTCACTGGATCCCACAAAGTAATTGAAGAAAAACTACGGTTTTTTGAAGTGTTTTATGCGAATGTCCCCGCTTTAGGGGACATTCGTTTTTTATTGGTGATTTTTGGCCGGTATTTGATACTTTTAACAAAAAACGACTTGTTTTGTATAACACTTTGCTGTTATAATGAATGTGTATTCAATAACCGCTGTTAGGATGTATTTTGTGGTATGACAAACAAAACTTTTTTATTTCAGGAGGTTTATTATGATTACAAAAAGATTATTCTCAATTTTGCTTAGTGCGCTTTTTATTACTTGCTCTGTTTCTGATTTTAATACTTATGAAAGAAATGAAGTTTTAGCAGCTGAAGCAGAAGCTATATCAGTTAACGCCGGAACTTGCGGTGATAGTGCGGCATATTCCCTTGACGATGCAGGAAACCTGATTATCAGCGGAAGTGGTACTATATATGACTATGTTGATGGAAAGAGCCCTTTTGCCAATAATGATCAGATAAAAAAAGTATCAATTGAAGAAGGAATAACTCATATAGGCGAATATGTATTTGAAAACTGTACTTCACTTACAAGCATCATAATCCCAGATTCAGTAACAAGTATCGGACAGTATGCTTTCAGCGGTACAGCTGTTAAGTCAGTAGTCATTCCCGAATCAGTGGTAACATTGGATTCAAACAGTATGTTTATGGATTGTAAGGAGCTTGAATCAGTGGTTCTCCCGCAGTCTTTAACAGCGATATACAGCAATGCTTTCAGGAATTGTGTAAAGCTTAAGGAAGTTGATATTCCTGATTCGGTAACTGCAATACAGAATGATGCCTTTTCGGGTACAACGTTTACTTCGCTGTTTATTCCTTTGGGAGTTACCATGATAAACGGAAATGCTCTCCGAGGCAGCAAGATAGATACAATTTACGGATTCAAGGATTCAGCTGCGGAGACTTTCGCAAAGAATAATGGGCTGAATTTCATTGAAAGTGAAGAAAGAGTATGGAAAAGAACTGACAGCCTTCCTGTTGCAGGTGTTTATAAGCTTGAATGCGATGTAGACGCTAAAAGCTATATAACAATAAGCGGAATGCTTGATCTTGACCTGAACGGTCATAAAGTCAATATCCCTGAGATAATATGCAGCAGCACAAGCAATGTTATAATCAGGGACAGTGATCCGCAGAAAAAAGGTACGATCATCTGCACAGAGGATAACAACCTTATAACATCATATAATAAACTGACCATTTATGGCGGTAACTTTTATGGCTATGATAAGAAAACGGTATGTGCAACAGTAAGGATCAATGACGGTAATTTTGATTTTTACGGCGGTGAGATCATCGGATACTACAGTCATGCTCTTTCTGTAAGAACCAAAGACGGCGTCATAAACATTATGGGCGGAATAATGAAAGCTTCCTCTGCTGAAAATGAAAAAAACAACGTTTATTCAGTATGGCTTGCTGATACATTTGCCGGTACTCTTAATATAAAAGGCGGAGAGATTCACTCAGACCTTGGAGCAGCTGTCAGCGGCGCTCCTTCGGACTGCATAGTGAATATATCTGGCGGAAAGATATTAAGTGATAATGATTACGGCTTTAAGTGCATGACAAAAGGTACGGTAAATCTGAGCGGCAATATCTGTATTAAAGGTGAAAAGGGCGGCATTTACGTACCAAACGGAAAGCCGGTAAATATTACCGGTGCCATAACAGGTGCTGATGTAAGTGTTTATGCCGAAGCATCAGGTTTGCTTACGAACGGACTCGGTAAGTACGTAAACGCTTCAACGCTGAAACGATATCTGCCTTATATAAAGGCAAATGGTACCATTTCAGTAAATAATGACGGAGAACTGAGCATAGATATTCCCGTTGCTGCATCAACAACAGCTGTATCAGGTTCAGTGACTTCAACAACTACAACAGCAAAGCCTGTAACAACAACGACAACAACGGCAAAGCCTGCGACAACTACTACCACAACAGCAAAAACTACAACTGCAACCACTACAACAGCTCCCACAACTACAACTACATCAGCGCCTGATGAGATAACGGAAGAGATACTCCGCAAGAGAGCAGATGTTGACGGCAATGGTGAGATTGACTATGTTGACGCCTCAAAAATAAACAGGTATACGTTTGATGAAGATGTGAATAGTACGGATTATTTGCTTAAAGACGGCAAAGGTGATGTAAACAACGATGGAATAGTTGATTTCAGAGACTCGATTTATATCATGGAATATTGTGCAAAGTTTTCAGTAGGAATGGATTTATCCGACTATTTTACCAAGCTTACCAAGCTTCCAAAGAATATTGATAAGAATGTTACGATAAGTCAGAAGGTGGCTTCGGGGTATGAAAATGATGAATACAGCACATTTGAAATTGAGTACAGCTCTGATGAGCCTGTCAGGGCTGTATCAGGTCGGTTGTTATTCAATGGAAAGCCTTGCTATAAAGTAGAAGAAATCATAATTATAGATAAAAAGACTTCATACTTGACAAGCGGTGGAGAAGGCAAGTTCGTTGCTTACGTAACTAAAAATGATTCTGCCAGCGGCAAGATCATATTCTACTGCTATGGATTAAAATCAGGCGAGTATAACATTTCTTATGAAGATCTGAAATTCTACGGAACTGACTTCGCAGAATACAAGGGTTATATCAAGAAGGACTTCAATCCTACCCTTACTATCGCTGCGAGCGAAGTAACAACAACCACAACGGCTTCTGCAACAACTACTACGACCACCATCACAGCAAAGCCAACAACATCGACTTCAACTTCAACTACGACTACTGCAACTGCAACCACTACAACAGCTCCCACAACTACATCAGCACCTGATGAGATAACGGAAGAAATACTCCGCAAGAGAGCAGACGTTAACGATGACGGCGAAATCACCTCTGTTGACTGTACACTTGTGAATAAAATATTCCTTCGTGGAAATTATAATTTCCCTGAAGACAAGGGTGATGTCAATAATGACGGAGTTGTTGATTTCAAAGATTCAAATTATATCCTTCGTTATTATGCTTACTATACGATGAAAAAAGATGTTACCGACTTTTTTACCAATCTTACAAAGCTTCCGAAGAATATCGACAAGAATGTTACGATAAGTCAGAAGGCGGCTTCGGGCTATGAAAATGATGAATACAATGTATTCGAGTTGGAATTCAGCTCTGATGAGCCTGTGTGGGCTGTAACAGGTCAGTTATTATTCAACGGAAAGCCTTGGAATCAGGTCGGAATTGATTACATGGATATCGATATTGTTGACAGGAAGAGCTCGTGCGATTATTTTTCAGAGAACGGAAAATTCTATGTTTCCAGAGAAAAGAGCGATTTTACCAGCGGCAAGATCATATTCCGCTGTGAGGGAATAGATGCCGGAGAGTATACGATTTCTTATGAAAATCTGAAATTCTACGGCAAAGATTTCGCAGATTACAGCGGTTATGTGAAGAAGGATATGGATCCGCACTTTACTATAAAAGAAACAGCGTCAGTAACAAAGAAGAACCTCGGTGATATTGACGGAAATAAGCGCATTGATGCAGTTGACTCTTCAAGGATAATCGCTGTATACGCAAGACTTTCAACAGGCGGAACTGCTACCGAAGAAGAAAGAATTGTATGCGACGTTGACAGGGATGGTTTTATCGACGCAGTAGACGCATCTAAGGTAAGCGCTTACTACGCTCACGTTTCCACAGGCGGTAATCTAACATTCAAGGAGTTCCTTGACAAGTAAAAAGTTATAAGGACGGCATATGCCGTCCTTATTTTATGTCTTTCATAAGTGGGCTGAAGCGAGGCGTTTTTAAACGGAAAAACGTTTAATATCAAAAAATATTTTTTGATGTTGACTTAGTAAACAAATTTTTGCTAATACTATTGTTGATATTAACAGAGTTTCCGCCCGCTGTGCAATGTTCATATTTTTGTGTTGACTAATCACGTGAATTAGTATATAATAATTATGAGGTTACAGGCAGGGGCTGTAACAATACTACAGATAAGGAGATATGCTATGAATAATATTCTATTCGCCGCTTCAGAGTGTGTTCCATTTATAAAGACAGGCGGTCTTGCAGACGTTGTAGGCGCACTTCCGCAGTACATCGACAAGAAAAACTACGATGTGAGAGTTATTATGCCGTATTATACCTGTATACCCGAAAAATACAGGAATGAATTCAAGTATGTTCACCATTTCTATATGGATTACGGCATGAGAAGCGAGGGCGTCCATGTCGGTATCATGGAGTACGAATATAATGGTATCAGGTTCTATTTCGTGGACAACGAGTACTATTTCAAGTGCGATACTCCTTATTCTCCCGATATAAGGTGGGATATCGAGCGCTTTACCTTCTTCTGCAAGGCAGTTCTTGCGATACTGCCTGTTATAGGCTTCCGTCCCGATATAATCCACTGTCACGACTGGCAGGCTTCGCTGATACCTGTTTTCCTGCACTCCACATTTGCAACGAACCCGTTTTTCAGCGCTACCAAGACCATAATGACTATCCATAATCTCAAATTCCAGGGAGTATGGGATATAGATACGTTCAAGTACAACACGGCTCTGCCCGATTATATGTTCACATCGGACAAGCTGGAGTTCAACAAGGACGCGAATATGCTCAAGGGCGGTCTAGTCTATGCGGACTATATAACCACGGTTTCAGAGACCTATTCCGAGGAGATAAAATATCCTTTCTACGGCGAGCAGCTTGACGGACTTCTCCGTGCACGCTCGGCTTCACTGAGGGGAATACTCAACGGCATAGATTACAAGGTTTTCGACCCTGCCAATGACGATAAGATATTTGCTAAGTTCGACGGCAAGAGCTTCAAGGCGAAAAAAGCCGAGAACAAGCAGAAACTGCAGGAGCAGCTGGGACTTCCCGTGGATAAGAGCAAGTACATGATAGCTATTATATCACGTCTTACCGACCAGAAGGGACTTGACCTCGTCAATTACGCTATGGAGCGTATATGCGACGAGAATACCCAGTTCGTGATAATAGGTACGGGCGACCCGAAGTATGAGAATATGTTCAGGCACTATCAGTGGAAGTATCCCGAGAGAGTGTCTGCGAATATCCTCTATGACGACGAGCTTGCCCATAAGGTATATGCTTCGGCGGATACTATCCTCATGCCGTCGCTGTTCGAGCCGTGCGGTCTTACACAGCTCATCGCCCTCAGATACGGCACTCTGCCTATAGTGCGCGAAACAGGCGGACTCAAGGACACCGTACATCCTTACAACGAGTTCGACGGTACGGGAAACGGCTTCTCATTCGCTAATTTCAACGGCGACGAGATGCTGACTGTCATCAACTATTCCAAGAACGTATTCTTCAACCACCGCAAGCAGTGGGACAAAATGGTGCAGAGAGCTATGGCACAGGACTTCTCGTGGAACAGCTCTGCGCGTCAGTATGAGGGTATGTACAACTGGATGATAAACTGGTAATGATTCTCTTTTATATTGAAGTCAGGGCGGAGTCTTCCGCCCTTGCTTCTTGAATAATGCATAATGCACAATTTATAATTCATAATTAAATGTCTCGGCTTCGCAGGTCAGATACGTCGCTGTAAGACGGCACAACAATTATGCATTATGAATTGCTAATTAAAAATGATCACTGAAAAGGAAAAGGCAAATGAAAGAACTCAAAGGCGCAATTTTCGATATGGACGGTCTTATGATAGACACCGAAAAGCTCTATCTCAGATTCTGGATGCTGGCGGCTAAGGACTACGGTTACGATATGAAGCCCGAGCACGTCTACGCTATCCGCAGTATGGCGAGGAAGTACTCCATACCAAAGATAAAGAGCTTTCTCGGGGAGGACTGCCCTACCGAGGAGATACGCGCTCACCGCACCGAGCTCATGCGGGAATACATAAAGGAGAACGGCATAGAGGTGAAAAAAGGGCTTTTCACCCTGCTGGACTATCTCCGCGACAGGGGCATAAAAATGGCGGTCGCAACGGCTACTCCCAGCAACAGGACTGAGGAGTATCTCCATATCATCGGAGCTTATGACTATTTCTCGGCTATGGTATGCGGAGATATGATAACCAACGGCAAGCCCGACCCTGATATCTACCTGACTGCCGCAAGGGAGCTTGATCTTCCGCCGCAGGTCTGCGTAGCCTTCGAGGACTCGCCCAACGGCATAACCGCCGCTCATGCGGCAGGCTGTCACGCCATAATGATACCCGATATGACTCAGCCCGACAAGGAGCTCGAACCAAAGCTCTCGGCGGTATACGAAAGCCTCGACATGGCGATAGATTTTTTTGAAAGGAGCTCCGCGATATGAGCGTTTCCGAGATATTTGAGATACCGAAGTACTATTATTTTGAGAGCGGCAACGACTTTTCGGGCAGCAAGGGCGATTTTGCCTATAAGATATGCAACGGCGAGAAGCTGAAATGCATGACCTGGCACGGAAGGCTCTGCTCCATGAAAGCCGAGATAGAGCATGAGGAGGAGTTCGACAATAATCAGGAGGGCTTCGACGCCATGATAAAATGGCTGGAGGAGCAGTACAGGGCTAAGTGAGAGGATTCGGAAAAAACGGGGATAATTCACTGTTTCTTAACACTCATTCTATTGACAAAAAATCTTGACAGGATTATAATAATTATAAACTGGGTAACTGTTTCTGCTGTTGCCCTTATTTATGGCTTTAGCAATCATATCGGTTTTATATACATTCTGTTACGGAGGAATTATGGATATTATAATCGTAGGCTGCGGAAAGGTCGGCTCTTCACTTGCCGAAGTACTCAGCAGCGAACACAATATCACCATTATTGATAAGAAGGAGACCCTTGTTGAAGCGGCTTCAAATGATTTCGACGTCATGGGCATAGTAGGCAACTGCCTTCAGACTGAGATACTCGAGGAAGCCAATGTCTCCAAGGCAAATATCATGATAGCAGTTACCGCTTCGGACGAGGTGAATATCCTTACCTGTCTTATCGCCAAGAAAATGGGCGTCCGTCACTGTATCGCCCGTGTACGTAGCCCCGAATTCGATAAGCAGCTGGTATTCATGCGTGAGGAGCTGGGTATCAGCATGATGGTAAATCCCGATTACAACGCCGCAAACGAGATAGCAAAGGTGCTTCGTTATCCCGAGGCTATAAATATAGAGTCATTTGCAAAGGGCAGGGTGGATCTTGCGGAGATACGCATAACCAGCGGCAGTATCCTTGACGGAGTTGCCCTCAGTCAGCTCTCACGCAGGCTCAGGCTCGACGTTCTCATCTGCGCCGTACAGCGCGGTGACGAGCTGACCATACCTAACGGAAACTTCGTGCTCCGCGCAGGTGACAAGATACACATGACCGCTTCACACAGCAATATGGTCAAGTTCTTCAAGAGCATAAGTGCCGCATACCGCGAAAAGCGCGTAAAGAGAGCTGTTCTCATCGGCGGCGGACGCGTGGCTTATCATCTTGCACAGCAGCTCATAGAAATGGGCGTAAAGGTCAAGATCATCGAGATAGACCGTGACCGCTGTCTTGAACTCTCGGAAAGGCTCAACAAGGTGGATATCTCATGCGCCGACGGTACCGACCATGATATCCTCGAGGAGGAGCGTGTTTACGACGCAGACGCAGTTGTTACCCTTACGGGTATCGACGAGGAGAATATCCTTCTTTCGCTCCTTGCCAAGAACAACGGAGTTGAAAAGGTGGTAACAAAGGTAAACAGGATGTCCCTCATGCAGCTTTCCGACACCCTTGACCTTGACAGTATCATCTCGCCGAAGACTATCACGGTAAACCAGATATTGCAGTACGTCCGCGCAAAGCAGAATTCTCTCGGAAACAACGTAACTACGCTGTACAGACTGGTCAATGACAGGCTTGAGGCTATAGAGTTCGTAGTCCGCGACAAGAAGGACTATGTTGAGGTACCGCTGAAAAAGCTGAAGCTCAGGAGCGGTATCCTTATAGCAAGTATCGTAAGAGGCAACGACCTCATCATACCCAAGGGCGACGACTGCCTTATGTTAAATGACAGCGTTGTTGTCGTGACTACCACAAAGGGAATGCACGACCTTAGCAATATTTTTGATTGAGGAGTGCATTTTACATCTTATGAATTACAGAATGATATCTTATGTTATGGGTCAGATACTGAAAGTCGTGGGACTTTTCATGCTCCTGCCCATAATCGTGGGTTTTATTTACGGGGAAAAACACGTTATCGCCTCGTTCGGGATACCTTTCCTCATAACAATGGCGATAGGCTTCGGCTTTACTTTGTCAAAGCCGAAAAACAATGCGGTATACTCGATGGAGGGCTTCGTCAGCGTTGCGGCTTCATGGGTGACCATGTCATGTATAGGAGCTCTGCCCTTTGTTATCTCGGGGGAGATAAAGGACTACCCGAGCGCCCTTTTTGAGACAGTTTCGGGCTTTACCACAACAGGCGCGACCATACTTTCGGACGTTGAAGCCATGACGAAGTCGTGTCTCTTCTGGCGAGCCTTTACCCACTGGCTGGGCGGTATGGGAGTACTTATGTTTGTGCTTGCCATTATGTCCAGCAACGATTCGCGTACCATGCATATGATGCGTGCGGAGTGCGCGGGACCGAAGGTGGGCAGACTTGTTTCAAAATCACGCTTTTCGGCGCGTATACTCTACGGTATCTACATAACCCTTACCGTTTCGGAAGCCATACTTCTCATGCTTGGCGGAATGCCGCTGTATGACGCGGTCATACACGCCTGCTCGTCGGCAGGTACGGGCGGATTCTCCATATGGGGAGACAGCATAGGACACTACAACAGCGTTTACATCGAAATGGTGGTCGCAACATTTATTATTCTTTTCGGTGTCAATTTCAACCTTTACTACTATCTCCTCATAAAGAAGTTTTCGCTTGCCTACAAAAACGAGGAGGTAAGGACGTATTTCGGCGTTATCATCGCAGCTACAACGATAATCGCCATAAATGTACACAAGCTCTACGACGGAGTTGGCGATACCCTTAGACATACTTTCTTTATGGTAGCTTCGACGATCACTTCGGCAGGCTTTTCCACCACAGATACGGCGAAATGGCCTGTTTTCTCGCAGACTCTGCTGCTCATGCTCATGTTCGTGGGCTCATGCGCAGGCTCCACAGGCGGCGGTATGAAGGTCTCGAGAATAATGATACTCATAAAGACAGGTATCAAGGAACTCAAATACATTACGAATCCGCGCGCGGTGGCAACTGTCAAAATGGACGGCAAGCCCGTGGAAAAGGACGTAGTGCGCGGTGTCAGCAATTATCTCATACTGTTCATCATGCTGATGTGCATATCTGTGCTTCTGGTAACTCTCAACGGCTTTACCATTGAGGAATCCACATCGGCAGTTATAACCTGTATGAACAATATAGGTTTCGGTGTGGGAAGATTCGGTCCTGCAGGCAATCTCAGCGGACTTAATGCCTTTTCCAAGGTAGTCCTCTGCTTTGATATGCTTCTCGGCCGTCTGGAGATATATCCTCTCATTATGCTTTTCGTACCGAGAAAAAGGTGAGTATATTATGGCTGTTGCCGCTTGGGGAGGCAGCAATGGTCTGAAAAGGAGGAATACAAATGAAAAAATTAATATCCACGTTGATATCGGCGGCTGTGGGAGTTTCTCTGCTGACGGCCCTGCCCGTTACGGCAGCGGAGGCAAATCTTGCTGATATCGGGCTCGCAGGGACTGTCGACGCAGGAGAGACTTCGGGAAAATGCGGAGACAACGTCTACTGGGAGCTCCAGGGAACAAAGCTTGTCATCACAGGCAGCGGCGAGATGTACGAATTCGAGGCGATTGCCGCAGCTCCGTGGAATACGCAGAGAAGCGTTGTAACGGAGGTCAGCATTGCAGAGGGGGTTACCACGGTAGCGCCGTGCGCTTTTGCAAATATGAGCAAGATGACAAAGGTGACCATTCCTTCCACAGCAAAATATATCGGAAGGATAGCCTTTTCCAACTGCAGCTCCATCACTTCGGTGGAGGTGCCTGCAGGAGTTGAATTTCTTGGAAAGGGTGCCTTCAAGAACTGCTCCTCTCTGAGGTCGATAACCTTTTATGGCAAGGATACCGAGGTCAGGGGAGGAAAAGAGACCATTACCAATACGGGTACGCAGTACGACTCGAATTATACATTCAGCGGAACCATATACGGTGTAAGCGGCTCAAAGGCTCAGAGCTACGCAAACGCATATAATATCAATTTCCAGACCACAGGCTCGGCGCAGAGCGAGACTACGACCACTACAACAACGACAACTACAACCACCACGACTACGACTACAACTTCAAAAACCACAACAACTACTACAGCAACGACTTCGGCAACGACCACAACAAACACTGCACCTCCTGACAAGGACTACAGTCTCGGCGACGTCAACGGCGATAATTACATCGACGCAGTCGACGCGAGCATGGTACTCTCGGAATATGCCAAAGTATCATCGAATTTGAAGGGAAGCTTCAATGATAAGCAGAAAAAAGCGGCAAATGTAGACAATAACAGCTATATCGACGCGGTTGATGCTTCAAAGATACTCTCGTACTATGCGTATGCATCGTCGGGAAGCGGACAGAAAGTGACGTTATCGGAGTTTATTAAAAAATAAACGTCTGAGTGATCAGATAAAAAGATAAATATCGGATTGGAGAATAGAGCATGAAAAAGATAGTCGCCGCTTTATTGTCGGCAGTTATGAGCTTCTCAATGATGACCGATCCCTCTGTCTCGGCTTTTGGCACAAAGGTGGCAGATATCGGAATTACGCAGAATGTCGCAGCAGCCACATCGGGAAAATGCGGAGATAATGTCTACTGGGAGCTGCAGGGAGACAAGCTCAGTATTACGGGAAGCGGAGAAATGTACGAATTCGAGGTCATTGCCGCAGCTCCGTGGATAGCTGACAGCAGCCATATAACAGAGGTAAGGATCGCAGAGGGAGTAACGACGGTAGCTCCCTGCGCCTTTGCAAATATGAGCAGGCTGACAAAAGTGACCATACCGTCCACAGCAACATATATCGGAAGAATAGCTTTCTCGAACTGTACCTCGCTGCGTTCCGTTGATGTACCTGCGAATGTTGAGTTTCTGGGCAAGGGCGCTTTCAAGAACTGCTCATCGCTGCAGACTGTCAACATTTACGGTGCAAATACCGAGATAAGAGGCGGAAAAGAGACTATAAGCAACAGCGGCTCGCAGTATGACCCGAATTATTACTATAACGGAGTTATCTGCGGCTATAACGGTTCAAAGGCTCAGAGCTTCGCCAATGCATACGGCTACAGATTCCAGTCGCTGGGCTCGGGACCGTCTGTGCAGACCACGACAAGGCAGTCTGTGACCACTACTCAATGGCAGCCGCCCGTTACTACTACCACAACGACTGCGGCTTATGTCGTAAACGTCATCGCAGGGCTCGATATAGTTCTCAAGCCCTATAAGACCGAGTATAACATGGGCGAGCAGCTCAACCTCAGCGGCGGCAGACTTAAACGCTCATACACGGAAAAGTACAGCGACGGAACTCAGAGAACTGTGGAGCTCGACGAGATAGGTATGGAAAATACTGATTTCGGGCGCTATGGCATACAGCTCGACCGAAACGGCTTCGACAGTATGCGTCCCGGAAAATACAGGCTGAGATTTACATTCAATTATAGTGGTTCATCGGCTTCTGCGGAACTCGACGTGGAGGTAAAAACTCCTGCCGCAACGACAACAACGACTACCACAACCACAACTACCACGACAACGACGACTACAACTGCACCGTATGTCGTAAGCGTCAGCGCAGGTCTTGATATAGTGCTGAAGCCGTACAAGACGGTGTACACGATGGGCGAGCAGCTAAACCTTAACGGCGGAAGGCTCAAACGCTCATATACGGAGAAGTACAGCGACGGCGCGTCAAGGACGTTCGATCTCGAAGAGATCGGCATGGGAAATACCGATTTCGGGCGCTATGGCATTCAGCTTGACAGGAACGGCTTCGACAGTATGCGCCCCGGAAAGTACAAGCTGAGATTTACCTTTACTTATATGGGCTCTTCGGCTTCTGCGGAGCTTGACGTAGAGGTGACTTCGCCGGTGACTACGTCAACGACCACCACAACAACGACTACTACCACAACTACTTCTCTTACAACGACGACTCAGGCGCCGAAGCCGTTTATCGAGGTCGAAAAGCAGCCTGACAAGAAGGAATACGCTTACGGTGAGCAGCTTGATCTCAGCGGCGGAACTGTAAGGATAGGACGTATCGGCAGCGACGGAAAAAGGACTTCCGAAACTGTTCCCATGACCGACAGGAGAGTCCAGCTGGAGACCGATTTTGAATCCACGACTCCGGGATTCCATTACATAAAGCTCACATACCGCGACGGCAATCAGTGGGATTCCGTCAGCTTCGATGTGAGGGTGCTGAGACCTGTGACAACGACCACAACTACTGCGAAAAAGACGACTACGACGACCACGACGACCACTACGACTGCCGCAACAACGGCTCCGAAGCCACCAAAGCCGTTCATAGAAGTTGAATCCAAGCCCGGCAAGCTCGTTTATGCTTACGGCGAGCAGCTTGATCTCAGCGACGGCTTGGTAAGGATAGGTCATATTACAGATGACAAGAGGAGAGTTTCCGAGGTCGTTCCCATGACCGACGGGAAGGTACGGCTGGAGACCGACTATGATGCAACGACTCCCGGATTCCATTACATAAAGCTCACATACAGTGAGGGGGATCAGTGGGATTCCGTAAGCTTTGATGTGAGGGTGCTCAGACCTGTGACAACGACTACCACGACCACGACTGCGGTGAAAACCACCACGACAACTACTACGACAAAGAGAACGACTACAACAACAACTACTACGACAAAGAAAACGACAACAACTACTTCAAAGACTACCACGACTACAACGAGAAAAACAACCACAACTTCGACCACTGCAAAGCGTACAACGACTACGACGAGCAGTACAACGACCTCAACTACCACCAGAAAGACAACGACTACCTCAACTACGACAAAGAGGACTACTTCAACCACGACAAGCACTACCACAACAACTACGCGAAAGACCACTTCCGCGACCACGACAAAGGCTCCGCAGACGACAACTGTCACGACGACGGTGAAGGGCTCGGATATGCCTGACGGCTGGAAAATGGGCGATGTAAACCACAACGGACTCGTTGACGCTGTGGACGCAAGCCTTATCCTTTCGGAATATGCGGCTCTGTCTTCGGGAAAGATGAGAAAATTCAGCAGTGAGCAGATAAAGGCGGCTGATATCGACGGCAACGGAGTTACCGACGCAGTCGACGCTTCAAAGGTGCTTTCGTTCTACGCTTACCTTTCAAGCGGAGGAAAAGCATCGGATATGCAGGAGTGGCTGAAAAAATAGCTAAGTATCCACGGCGAAAACAACGCTGTTAATGGGAAAAATGACAAAAAAGACGGCTTTTTAAGGTATACCCTTGACAAGCCGCTTTTTTTGGGTTATAATATTTCAGTGCGCTGATTTTATACCCTTTTGAGGGTGGCGGCACATTATTATAATGAAAAGGAGGAAAAATATGCCTACATTTAACCAGCTCGTTCGTAAGGGTAGAAAGGATCTTGAGACAAAGTCAACAGCTCCTGCTCTCCAGAAGGGTTACAATGCAAAGAAGAAGACACAGATCAACCAGAGCTCACCTCAGAAGAGAGGCGTTTGCACTGCTGTTAGAACTGCTACACCTAAGAAGCCTAACTCAGCTATGAGAAAGATCGCCAGAGTTAAGCTCACAAACGGTTACGAAGTTACTTCTTACATTCCCGGTATCGGTCATAACCTTCAGGAGCACAGCGTCGTTCTCATCAGAGGCGGACGTGTTAAGGATCTCCCTGGTGTGCGTTACCACATCATCAGAGGTACTCTTGACGCTCAGGGTGTTGCTAACCGTAACCAGGCTCGTTCCAAGTACGGTGCCAAGAAGCCCAAGCAGAAGTAAGAGCATACTTCACAGCAGTCTGCGGCTGACTGCATGAAAAGCCGTTCATTAATCAATATAGGCTAACTACTACCGCAGGGTAATGCGGAGATCATATAGATTAAGTTCGATAGATCCTCTGCATTGGCTCCTGACACACCTGTCGGCGAAGATACGCCGATATACGGCAGTAACCGACAAGGTTTGAGTACCTATGAATTCATCAATCTATATGAAGGAGGGAAGCGAAAATGCCAAGAAGAGGTAAAATCGCAAAGCGTGATGTATTACAGGATCCTGTATACAATTCAAAGCTCGTTACACGTCTGATCAACAATATCATGTTGGACGGTAAGAAGGGCGTAGCGCAGAAAATAGTTTACGGTGCATTTGAGATCGTAGCTGAAAAGACAGGCAAGGACGCTCTTGAGGTGTTCGAGCAGGCTATGGAAAATATCATGCCTGAACTCGAGGTAAAGGCTCGCCGTCTCGGCGGTGCAACTTACCAGGTTCCTATGGAGGTTCGTCCCGAAAGACGTCAGACTCTCGGACTTCGCTGGATCACAAAGTATTCCAGAGAGAGAAACGAGAAGACAATGAAGGAAAGACTCGCAGGTGAGATCCTCGACGCTCTCAACGGCACAGGCGGTGCCTGCAAGAAGCGTGACGATACTCACAAGATGGCAGAGGCAAACAAGGCGTTTGCACACTACCGCTGGTAAGCGTCATTGTAAAAGGAGTAAATTATGTCAAGAGATTGTTCACTTGAAAATACAAGAAATATCGGCATAATGGCCCACATTGACGCAGGTAAGACCACTACCACAGAGCGTATCCTTTTCTATACAGGTGTTAACCACAAGATCGGTGAAACACACGAAGGTTCCGCTACTATGGACTGGATGGAGCAGGAGCAGGAGAGAGGTATCACAATTACTTCAGCTGCTACTACTTGCTACTGGGCAGGCCACAGACTTAACATCATTGATACACCCGGCCACGTTGACTTTACAGTTGAGGTTGAGCGTTCACTCCGTGTACTCGACGGCTCTGTAACAGTTCTTTGTGCTAAGGGCGGTGTTGAGCCGCAGTCTGAAACCGTTTGGAGACAGGCTGACAACTACAAGGTACCCCGTATGGCTTATGTAAATAAGATGGACATTATGGGTGCTGATTTCTATCATGTTATCGACATGATGAAGGACAGACTTAAGTGTAATGCCGTTCCGATACAGCTCCCTATCGGCGCTGAGGACTCATTCACAGGACTTATTGACCTCGTTGAAATGAAGGCTTACATCTATACAAACGATCTCGGTACAGATATCAAGGTTGAGGATATCCCCGACGATATGAAGGAGATCGCACAGAAGTACCACGATGAAATGGTCGAGCACGTTGCTGAGCAGGACGAAGCACTCATGGAGAAGTATTTCGAAGAGGGCGAGCTTACTCAGGAAGAGATCAAGACCTGCATCAGAAAGGCTACCATCGCTAACCACATGGTTCCTGTCTGCTGCGGTACTTCTTACAAGAACAAGGGCGTTCAGAAGCTTCTCGATGCTATCATCGACTATATGCCTTCACCGCTGGACGTTCCCGCTATCAAGGGCGTAAATCCCGACACCGAGCAGGAGGAGGAGAGACCTTCTTCCGACAGCGAGCCGTTCTCAGCTCTCGCATTCAAGATCGCTACTGACCCGTTCGTTGGTAAGCTTGCGTTCTTCCGTGTTTACTCAGGTGTCGTAAATCAGGGCGACTCAGTTCTCAACGCTACCAAGGACAGCAAGGAGCGTTTCGGACGTATCGTTCAGATGCACGCTAACCACAGAAAAGACCTCACAACTGTTTACTCAGGCGATATCGCTGCAGCTGTTGGTCTTAAGAATACAACCACAGGTGACACACTCTGTGATGAAAAGCACCCGATCATTCTCGAATCCATGGAATTCCCGGAGCCTGTTATCCAGCTCGCTATCGAGCCAAAGACAAAGGCAGGTCAGGAAAAGATGGGCATCGCTCTCGCAAAGCTTGCTGAAGAGGATCCTACCTTCAAGACATGGACAGACGAAGAGACCGGTCAGACTATCATCGCAGGTATGGGTGAGCTTCACCTCGACATTATCGTTGACCGTCTCCTCCGTGAGTTCAAGGTAGAAGCTAATGTCGGCGCTCCTCAGGTTGCATACAAGGAAACTATCAAGGGCAATGCAGATATCGACTACAAGTACAAGAAGCAGTCAGGTGGTTCAGGTCAGTACGGTCACGTTAAGATCAGAGTATCTCCCAACGAGTCCGGTAAGGGCTATGAGTTCACAAATGCTGTTGTCGGCGGTTCTATCCCGAAGGAGTACATCCCTGCTGTTGACGCAGGTATCCAGGGCGCTATGAAGGCAGGTATCCTTGCAGGCTACGAGGTAGTTGACGTTAAGGTAGAGCTTTATGACGGATCATACCACGAAGTTGACTCGTCTGAAATGGCATTCAAGATCGCCGGTTCTATCGCTTTCAAGGAAGCTCTCAAGCAGGCTAACGCAGTTCTCATGGAGCCTGTTATGAAGGTTGCAGTTATCGTTCCTGATGATTACCTCGGAACAGTTATCGGTGACCTCAGCTCACGTCGTGGACAGATCCAGGGACAGGAGTCAAGATCAGGCTCTATCCAGGTAGACGCACTCGTTCCACTTTCAGAAATGTTCGGTTACACAAGCGACCTCCGTTCAAATACTCAGGGTCGTGGACAGTACACAATGGAGCCTCACAGCTATGAGGAAGTTCCGAAGAGCATCGCTGAGAAGATCATGGCTAACAGAGCTAAGAACTAATTGATATATCCGCCCGTTTTATGCGGAATAATGCTTGAAACGGGCATAATCAATAAAATCACGTGTTTCTGCTATAATTTTTTTACCGAAACACTTGAATTTACCAAAATAATCTGATATAATAATATATACAGATTTCTGAAATCTATTCTAAGGAGGAATTTCCCAATGGCTAAGGCTAAATTTGAAAGAACTAAACCCCATGTAAACATTGGTACAATCGGACACGTTGACCACGGTAAGACAACTCTTACTGCTGCTATCACAAAGACTCTCGCTATGAAGGGTCAGGCTCAGTACGAGGCTTACGATATGATCGATAAGGCTCCAGAAGAGAGAGAGCGTGGTATCACAATCAATACAGCTCACGTTGAGTACGAGACAGACAAGCGTCACTACGCTCACGTTGACTGCCCAGGTCACGCTGACTACGTTAAGAACATGATCACAGGTGCTGCTCAGATGGATGGTGCTATCCTCGTTGTTGCTGCTTCTGATGGTCCTATGGCTCAGACAAGAGAGCACATCCTTCTCGCTCGTCAGGTTGGCGTTCCTGCAATCGTTGTATTCATGAACAAGGCTGATCAGGTTGACGACGAAGAGCTCCTCGAGCTCGTTGAGATGGACATCCGTGACCTTCTCTCAAGCTATGACTTCCCTGGCGATGATACACCTATCATCAAGGGTTCTGCTCTTAAGGCTCTCGAAGCTCCGGATGATCTTAACGATCCTGCTTACAAGCCTATCCTCGATCTCATGGACGCTGTAGATGAGTTCATCCCAAGCCCTGAGAGAGACGATGCTAAGCCTTTCCTTATGCCTATCGAGGATACTATGACAATTTCCGGTCGTGGTACTGTTGTTACAGGTAGAGTAGAGCGTGGAAAGCTCAACGTAAACGAGCCTGTTGAGATCGTTGGTCTTTCTGACGAGAAGCTCAACACAGTTGTTACAGGTCTTGAAATGTTCAGAAAGACTCTTGACTTCTGTGAGGCTGGTGATAACGTTGGTGCTCTTCTCCGTGGTATCACAAGAGACCAGGTTGAGCGTGGACAGGTTCTTTGTAAGCCCGGCTCAATCCACCCACACACAAAGTTCTCTGGTCAGGTTTACGTACTGAAGAAGGAAGAGGGCGGCCGTCATACTCCTTTCTTCAACAACTACAGACCTCAGTTCTACTTCAGAACAACTGACGTTACAGGTGTTGTAACTCTTCCTGCTGACAAGGAAATGTGTATGCCTGGCGATAACGTTGCTATGGACGTTGAGCTCATCACTCCTATCGCTATCGAAGAGGGACTCCGTTTCGCTATCCGTGAGGGTGGTAGAACAGTTGGTTCAGGCGTTGTTACAAAGATCAACGAATAATTCAGTTCGTACCGATTTGATATAACGACTATAGGCGGTCGTGCTTTATGCAGGGCCGCCTTTTTGTATAATGATACTTTGTTAGAAAATAAACAAAATAGGAAGGTGACAATATGGATCACATTCTGCAGACCGAGAATTTGTCCAAGTCCTACGGCAAGTTCAAAGCCCTTAACGACCTCACCATAAATGTGCCGAAAGGTGCTATATACGGTATGGTCGGCAGGAACGGTGCAGGTAAGACTACGCTTATACGTATAATTACAGGACTGAACAATCCAACCTCGGGCAGCTATTCACTCTTCGGCGTGAAGAACAACGACAGTAAGCTTCTTGAAGTTCGCAGAAAAATCGGAGCTGTTGTTGAAACACCTTCGCTCCACCCGGAAATGACTGCAAAGGATAACCTCATTCAGCAGACAAAGGCTCTCGGTATTTCCGACGAAAAGCTGGACGATATCCTCAAGCTGGTTGGCCTTGCTAATACCGGAAAGAAAAAAGCCAAGAATTTTTCCCTCGGTATGCGTCAGAGACTGGGTATTGCGTTTTCTCTTGTGGGCGACCCAGAGTTTCTCGTGCTGGACGAGCCTATAAACGGCCTCGATCCACAGGGAATCATGGAGGTCCGCGAGATGATTCTCAAGCTCAACCGCGAAAAGGGTATTACTATCCTTATTTCCAGCCATATACTTGATGAGCTCTCGCGTCTTGCCACACATTACGGCTTTATCGAGCAAGGTCATGTTATTAAGGAAATGAGCGCAGAGGAGCTTGAAAAAGTCAGCCGACGCTCAGTTCATCTCAATGTCAATGATACGAAGCTCCTTGCAGAGGTGCTTGATGAAAAGGGGCTGGAATACAGAGTTTACTCGCCAAATGAGGCGGATATCTTCACTCCTATGGAGGTAACGCCACTTGTACTTGCGCTGAATGAAAAGAATTGCTATGTCAAATCCATGAGTGAGCACCACGAAAGCCTCGAAAACTACTTCATGGGACTTGTAGGAGGTGTTCGTAATGGCTAATTTACTCGCAGAAGGCTACAGACGACTATTCAAGGGCAAGAGATTTTACATCGTTCTTGCAGTAATTGTGGGCGTTGCGGCGTTCATTCTTACCCTTGTAACTATTCTTTCGGGAGCTTTTGGCGATGACGCCTCGCCTAAGGCTGACGGGATGCTGTTTATGATGACGGGTACAATGCCGCTTCTTATCAGCATAACGGCAGGACTTCTCATTGTGCAGGATTTCCGCAACAATACTATCAGAAACAAGATAATCGTGGGCCATTCGAGAACGAATATCTATATTGCAAGCCTTATCGTTTCTGTTACGGTAGCTGTTATCTATCAGCTGGCGTTCTGGCTGACGGTCATCGGTCTCGGCGGCATACTTATGGGCTTTCAGGAGTTCCCCTCAAAGGCGGTATTTGTGAATATGCTTGTTGCATTGGCTATACAGCTTGCTTTTACGGCAGTTATCGTGTTCCTTTGCAACTCCATGAAGAATGTGGGCGGCTTTGTTATTTCGCTCACCATGCACTATATCGTGTCCATGCTGTCAGCATTCCTGCTTTTTGTTAAGAGCGAAAAAATCAAAAATCTCATTATGGAGATAGTACCCAGCTATCAGGTGAATATCGTGGAATACGGATATACCGAGATCCCCGAGCATCTGCCTGTGATACTTCTTGCCGACCTTGCAATTTTTGTTGTTGCAACTATCGGCGGTATACTTATATTTAATAAGTCTGATCTGAAATGATCGTGCGGAGCTCCTGTTTCGGGAGCTCCTTTTTATTTCAGCCTTATGTCGAACCTTTCCAGCCAGTAGTTCAACTGTATGAAATAGGCTATGGTCTGCGGAAGATTCATTAGCTGACCGTACCACTGTACGCTTTCTTCATGGCGCAGAAGCTTTTCCAGTTCCTCGCGCCTGACGAGCTGCGTCAGCTTTTCTCCGCCGTTATCCAGTATACTGCGGAGCTTTTCCGTAACTCCTGCCAGGAACGCAGGATTATGGGTCTTTGGGTAGGGGCTTTTCTTGCGCCACAGGACTTTTTCGGGAAGCCATTTCTTCATGGCTTCGCGGAGAAGTCCTTTTTCTCTGCCTTTGTAGTCCTTGTACTCCCACGGCACGTTGTAGAGGTACTCGGCTATGCGGTAGTCGCAGAAAGGCACGCGGACTTCAAGTCCGCTGTACATGGACATTCTGTCCTTGCGGTCAAGGAGGGTCTGCATGAACCAGTGGAAATTCAGCTGCGTCATTTCACGCATACGGTACTCCAGGGGACTGTCCGTGCTGAGCTTTTCCGCATAGTCAGCTGTAGTCCTGTAGGCGGAGTAGACATACTCCTCGGCGTTTATGCGCTCAGCGTATTCATCGCAAAGGAAACGCTTTCGGTAGGCGGTGCTCTGAGCCCACGGGAAACCGTCCGTCATGCGGATATCCTTATCCCTGTACCAGGGATAGCCGCCGAATATCTCGTCGGCGCACTCGCCCGAAAGAGCCACTGTGCCATGCTTCTTTATCTCGCGGCAGAAAAGCAGCAGAGAAGCGTCAACATCCGCCATTCCGGGCAGTCCGCGGGCTTCGGTGGCTTCATCGAGAGCTTCTATAAGCTCGGGAGTATCTATCACAGTCCAGTGGTGGTCGGAGCCGAGGTATTCAGCCATGCAGGTGATGTACTCAGGATCGCTGTCGGGCTGGAAATGGCTCTTCCGGAAGTATTTGCCGTTGTCGCGGTAGTCCACGGAGAATGTGGTCAGGCGCCTGCCCTGTTTTTTCATCTCCGCAGCTGCGACTGAGGATATAAGGCTGGAATCAAGTCCGCCCGAAAGGAAGGTGCAGACGGGCACGTCGGATACGAGCTGACGTTTTATGGAGTCAAGAACGAGCTGGCGGACGTGCTCGGCGGTCTGCTCAAAGCTCTCGTGGAGCTCACAGGCTCTGAGCCGCCAGTACTCCCACAGCTTCAGACCGTCGGGGGAGTAATATCCGCACCAGCCCGGCTTCAGCTCCTCAACGCCGCGGATAATTCCGCAGCCCATAGTACGTCCAGGTGCCATTAGGAGGAGCTCCGCAGCGCCGTATTCGTCAATTTCATGGGGAATATCGGGGTGCTCCAACAGAGCGGGGAGCTCCGAGGAGAATATGAGCTTGCGGTCGCTCTTGTAGTAAAACAGCGGTTTTACGCCTATTCTGTCCCGTGCAAGGAATACGCGGTGCTCTGCCTCGTCGTAGACTGCAAAGGCAAAAATGCCGTTGAAGCGGTCAACGCAGGAGTTTCCCCATTTTATGTAGCTTTTCAGCACTACCTCGGTGTCGGAACGTGTTGTAAACTCAAATTCGCTCTCCAGCTCGATGCGGAGCTCGGCTGTGTTGTAGAGTTCGCCGTTGTAGACTATGGTGTACTTCCCGAAGCTCATGGGCTGTCTGCCGCCGTTTATGTCGATGACAGCAAGGCGTGTGTGTATCAGGGCGGCTTCGCGGAACAGCGACATTCCGCGCTGATCGGGACCACGGCGAAGAAGGGCGCTCTGCATTTTCTCGTAGACCTTCATATCCTCGCGCATATCTTCTTTAAAGCTTATTGCTCCAGCAATTCCGCACATAGCTTTTCTCCACCGCTTTTCGGCATACGGCACGCCGTGATAAATCATAATTTACGCAAACCCCAAAGGAATGGATTCCAAAGGGTTCACAACCCTTTGGTCAGGTCAAGGGCTGACAGCCCTTGCGGGGTCCGGGGCAGCGCCCCGGATCCGACAGGCGCTCAGCAAGGGTGAATTCCGAAAACAATCCGGTGAATTGTTTTCGGAAGAGGGACGTCGAGGACGCCGTCCCCTACAAAGCGCACGTGTAATTTCGGGCGGATAATATCCGCCCCTGCAAATATAAATTATGATTTACAACAGTATATGAAAACGACCTCTGCCGTGTGACAGAGGTCGTTGTTTTTCTTATTTTTGCTTGCGAAGTCCTGATTTTATACCTGAGATTATAGTCTCACGGGCCTTTACGGCTTCCGCTTTTGTGAGAGGAGGCGTATCGCCCAACGGGTATTCAAGTCCGAGCTCCGCGTATTTCTGCTTCGCCATATCATGATAGGGGAGCACGTCCAGAGCTTTCAGATTGCTCAGTGTTGAGAGGTACTCACCAAGGGCAAATAGCTCCTCGTATCTGTCGGTTATCCCCGGGACTACAACGTGTCGTATCCATACAGGTATGCCGAGGTCGCGGATATGCTCCGCAAAGGCGAGTATATTGCGGTTTCCTTTGCCTGTAAGCTCCTTGTGGAGCTCATTGTCGATATGCTTTATATCCAGCATGACGAGGTCGGTATTTTTTAGTACAGAGTCCGTTTTTTCGGGGTGTGCAGGGTCGAAAACGCCTGCGGAGGTGTCAAGGCAGGTGTGGACGCCCTTGCTTTTGGCAAGCGCGAAGAGCTCCGCAAGAAATTCGGGCTGGGCGAGAGGTTCGCCGCCTGTTGCGGTTATTCCGCCTGACTTGAGGAACTCCTTGTAGGAATCGTACTCCTTCATGAGCTCCTCGGCAGTGGTCTCGATCCCTCCCGAAAAGTCCCATGTATCGGGGTTATGACAGTATCTGCACCGCATGGGACAGCCCTGAAAGAACACAACGAAGCGTATTCCCGGACCGTCTACTGTACCGAAACTCTCAGTTGAATGTATCCTGCCTTTCATTTTTTGCACTCCTGTTCCGCGTAGTTCAGCAGAGCTTCTTTTTCGTTGGGGAGCTTGTCCTCCATGACGAGCTCCAGGAGCTTGTGCTGCATTTCGCCTATTTCTGCGCCGCAGAGCCCTATTTCCATGAGCTCCGAGCCGTTGACGGCAAGTCCGCGGAGACTGCGGCACTCGTCGTTTGCGATTATCTCCCTGCCCATTTCCGCAAGTTTGTCAAAAAAGACGTTCTCTTCGAGAACAAACTCGTTTTTCGCCGAATTATCGCACTTTTTCATCTCCGTAAGTGCAAAAAACAGCTCATCGCCGATACGGTACATCATCTTCTTCACATCGGCTTTGCTGTGGAGCTTTTTGCTGTGGTTCGAGATGAGAGCCGCTGCGTAGGATATGGACTTTGTGTCGTAACGAAGCCTTTTCATGACCTTTTCGGTTATCTCCGCGCCGACACGGTCGTGCTGCTTGAAGTGGCCTCTGCCAGTTTCGTCGAACTTCATGCAGGCAGGCTTTCCTATATCGTGGAAAAGAAGAGTCCTACGCATTTTTACGTCGTCTGTGGGGGCAAAGCTTATGGCACGGACGGTGTGTTCCCATACTGTGTACTTATGGTAGGGGGAACACTGGTCAAGTCCGATACTTGGCTTGAATTCGGGAATAACGGCTGTTATGACGTCGCTGTAGCCGAGAAGTATGTCAACGCAGCTGCTTCCGCAGACGAGCTTGTCCAGTTCATCGCGGATACGCTCGTGAGAAATATTCTGTAAAAGGTCCTTCATGCGGTGGACGGCTTCCGAGGTCTTTTCCTCTATTTTAAAGCCTAACTGCGAGGCAAAGCGGACGGCTCTCATAATGCGGAGGGCGTCCTCGGTGAATCGCTTGCCGGGTTCGCCGACGCAGCGAATAATTCCCGACTTCATGTCGGAAATGCCGTCGAAGGGGTCGATGATACAGCCGTTTTTGTCCATAGCTACGGCGTTTATGGTGAAGTCGCGGCGGGCAAGGTCGGCTGTTATGTCAGATGTGAACTCAACGCTGTCGGGGCGGCGGTGGTCGGTGTATTCGCCGTCGATACGGTATGTAGTTATCTCAAAGGGAGTTCCGCCGCACAAAACCGTGATAGTTCCGTGCTTTATGCCCGTGGGAATGACCTTGTAACCGCGGAAAACTTCAAGCATTTCGTCGGGACGGGCGTTGGTGGTGATATCAATATCGTTGTATTCCCTGCCCATGATAGTGTCGCGGACGCAGCCGCCTACCATATATGCCTCAAAGCCGTGTTTTTCAAGCTCTGAAAGCACCTGTTCCGTGTGTTTGTCTGTTGTCATGGCTGCATCTCCTTCCTGTTTACGCTTTTTGCAGGGGGGCGATGTCCAAATCGCCCGTGGGGTTACGGATTATGCGGACTGATGTGGACATCAGCCCCTTGCACGATCTACTTACTTATTACTCTATTATTATACATCAAATGAAAGGATTTGGCAAGATGTCCAAATGAAAAAGGACTTTTTTGTGCGTTATTCTAAATTGCGTAAATTCATTTAATAGAGTATAATTAAAGTACAGACATTTTATTGGCGACTTAACAAAATTATGCCCGATCATGTAATCTTTAAGCAAATTTAAGCTAATTTTAAGGTTATTTCAAGGTGAAGCCGTTATAATCTAAACATAGTCAAACACGGTTTGACCTTATGATAGGGCGATATTAAAAAGGAGATTGATCACTATGAAAAACAATGGCTTGAAAAAGCTCATTGCGGGGCTTTCGGCTGCCTGCCTTGCGGCTGCGGCAATGCCTTTTATGAGCTTTGCAGCAGAGACTTCTGAAGTCTCGACAAAGGTTGGAGACTCCAACTGCGACGGCGGCGTGGATATGTCAGACGCTGTTATGATAATGCAGGCGCTTTCCAATCCGAACAAGTACGGCAGGGGCGGTTCCGATAAGAACGCTATCACCGATCAGGGCTGGAAAAACGCGGACTGCAACGGTGCAAACGACGGTGTTTCCAATAACGACGCACTTGCTATACAGATGTATCTTCTGGGCAAAGGGGAGCTCAGCAGCGGTAAGACAGATGTTCCTCCGGAGCAGCCTGCCGCAGACGCGGTAAAGATACATCTCAAGAACACTTCTATCGAGGTAGAGGGCGAAAATGCCACTGTTGAGGGAACTACGGTAACTATTACAAAATCCGGCGAGTACTACATCGACGGCACTCTCGACGACGGTCAGATAAACGTCAATATCCCTGACGAGAAGGCTGACGCGGAAACTGTAAAGCTTTTCCTCAACGGAGCAAGTATCACAGGTAAGAGCGCACCTGCTATCCTCGTTACAAATGCTGAGAATACTTCTATCAATATCGTGGACGGCACGGAAAATGCAATTTCCGACGGCGATACGGCGTATGCCGGCGACTTCGCAAAGGCTGCCGTTATCGAGGCCAAGGACGATATCACCATAAAGGGCGGCGAAAAGGGTGACGGAGTCCTCAAGATAACCGCTAACACTCAGGACGGTATTTCCTGCAACAACGATATCAAGATAAACGGCGGAGATATAAATATATCTGCGCTGAATACTGAAAATAAGAACGACGGTATCAAGGCTAAGAAGTCTGTTACCGTAAAGGACGGAAGTCTCAAGGTCGAAGCTGAGGGCGACGGTATCAGGTCAAGCAAGGACGCTGTTGCTTTCACAGGCGGTAAAACCAAGATCAAGGCCGGCAATGACGCTGTACAGGCTGAAACGACTATCGACATCAGCGGCGGCAGACTCGTTGCAGGCGGCGACCGCGGACTTTCCGCAGTAACAGGTATAAACATCACAGGCGGTACGGTCATAGCTACAGCTACCGATAAACAGGCAGATGAAAAGCTCATGAGCGGTACTACACAGACTACGGCTCTTCTCAATTGTATCAACGACCCGTCAAACGAGAAGGACGGTACATGGAAGAAGGATAATGCCATTGTAACAGGCAGTGTTGACGTAAAGTATCAGAAGAAGTTCAAGTACGTGCTCTTCAGCGATACTTCCATTAACGGAGCTAAGTCATGCGGCTTCAAGAACCTTGCAACAGGTGCTCAGGTAACGCATACCGACGGCAAGCAGACACAGTTCCAGCTCAGCCTCGTTACTGTATTTGATAATGTAGATCCTGCAGGTATAGCTGCAAGCGGAAATGCTGAAGCTGATACTGCTAAATGATAGCTTTCAGGATTATTTCTGAACGCGAATGCTTCTTATGAAGCACATGAAACTGTACTAACATTCGGAATGCTGAATGCAGCGAGCGTCATAGTGCAGGCTGAACCTAAAAACGACATCTTCATGATCATTCAGATCCTTTTCTCAAAACGCGCCACAGTATCCCAATACTGCGGCGCATTTCCCTGTCATGAGGCAAAAAGCACCATAGCATAATACAGATACCCATATAGAAGTTTTGCCCCGAAGCATTTTCAAAGTGCTTCGGGGCATTGTATTTTCATTTTACATGGCTGTTAAAATATATCAGGATCTGTTTATTTCAAGAATACTTTTCCTTCACTCCAAGCCTGTCCGACTTTTTCGCCAAGTTTGTAATAGCTGTTGCTGAAAGATTCGTAGAAGATCATTCCGATTTTTCCCGTATCAATCTTACCGTCCGCACCCAGCACGGTTTCATCTGCCGCCATATTTACTACTCTCGCAAGCACAGCTGTGAAATTGCCTTTTTCGATAAATTCGATAAGCTCACACTCTATGACCACAGGGCTGCCAACAATGATAGGTGCATCAACGAACTTGCTTTTTACCGCTTTCAGACCTGTTCTTTCAAACTTGTCGGGTACTCTGTATCCCGAAACTGTACCGAGGAAGTCGATCTCTTTCATTAAGGGATTCATTGGCGAGAGTTAGGGTAAATGCCTTTCTCTTTTCGATGTTCTCATGGGTCTTCTTAGGCTTACCGATACAGCACACCAGATCTCCTGCATTCGTCCTTGTCACCTCGTGAAGATTCATCACATTAACAGTACCGTCGTCGTTATAAGTTGCCGCCATTAACACGGGCGATGCATATCCGTAAGAAAATGCTTTTGCTCCTAAATCTTTCATTGTGTATTCCTCCGTTCCATTTTTGTATCTCATCAACTGCAGATTTATGATAGTAACAATTATAGTACGACACCTCTGTACTGTCAATAGAAAAGCCATAGTACCTCTGACCGTATATCAGAAATACTATGGCTCTATACTTCTATATGAGTACCGACCTTACGCTATGGCGATTGTGTTTTTATCAGCCCTGACCGCCGTCGTCTATGGTAGTCGGTTCAACTACAGGCGGATTCGTCGGAGCTTCCGTTGATGGCTCTGTAGGAGGTTCTGTAGGCGGTTCGGTCGGTGCCACTGTAGTTGTCGTCGGTACCTGAGTCGTTGTGGGCGCCTGAGTTGTTGTAGGAGCCTGTGTGGTGGTTGCTGCCTGAGTTGTGGCAGTTACGGTGGTCGTTGCAGCTTCTGCAGTGGTTATCGCGTTCTTTGAAGCGTAGTATACCATGAGCTTCTTGCCGCCCGAGCAGTCGAATACTGTTCCTGTAGCTACGAGCTTTCCGTCTACGCGGAGCTCAACGATGGAATCTGTCTTGCTGTACTCTGTAGGAGACTCAAGGAACTGGTAGTTATGAGACGAGATCCCTGCCTTTTCGAGAGCGTTCTTGTACTGGGAAACTGTCATTCCTGCAAAATCGGGGATAGTTGCCGAGCCCTTGCCCTTGCTGACATGGATAACGAGAGTATCGCCCTCGGCAATCATTTCGCCTGCCTTGATGTCCTGTTCAAAGATCATATCGCTGTCGTACTTGTCATTGTATGAGAATACGGCCTCGAGCTTTATGGATTCCTTGTACTTATCCTTTTCTATCTCATAGAACCTGCCCACAAGGTCGGGAACTTCGACATTCTTTTCCTTTGTGGCGGTAGTTGATACCTCGTCAACTATGCTGTCGCTTGTCACTTTGGAGCGTCTGCTCTTTCGTGTGACTTCGCTCTCCTCGTTCTTGGGGAGCAGATTCATAACGATTACCACTAATGCCATGAGTATGCCGAGAAAGAGTATTCCTATGATTATCGGCACCTTTATGCGGTCAACCGTGTTTATCTTTTCGTAGCTGTAGCTCTGGTCGCGTGAAGGCTTCCTGTAGGCAGACGGAGATGTACGCTGATGTATGACCTCTGTCTCGGGGAGCGGCTGTGCAGGCTGTGTTGCATGATATGCAGGGGCAGGAGCTGGTTCCTGCTGAATGCCCGGACGGTCGTTAAGGAAAAGAGTGCTGTCGAACTCTTCCTCCTCCACCTCCTCGGTTTCCTCGGAAGGCTGCTCAAAGAGCTTTGTTACGAGCTCGGTGATAGTCTGTATACGGTCTCTGCCGTTGAGGTTCATACCCTCCATTATGACGCGTGAAACGTGTTTGGGTATGCCTGATTCGAGAGTATGCGGGTCGTGAAGGTCGTCGTGGTTCTGACGGCTTACGGAATCAACGGGCATACAGCCTGTAAGTGCTCTGTAGAGAAGAGCGCATACTCCGTAAACGTCTGTCCATGAGCCCTGACGGCTGCTGCTGCTTGCCGAATACTGTTCGGGAGCCGCATAGCCCTTGAAAAGCTCATATTCAAGACCTGCATTTGCTGTTCTTACCGCGGAAACGCAGAAGCCCGAGAGCTTCAGCTCGCCCTTGTCGGTGATATATACCGTATCAGGGCTTATAGCGCGGTGTATGATACCTGCGTTATGGAGTATCCCGATAGTTGTGAAAAGGGGAGGGAATATCTTAGATACCTGTTCCCAGCTGAGCTCGCCTGCGTTTTCCTTGAGGTAGTCCAGCATTTTCACGCCCTCTATGTACTCGAATATGGTATAGGTGGTATTGTTTTCCGCAAACATATCGAGAACAGGGGGGATATTCGGGTTGTTCCTGAGCCTTGCAAGCGACTTGTTAAGCTCGGTATACTCAGCCATAAACGCTTTGTATTTTGCAAGGTTATTGTAGTTTACGCTGATGGTCGCTTTGTTTTTTACACGGGTACAAAGGTTTATAGGCATATACTCCCTGATGAACACCTTTTTGCCTGTTGTTATATCAGAGCCGATATATGTCGCGCCTTCGCCGTTGTATTCAAGAAGATTACCGCAGACGTACTTGTTGTGAAGTATCGTCGCAGGCGGAACGTACATAGGGTTATATTCAGAGCTTTCAACATATCCGCATGATGGACAAACATGAAGCGAGCTGTCATATTGTTCCATGCATCTGTTACAATATTTACTGTCTCCCAAAGCAGCTCCTCCTCCTAAAAATAATATATGCACAAAATAGGCATCATATCTATTTTATCAATAAAATCGCAAAATGTCAACTGTTTGGGGCGGCATATTCCCGATTACCGTGAATTTGTATTTTTTTTGTAATATTTTCAGTGCGAATTTTTCTTAATTGTAATAATTTAAGAGAAAGGAACAGAAAAGGTATGACAACTTTTCCGGTATTCCCCCCTGAAAAGAGTTAGGGGGAACCCTTTCCTCAGAAAGGGTTCCCCCGATAAATACACATATATTTTTGTTTCGTTTATCACAGATTTCCGTTGTTGACGGAGAGTATCTTCATTGAATTGAAGCGGAAAGTTCCGTCTTCCTTTTCGGTGAGCTTGTACTCAGCCTGTTTTGCCACGTTCTTTTCCATCCACTGCGGCAGTTCCGCGATATAGTCAACGGTGAGAGTATACTCCTTGCCGCTCTTGACTATGGACTTTATCTCGGGAGCGTATGTGTGTGTAATTGTCTTTACCTTGACGTTGTAAGCTCCGTCAGCATAGTAGAATCGGGATTCTACAGGACCTACGGTGGTATGGTTGAACTCGGGGAGATTTTCACCGAAGAGCTCTACTGCGTACTTTTCAACATCCACATCGGGAATAGTTATGGTATCGAGAGTTAGCTCGTAATTGGAGACTTTGTCCTTGTCCATGATTATGGACCATATTGTAGCAGTGATTATCTGCTCGGAGGTGAGCTGTGAAGGCTCACTGAACGGCTCTATATCCATGATAGCGGCAGGATATATCATCTGCGTGAAGCTGTCCTTCTTCACCTCGCCCGAGGTAAAGCTGCGGAAACAGCCTATAGCCCATATGATAGTTGATATGATACCGATAACGGCAAAGGCTGTGAGGACTACGCCGAGAACGGTATAAAGGCGCTTTCTGCCGTCGGGGACTGCAAAGGCACCTGCGGGGCTTTTTTCTGTGTGCTCACTGCGCTGTGCAGCGAGTTCGGCAGGATTTTCACTGAGAATGTTCTCAAAGTCGGACTCAGTCTTTTCCTGCGGCTTTTCGGCCGCTACGGCAGGGGCTTCCGCTATTGGGGCTTCTTCCTGTTGTTCGGCAATTATCTCCTCCACCGACTCTGTCTCTGCAAGAGCTTCGCTCAGCTCCTCAATGGCAGGCTCGGGAATAAACTCTTCCTCGGGTATCGCTGCCTCCTCGGGAGCTTCTTCTGCGGCAGGCGGAGCAATAGCGCCCATCTGCGACCTTCTCATGTCGATGACCTGTCTCTGCTTGTCGGGGTCCAGAGCGTCAAAGCGTATCTTGAGTTCGGGGGAGAGACCTGCGATTATATCCTCGTCGGTGAGTATGAAGGGCTTCGGCTCGGGATTTCCCATATCGGCAATAGCTTCGGCAGCTCCCTCACGGATATTGTCGAGCATATTGCCTACGGGATCGCTCTCGGGAACGGGAGCTTCATTCTCGGGGTGGTTTATTGCAGCAATTGCGGCGTCGATAAGGTCTGTAGCCGAAACTGCGCTGTTATCCTGTTCAAAGAGACCGTCCTCGGGAACTTTTTCCGCGGCGATCTCGGGTTCTTCCTTGGCTTTGTTGATGAGCTTCTTGAAAAAGCCCATTTTTTTCGGTTTTTCGGCTTCTTCCGGAGCTGTTTCAACAACGGGAGCAGCCTCTGCTGCTTCTCCGAGAGCTTCTATTGCGGAATCGACCTCGTCGGAAATACTGTTATCGTTAGTTCCTGCGGTTTCGGAAACGGCTTCCTCTGCCAGGCGCTTCATTTCCTCTATCCTGCGCTGCTGCTCGGCTTCCATTGCAAGGCGCGCCTGTTCAGCTTCTTCGGCGAGACGTGCCTGTTCTGCCTCTTCCGCAAGACGGGCTCTTTCGGCTTCTTCAGCAAGACGGGCTCTTTCAGCCTCCTCCGCAAGACGTGCCTGTTCGGCGGCTTCTTCGGCCCTGCGCTGTTTTTCAGCTTCTATCTGGGCTATGCGGCGCTGTCTCTCTGCTTCTTCCTGTTCGAGCTGCTGCCTTTCGGCTTCTTCTTTTGCGAGTCTGCGCTGTCTGGCTTCTTCCTCAAGGCGTGCTCTTTCGGCAGCAGCCTCAGCGGCTCTGCGCGCTCTCTCGGCGGCGTGAGCTTCTTCGGCAGCAGCCTCGGCTGCTCTCTGAGCCTGTTTTTCGCGCTCCATTTCCTCGCGGCGGAGAGCCTCGTAATCAGGCAGTTCGCCTGTTATAACTATTTTCTTTTTCTTGACGGGCTTCGGGAGCTCCTCGGCGGCAGGTATGGAATCGAATACCCTTGTTACCTCCGCAGACGCTTCCGTGTGCATTACCTCGCTGATGATATTCGGGACTTCCTCCTCTTCCTCGCGGACTGGGGGGACATCTCCGGACGGGGGAGCGAACTCCCATACAGCAGGCGGCTCGTCGTCCGGAACGACAGCTTCATCGTCTGTGTGCTGCTTTTCTTCCTCCAGTGCGTGGAGCAGATCATCGACAGACATATCGTCGAATTTGCTCTTTCTTGCGGCACGGGGAGTATTATGGCTCCTTGTGGGAGTGCTTCCTCCGCTGCCGCCGCCGTCCATAAGGCTGTTGAGCATATCGTCAAGATCTTTTCTAATAGCCATTTCGACCTCCAAAAACAAATAAAAACTGGATATATAACTAAGGCAGTTATCTTACCTGACCATTTCCGTTTATCAGGTATTTAACTGTTGTGAGTTCGGTAAGTCCCATAGGACCTCTTGCGTGGAGCTTCTGTGTGGAAATGCCTATTTCTGCGCCGAAGCCGAATTCTCCGCCGTCTGTGAAGCGGGTGGAAGCGTTTACATAGACTGCTGCTGCGTCTATCTGCTTCTGGAATTTCTGTGCGTTTTCAAGTGAGCTTGTAACGATGCACTCGGAATGCTTTGTGCTGTACTTTCTTATATGGGCGATAGCCTCGTCTATATCATCGACTACCTTTATTGCGATGACAAAATCATTGAATTCTGTTGCATACTCTGTCTCAGTAGCCTTTTCCACGGAGCTTCCGAGGATAGTTATTGTCCTGTCGCAGCCGTAGAGCTTTACATTGTGTGACTTGAAGCGCTCTGCTATCATGGGCAGGAACTTGTCCGCGATATCCTTGTGTACAAGAAGACTCTCGATGGCGTTGCATACGGAAGGACGCTGAGTCTTGGCGTTGTCGGTTATCTTCACAGCCATACCGAGGTCTGCGGAAGCGTCAACGTATACGTGACAGTTGCCTGCGCCTGTTTCGATAACAGGTACAGTAGCTGTCTTTACAACAGCCTGAATGAGATTTGCGCTGCCTCTTGGAATAATAACGTCAACATAGCCGTTGAGGCGCATGAGTTCGTTTGTGGTCTCACGGTCGGTGTTGTCCACGACCTGAATGATATCAGCAGGGAGACCAGCCTTTTCAACTGCGCCGCGCATTATCTTTCCGAGGCAGATATTGGAATTTATAGCCTCCTTGCCGCCCTTGAGGATGACCACGTTTCCTGCCTTGAGACAGAGTGCAGCTGCGTCAACGGTAACATTGGGGCGTGACTCGTAGATTATGCCGATAACGCCGAGAGGTACTCTTGTTTTGATTATCTGTAAGCCGTTGGGGCGTGTGCAGCCGTCGATCACCTGTCCGATCGGGTCTTTCAGAGCAATGAGCTCGTCAACTCCCTTTGCAATGCCCTCTATACGCTTTTCGTCAAGCCTGAGCCTGTCCTGCTTGGCTTCGGTCATGCCGTTAGCCTTTGCAGCGGCGATATCCTTTGCGTTTTCTGCGATTATAAGCTCTTTGTTTTCAAGGAGAGCCTTTGATATCTCAGCGAGTGCCCTGTCCTTCTGCGAAGTTGAAGCGACTGCCGCTGCTGACTCCGCAGCCTTGGCTCTTTTTCCCAGTTCCTCTGTATAGCTCATATTAACACCTCTTGTTGTTTTATCTGAATAATAGCTCTGTTTTTTCGGATTTACTGTGCCTTGAAGAGAGTTCCTATCTCCTTGTCCTCAAAGAGGTCGTAGAGCTTTTCGGGGTCTCTTCCGTTCATGATTATCATGTCTATGCCTGCATTTGTGGCTATTTTTGCGGCATTTATCTTCGTGGACATACCGCCTGTGCCCAGAGGCGAGCCTGCGCCGCCTGCCATAGCCTCTATCTCGGGAGTTATCTTCTCAACGAGGGGGATAGGCTTGGCGTCGGGATTTTCACGGGGGTCGCCGTCATAGAGAGCGTCGATGTCCGAGAGTATAAGCAGGAGATCGGCTCTTGAAAGCTCCGCAACAAGGGCGGAGAGAGAGTCGTTCTCGCCGATCTCGAGCTCCAGCTCGTCGATAGCGATAGTGTCGTTCTCGTTAACTATGGGGATAACGTCCATATTCACCAGCTTCTCCACGGTATTCATGAAGTTTTCGCAGTGATTGGGGTTGTTTATGATCGTTTTGGTGAGCAGTATCTGCGCCACCGTAACGCTGTATTTTGCGAACATATCGTCGTATACGTGCATGAGCTCGCACTGACCTATAGCGGCAACAGCCTGCTTGGTCTTGGTGTCCCTGGGCTTTTCCGGGAGACCCAGCTTTCCTGCGCCGAGACCCACAGCTCCCGAGGAGACCATGATGATCTCACGTCCCGAGTTGTGAAGGTCGGAAATGACGCGGACAAGGTTCGTCATGCGGCGTATATTGAGCTTGCCCGTTTTGTGGGCAAGGGTGGAGGTTCCGAGTTTTATGACGATACGCTTCTTTTCGGATATATTTCTCATAAGTGTATCTTCCTTCAGTTGACTTTATTCTGCGGACTGCCTTTCTGCCATGCCCTGATGTTCGCACAGACGATGTCCACAAGCCGCTGTCTCGTTTCAAGGGGCGCCCATGCAGTATGGGGCGTGATGATGCAGTTCTTTGCACCCTTGAGGGGCGTGTCGGGAGACATAGGCTCCTTTTCCAGTACGTCGAGGTATGCGGCTGCGATCTTTCCGCTGTTCAGAGCCTGTGCAAGGTCGGCTTCACTGACAACTCCTCCGCGTGATGTGTTTATCAGCATTGCAGAGGGCTTCATACGGGAAAGGAGCTCGCTGTTTACCATTCCTGCCGTTTTGTCTGTGAGCGGACAGTGGAATGTGAGCACGTCGGCTTTTCCGACGGCTGTGTAAAGGTCTGTGACCTCATATGGGCAGTCCTTTGGCTGTGTTCTTGTGCTTACGACAATATTCATGCCGAATGCAGAGCCTATCTCTGCTACCTTTCGTCCGATAGAGCCGAATCCCACTATTGACAGAGTTTTCCCCGAAAGCTCGGAAGTCGGGACAGGGAAGTACGAAAATGCGGGAGAACGCTCCCATTCGCCGTTCTTTACGGCAATATCGTAGTCCCTGATGCGGCTGAAACGGTCGAGTATGTATGCGAATACCTGCTGAGCTACCGAATTTGTGGAGTACTGTCCCGCATTGCAGACCACTATGCCTTTTTCGGCGGCATAGGCGATATCAACGTTGTTGTAGCCTGTTGCGAAAAGTCCTACATATTTGATATTCGGGCAGGTGTCCATTATTTCCTTTGTGATAAGCACCTTGTTGCAGAGCACGATGTCCGCGTCGCCTATATTTGCGGCGGTCTCTTCGGGCTTTGTGAGCGGGATTATCTTGATTTCGCCCAGCTCTTCAAGCTGAGTTGTGGGGATATCTCCGCTGATATTGACTGTATACCAGTCCAGGACGGCTATCTTCATAGCTCAGTTCTCCTCTTTTTTGCTGTCCTTGTCGGAAGCTGCAGCTTCTTCGGCTTTCTTCGGCTTGCATATGACCGAGGATATGAAAGCGGCAAGGATAAGGATGAACTCTATTATCCCTACTGCGTAGAAAACTGTCTTGTTCTTTGAGATAAGCAGAAGCAGCGCTATAGGAGCTGCTATAGCGAATATAAGCTGAAATGGCTTTTTCTGTACAGCAAATCTGTAGCCGAAAAAGATAACGGAAGCTATTACGACTCCGATGAGCATCCATGACGGGAATGGGAAGATAGAGGGATCCTCAACGTCCGAGATCTTGGCGATAGCTGTGAGCATATTTGAAAAAAGCATTTTTTACTCCGATCCTCCGCCGTATACATTATATTTTCAAGTCGGAATATGGCGGAATTTTAAAATTATGCAAAAGCCTGCACATTACAGTATAACACAAACAGCTCAGAAATTCAACTATTTTTTAAAAAATACACAAAAAATTTGTTATGTATCCTGCCGTATTTTCGGCTGTTTTTAACAGGGACTTGAAATTTTGCAGTTTTCGGCGTATAATATTATATAAATCATAATTTTACTTTGCAAAATTATGATTAGTTTAGAGTTGAGAGTTAAGAGTTGAGAGTTAATGAGTTCGCTTCGCTCACATTATTTAAATGATGTCGCCGCAGGCGATACCATAACTTTCAACTCTCAATTCTCAACTTCAAAATTTAGCATAGCTGAATTTTGTTTTACAGGAGGTGCGGTAAATGATATATATGCTTGAAGATGAAGACGGGATAAGAAATTTTGTACTATACGGACTAAAAACCTCGGGTATGGAAGCCGAGGGCTTTGATACTCCGTCCGCACTCAGGGAGGCAATGTCAAAGCAGCTTCCCGACTTGCTCCTTCTCGACCGTATGCTCCCCGAGGAGGACGGTCTCACAGTGCTGAAAAAGCTCCGTAGCGCTCCCGAAACGAGAAAGCTTCCTGTGATAATGCTTACCGCAAAGGGTTCGGAGCTTGACAAGGTCGAGGGGCTTGACAGCGGAGCAGACGACTATATCGCAAAACCCTTCGGAATGCTTGAACTGATATCGCGAATAAAGGCGCTCCTGCGCCGTACATCAGATACTCCCGGCGGAAGTGAAAGACTGGAGATCGGCGGGCTCTGCATATTTCCCTCAAAGCATGAGGTCTTTGCGGACGGGGAAAAGATCACTCTCACCCTCAAGGAATACGATATGCTGCTGTTCCTGGTCAGGAACAGGGGAGAGGTATATTCCCGCGACAGCCTTCTGAAGGAGATATGGGGCTACGATTTTTCAGGCGAGAGCCGCACTGTTGACGTTCATATAAGAACTCTCAGGCAGAAGCTGGGCAGCTGCGGAGATATAATCCGGACTATCCGCGGAGTAGGCTATAAGGCAGGTGACGAAGCAGGTGACTAAGAAAATATTCCTCAGTATAATAACAATATGTATCATGACCCTGCTTGCAGCGATATTTCTCGTTACGGCTTTGCTCTACAGCAGGTCCGCAGAGATAGCGTCAGCAGAGGTCAGGACCGACGCAAGGCTTATTGCTTCCGCTGTGGAGCAGAGCGGCGGAAACTACCTCGACAAGACCGATTTCGGCGGAAATATCCGCGTAACATGGATAGCTTCCGGCGGAAATGTCATATATGACACCGATGAGGACCCTGATTCTCTCGAAAACCACTCAGACCGTGAGGAGATATCTCAGGCTTTCGATAGCGGCGAGGGCAGTTCCTCAAGATATTCCAGCACCATAATGCAGAAGACGGTAAATCACGCTGTAAGGCTGAAAGACGGCTCTGTTATAAGAGTTTCCGGAGTTCACAGCTCACTCACTGCGGAGCTTATGAAAGCTTTGAGCCCGATGCTTGCCATACTTATCGCAGTTGTGCTCTTTTCGGTGCTTGCGGCTTCAATGGTGTCGAGAAATATCGTAAGACCTATAAATAATATCGACCTTTCCCACCCGAAAATAAAGAAGAACTACAAGGAACTTGCGCCCCTTCTTGAAAAGCTGAATTCGCAGAATGCCAAGGTAAGCAGGCAGATGGACGAGCTTCAGAGCAGCCGCGAGCAGTTCAGCCTTATGACGGAAAGCATGGAGGAGGGTCTCATAATCGCCGACCCGAAGCTCATTGTCCTCACCTGCAATTCCAGTGCGCTCAGACTTCTCGGGGCAGGCTCGTTTACTCAGGGACAGAGCGTATATGCCCTGAACAATTCCGATGTTTTCAGACGCTGTCTCCTCAATGCTCTTGGCGGCAGGCGCTCGGAGTGCATACTGCGGACTGGCGACGGTCAGAGGGAGGTCATCGCAAGCCCTGCAAACAGCATAGACATGGTATGCGGAATCGTAGTCTTTATCATGGACGTTACGGAAAAGCAGGAGCTTGAAACAATGCGCCGCGAGTTTACGTCGAATGTTTCCCACGAGCTGAAAACTCCCCTTACCACTATCTACGGTATCGCCGATATGCTCGCAAACGGCATGGTGCAGAGCGGCGATGTGGCGGAGTTCGGCGGGAATATCCGCAGCGAAGCCGAAAGGCTCATAAACCTTATCAACGATATAGTTTCGCTTTCAAAGCTGGACGAGGACGCTGCTCCTCATGAGAACGAAAATATCGAGCTGTTCGCTCTTGCGGAGGAGGTACTTGACAGATTAAAGCTGAATGCTGAGGAAAAAGGCGTCGTTACGTCGCTTTCGGGAGAAAAGGTGTCTATAACGGGCAGCCGCACCATTCTAAGCGAGGTATTGTACAATCTCTGCGACAACGGTATAAAATACAATGTCAGCGGCGGAAGTCTCAGCGTGAAGATATCACATATCCCTCAGAGGGTGATAATCACTGTCAGCGATACCGGCATGGGAATACCTAAGCAGTATCTGGGACGTGTTTTCGAGCGCTTCTACCGCGTTGACAAGAGCCGCTCGAGCAGGATAAAAGGCACAGGTCTGGGACTTTCAATTGTAAAGCACGGCGTTCTTTATCATAACGGAACTGTCCGCGTAGACAGCGAAGAGGGAAAGGGAACTGTGTTCACGGTGGAGCTGCCTATCGAAAAAAAGCAGCATAACGAAGAACAGGGAGTGTTTTGATGAGCAGAGGCATTACTGCCGAGGAGCTTGAAAGGCTTGACAGCTCTGAGTATTTATTGATAGATATACGCGACAGCTCGGCTTTTGAGTACGGTCATATCGACGGTGCGGTGAATATAGCGCAGGATAAGCTCTGCGAGGCGGAGCTTCCTAAAGACAAAAAGCTCATAATCTGCTGCAGGAGCGGCATTATCAGCGGCCAGACCGCAGAGGAGCTCTGCGACAGGGGCTTTGACGCATATGACCTGGTCGGCGGTTATGTGGACTGGCTGAGAATAAAAATGGCTGACCGTCAGGTGACTGCCGATGTGGAGCTGAGCCTGCGGAAGAAGTTCAAGAAATCCATATGGTGCAAATTCACAAAGGCTATAAACGAGTACGAACTGGTAAAGCCCAATGATAGGATAGCCGTCTGTATTTCGGGCGGAAAGGACTCCATGCTCATGGCGAAGCTCTTTCAGGAGCTTAAAAGGCATGACAAGTTTCCCTTTGAGGTGGAATTCCTTGTTATGGATCCGGGTTACAGTCCCGAGAACCGCCGCGTTATCGAGGAAAATACCCGTTCAATGTCCATACCCGTGCATATTTTCGAGTCGGATATATTTGATTCGGTCTATAATATTGAGAAAAATCCCTGTTATATATGCGCCCGCATGAGAAGAGGCTATCTTTACAGCCACGCGAAGGCGCTGGGCTGCAACAAAATTGCTCTCGGACATCATTTCGACGACGTTATCGAGACTATCCTCATGGGTATGCTCTACGGCGGTCAGGTTCAGACTATGATGCCGAAGCTACACAGCACCAACTTTGAGGGCATGGAGCTCATTCGTCCCCTTTATCTCGTCCGTGAAGCCGATATAAAGCACTGGCGGGACTATAACGGTCTGCATTTCATACAGTGTGCCTGCAAGTTCACGGATACCTGCACTACCTGCGCTCCCGACAGCCGGACGGTATCGAAAAGAATGGAGATAAAGAACCTCATTGCTGAACTGAAAAAGGTCAATCCGCAGGTGGAGAAGAATATCTTCCGCAGCGTGGAAAACGTAAATACAAATACGGTCATAGCATATAAGGACAACGAGGGAGTTCACAGGTTCCTCGATACATACGACAGCAAAACGGACTTGAAATAAGTCCGTTTTTTCTTTCTTGAACATTAATTTCCATGTTTTAAAGACGTTTTGCGCGTCATAATAGTAACACGGCATCAAAAAACAATTAAGGAGAAATTGCAATGAGCAATAACAGCAATAACAATAAAGGCGAAATGACACAGAAGGGCAGAGAGGCTCTCGAAAGATTCAAGATGGAGTCTGCAAATGAGCTCGGTATCAACCTCAAGCAGGGCTACAACGGTGACCTTACTTCACGTGAGGCCGGCTCTATCGGCGGCAGCATGGTCAAGAAGATGATCGACTCATATAAGATGCAGTAACAGCTGTATTACGCAAAAAAGGGAACGCTCAGGCGTTCCCTTTGCTGTTGTCAGAAAAAAACGAATGCACATATTCCCACGATGACGGAGGCGAAAGCCATACCGAAGATCACCTTTACAATGGGCTTGTTGAGAGATTTCATGCGTTCCTCCGAGATCTCGTCAAGGGACTTGCCTTCCATGAAAGCCTTTATTTCCCTGTAGGTCTGGATATCGTTGGCTTTTTTCATTTTTTCCACTTTTATGGCGGTGAACATGGATACTGAAAAGAGTATTCCCCATATAATTCCGCCGATCCAGCCGAGGTACTTTATCAGCGGCAGGATAGAGACTGCAGCGATGATATACTCGGCAGTGAGGAGCCATGCCATAGCATTGAACTTCTTAACGTCACTTTTTTCGATTTCATTTTTCATAGATTCAACATCTCCTTTAACTAATTCGTCAAGAGAAATATTGAAAAGCTTTCCGAGAAGCAGAAGGCTGTGTATGTCGGGGTAGCTCTTGCCGTTTTCCCAGTTTGAGACAGTCTGTCTGCTGACATAGGCTTTTTCAGCAAGAGTCTCCTGTGACCAGTTCAGCTTTCCGCGGAACTTCTTGATCTGATTTCCGATCTCCATGTTTTTCCTCCTTTGGAGTTCTTTTCTCCTGACTGACACAAGTATAGCACCAGTCGGCGGAGATTACTACCAATGCTCTTTTACATCTGCGGAAAAAAAGCTGTAAAAAGGCGTTGACATTCCATGTAAAAGCAGTTTTACATGGCTGAAAACAGGCGTTTGTGAGATGTATAAAAACGGGCAGCTTAAAGGGCTGCCCTTTACGGAAAGGTCACTTGCTCTTTCGTCTTATAAGGATAGCGACGAGGTCGGGACCGATATTTGATGTGACTACAGCGCCGATGCAGCCCATCATCTCTGCCTTGCGGCCCGTCTTTCTTACGAGCTCCTTTTCGACTTCCTTTGCAACAGTATCGTCCCTGCCGTGAAGGAGTATGTACGGAGTCTGAGGAGTCATATTCTTTTCGGCGATCTCTGCGAGCTTAGGAACTATGTTTTTCTCGCCTCTTATCTTGTCAACAGTTTCGGTAGTACCGTCTGCGAAGAGGATAACGGGCTTGAGTCCCAGGAGCTCTCCCGCAAAAGCCTTTGCGGCGGAGATACGGCCCGATTTCTTGGCGTATTTCAGTGAGAACGGAACTGCATATATAGCGCAGACATTGAACCAGTCCTCGAGATAAGCCACTATTTCCTCGGCGTCAGCGCCGCGGCGTATCTTTTTTGCAGCTTCCATAACGGGATAGCCGTAGAAAAGGGTGTAGCACTTTGAATCGAGGTTGAAAATCCGGAGCTTGTCCTTTGCCTCGGGGTTATTGTCGAAAAAGTCGTTCTTTCCAATTATGGAGTTGTTGTATGTACCCGAGCCCTGTGAGTTTATGGATACGCTTATGATATCGGTATAACCCTGCCCGAAGAGTTCCTTGTAGGCTTCCTCGAAGGTCACGGGAGATATCTGCGAATGCTTCGGTATCTCGTCTGTTTCCGCGAGAAGCTCATAGAATTCCTGTGTGGACTTGTCATACATTTCGCGGAAACTCTTTCCGCCTACTGTCAGTGTAAACGGAAGTACCTTTATTCCAAGCTCCTCAACAGTCTCTTTTGGCAGGTCGCAGCATGAATCGGTAAGAATTACGATCTTTGACATAATAATATCTCCTTTACCAAGTATATTGTGTAAGTTTTCCCTCACGGGAGAGGTCGGGATAGTCCCATTGTCTCAGGACCTCATATACCGCTATGGCAACGGAATTCGAGAGGTTTAGGCTGCGGAGCTCGTTCCGCATGGGTATCCTCAGACAGCTGTCGGGATTATCGTGTAGGAGGGCTTCGGGAAGTCCCTTGTCCTCTCTTCCGAAGATGAGGTAGGAATTATCGGGGTATTCTGCTTCACTGTGGACGTGGAGTCCCTTTGTCGTGAAGTAGAAGAAGTTTCCGCCCTCATTCTTTGCGAAAAAGTCGCCGAGGCTGTCATAATATGTAATGTCCAGCTTGTCCCAGTAGTCAAGGCCTGCGCGTTTGAGCTGCTTGTCGCTGACCTCGAATCCCAGCGGACGGACGAGGTGTAGCCTTGCTCCCGTAACGGCGCAGGTTCGGGAGATATTACCCGTATTTTGCGGTATCTGCGGTTCTACAAGGACGATATTGAGATTTTGCATAATTATCCTTCTGTTTTTATAATATTGTTATTTGGCGTAAATCGCCTTTATACAGCAATTATTCGGCTCAAAGTCTATCTTCAAAACATCTTTTATATCGCTGTCGGTCATATCCTTCCATTTATCATCAATATAAACGAAAGACTTACCTTTTTCGGATACAGTTTTATATTCCAGATCGTCATAGTCGGCATCTTCTCCCTCAACAGGCGCTCCCTTGGTATAGCTGATAATTATGGCATAGTCGGTAACATCTATGGGAGTATCAAGGTCTATGGTATGATAACCGTGATAGCCGAGCTTTGCGTCCTGAGAACAGAGAAGCTCCGAAAAGTCCTCATTATATATCTCTATCTTTATATCCTGCAGGTCGAAGTTATTATATGTACCCACAGCAGCAAGCTTTCCTGCCTTGTGAAAAATATTGGCAGTTTTTGTGCTGTCTCCTGTCCTGACATATCTGTCCTCCTCTGTGCCTGCGTCATAGCTGAGCACCTCTCCGTATTTATCGGTAACGGAGTGGCTTATGGCGTATTCGAGAGGAGCACTGTAGGATATATAATAATATCCCGCTGAGCCAAAAGAGCTGTTATAGGTTATCCATGCGCCGTCCTCTGAGGCAGGCTCCTTGAAGTATTCCTTCGGGAAATGGTCATCGTAGCCTATAATGGTCACATCGTGGTCGAAATTGTCATCTTTTGTATAATTTATGGTGCGGTAGGTACCGAACCAGCCCTTTTTGCTGTCATCACTGTCAAGAATACCGATAGCGACTCCGCCTCTTTTGCGGATATTTTCCTTTATGGCTTCTTTGTCGTTTTTATCAAGAAAGACAGAGCTGTCAAGAACAAGGGCACCAAAACCGCCTGACAGTCTGAATGTTACTATCGGCTGTGATCCGCCAAAAAATTTTGCGTCTATGCCGTCTTTTACGAAAAAGCCCTCGTCTTTTTCAGCTAAGTAGGTGCTGTCAAGAAGCTTCATGGGATCTATTGAGATATAGCTTCCGTTTTTCTTGAAATATGCGGTCTCCATACTTGCAGCCGCTGCATGGAGCCAGCAGGTACCGTACTCCTGAGACTTCATTTCAAACTCTGTCATTTCATCAGCGATATTATAGTACCCTTCCTTGCCGTGAACGTAATCGTAGACCTTTTTCTCCTTTGTGGTGGGTTCAGCGGTAGTTGTCGCTTCGGTAGGAACAGGCAGCTTCTCAAAGGAGGTGTTGTTGTCAGAGCAGCTGAATACAGACAGCGTCCCCGCAATTAAAAATGATAAAATAAGCAGTTTTTTCATTACTTATTCCTTTCGTTGTATCAGAATAGTTATGCGTATTTTTCAGATAATAATACCGTCCGCACTGCGGATAATAATATGTACGGAGTTTTGGATATGAATATGAAATCGCTTGCAAAGGGTGCGGCTGCGGGAGCCATAGTCGGTATTGCCTGCTATGCTTTTTCCAATGCCCGTCCCATGAAGAAAATGAGTATAAAGCGTGACGCAGGGAAAACTCTCAAAGCTGCAGGAAATCTGCTTGACGATATAAAATCGGTGCTTATGTAGGTTCGCCTGAGTTGCGTCTGAAACCAAGATAGCTTTCGAGAATGAGGACGGCTGCAACGGCGTCAACGACTGCCTTGCGCTTTTTGCCGCGTGTGTTGGTGACGTTCAGCGCGTTATGTGCTGAAACGGTGGTGCAGCGCTCGTCCCAGAGCTTGACAGGACAGTCTGTGAGCTTTTCAAGCTCCTCGGCGAAGAGCCTGCATTTTTCGGCTCTTTCGCCGACTGTTCCGTTCATATTCATGGGATATCCGACTACTATCTGCTCCGCGCGCTGCTCTTTTGCGAGAGCGGCGGTTTTTTCTATACATTTGGTGAAGTCCTTTTCGGCTATGACGGTAACGGGAGAAGCTATCATCTCGCTTTTACCGCATATTGCGATACCCGTTCTCGCGTCGCCGAAGTCAACTGACATTATGATCATTTTATCGTTCCCCTAATACCATATTCTGCGGAGCATAAATATGAGCTAAGTTGTTAGTTTTTAGTGCATAGTGATTGGTTGATAATGTAGTGATATGCTAATCACTATTTACCACGGCTTGACCGTGCCGATTATATCCTTGACTGAAGCAATGCCCTTGCCGTCAAGCCATTCGTTCATTTCCTCAATTATCCTTACAGGAGCATATGGGTCTGTGAATATAGCCGCGCCCACCTGTACTGCGGAGGCTCCTGCCATCATGAGTTCGATAGCGTCGCGTCCCGAGGACACTCCGCCCATGCCGATAACAGGGATATTTACCGCATTCGCAACCTGCCATACCATGCGTACAGCGATAGGGAATACTGCAGGACCGCTCATTCCGCCCACGTTGTTGCGGAGTATCGGTCTGCCAGTATTTATATCTATCCTCATGCCGAGGAGTGTATTTATAAGTGAAACTGCGTCAGCTCCTGCGGCTTCCACGGACTTTGCTATGTCCGCAATGCTTGTGACATTGGGCGAAAGCTTGACAACAAGAGGTTTCTTTGTGACTGCGCGTACTCTCTTTGTGACCTCGGCAGCCATTTCGCAGCTCGTACCGAAAGCCGCTCCGCCCTGTTTTACGTTGGGGCAGGAGATGTTGAGCTCTATCATATGTACGTCTGTATCTTCCAGCTTTGCGGCGACTTCCGCACATTCGTCGGGAGTCGAGCCTGCAATGTTTGCAAGCACCACAAGGTCCTTTGTAAGCAGATATGGGAGCTCAGTACCGATGAAATGGTCGATGCCTGGATTCTGGAGTCCTACGGAATTGAGCATACCCGAGGGAGTTTCTGCAATTCTCGGGGCGAGATTGCCCGTGCGGAGATGTAAGGTCGTGCCCTTTGTGGCGATACCGCCCAGTCTGTCGAGGGGGAAGAGCTCCTCATATTCTCTTCCGTAGCCGAAAACTCCCGAAGCAGGTATTATAGGGTTCTTGAAGTCTACGCCGCAGACTTTTACAGAAAGATCAGCCATTACCAGAGCACCTCCTCAGCATTGAAAACAGGACCGTCCTTGCAGACGTGTGCGAAGTATTCCTCGTCATTGCGGACTGTGCGGCAGGCACAGCCGAGACAGGCTCCGATACCGCAGGCCATGCGCTCTTCCAGGGATATCTCGCAGAAAATATCCTTTTCCTTACATATTTTTGCAACATTTTTCAGCATTGGCATAGGTCCGCAGGCATAAACAGCGTCGATACCGCCTTTTTCAGCCAGCTCCGCGAGAGGTTGGGTCACAAATCCGTGAATGCCTGCCGAGCCGTCGTCGGTGCAGAGTATGGTCTCAGCGCCCGTGCTGCGGAAATCGTCCTGCAGTATTACTGCGGAAGCGTTCCTGAAGCCGCTTACAGCGACTGCCTTGCTGCCGTAGAGCTTCGCAAGGGGGAGCATCGGAGGAGTTCCTATGCCGCCGCCGATAAGGACTACTTTATTATATGAAGTATCAACAGTAAATCCGTGACCGAGGGGAGCAAGCATATCTATGAGCTCGCCCTTGTTGAGCCTGGCGATTTCAGAAGTTCCCTCGCCGCGTATCTCGAAAACTATGCGGAGAGTTCCTTTTTCCTTGTCGATACCGCAGATAGAGATAGGTCTGCGGAGGGTGAAGCCCTTTGCTCTTATATGTACGAACTGTCCCGGGCAGGCTGCTGCCGCCACTTCGGGACAGGCGATCGTGAAGCTGTATATTTCACGGGCGATTGCAGTTTTTTCTGTGATCATGAATTGACCCTGAGTATATTTCATATTAACTCCTTTCATAAATCAGAATTTAACAGTCACATAATTCTTTAATTCGTTGTTCTTGACTATCCTTTTCGCTTCCGGAAGAGTCAATTTCACATCTATGACGTATGGTATATTTCTGGTTTGCTCAACAAATTCACCTAAAGAAATTTCCAAAGAGAATGCTTTTCTGATTTTCATCAGTACACGTTTGTCGGTTATTTCTTTTTCAATGACAATCTGCGGTTTCTTATAGGCGTTATCATCAGCCTCAACATAAATAAAGCAATCATTTTCCAAATAATAATTGATTGCATCGATCAGTTGTTTAACAGTCGGATTGCTTTTTTCCATAAGGTATTCTGTGATTACATCAACAATTATTTCATCTGTGACATAGGAATCCATATCATTTTGAACTGCAAAAGAAGGATAAACTTCTTCGTCGTCATCTGTGACTATAATACTGTCAGATATACAGCATTCAGTTGTTTTCTTTATTTTCTTAACGTCTTTATAATACACAGTCCATCCGTCATCAACGATTTCTCCATCCTCGTTATAGACACTAAGTAATTCTTTTATCAAATCTTCAAAAGTCAGTATTCTATCTTTAAGCATAATAGTTACTCCTCTAAAGTATGATTTACACTATTATAACATATACGGTTAAAAAAAGCAACAGGCAAGGATTGCTCCCTTATAATATAGTATATATAATTGGTCAGACCAATATGAAAAAGCGAGAAAAAAGCTGAAAAGTTGTGAAATAGTGTGATAAATGCAAAAAAATCTTTAAAAAAACTCGAAATTGACCTTAAACAAGATTTGCGGTTCATATGAACTTATGTTATAATCATATCATCATCAGAGAGGAGTTAAAGACGATGAGTAGATTGATACCGGGCACAACAATGAAGTTTACAGATCAGGCAAGAGAATCAGCATTTTCCCTTATTTCTCCGGTGCTTGAGGCTACGGGCGGACTTACGCTCTCACAGCTCTCAAAGCTGACAGGCCTTGAGGGAACGACCATACAGAACTGGATCAAACGAGGGTGGGTATCTGCTACCAAGGGCAAGAAGTATTCCGAAAAGCAGATACTTCGCATACTCCTGATAAATATGCTCCGCAAGGCTATGAAGCTTGAGGATATCGCAAATCTTATGCGCTACATCAACGGTGACGTTGAAGATACCTCTGACGATATCATAGATGATATACTCCTTTATGATATCCTTTGCAGGATAATCTTCACAGCCGAGGACGAGGGTGCTTTCGATACAGAGCATATCAAGGCTCTTGTAGCTCAGGAGGTCGCAGATAACACAAAGGCTATCGCCGATGACGAAAAGCTCAAAAAAGCAATGTTCGTCATGGTAATGGGTTATCGCAGCGGCTGTCTCAGGACTGAAATGGAAAAGGGACTTGAGGTAATTCTCGACGAAATGTAAGTTTAGGGGTAAACATTACAGTATATATGGTATACGGGAGGTATTGAATATGAATGTTGTAACTGCATTATTAATGAACAAAAAGAAGATAATCAAGCTTTTTGAAGTATCAAAGGCGTTTTCGGCAGACAGTGCAAAGACTCTTGACGAAATGGGTATCTTTAATCCCGAAGCAACATTTGAACTTCTGTACGACAACGTGATATCAGCAACAGAGGACGGAAAATATTATCTCAACAAGGCTTAAAGCTTATAACGTACAATTAAGAGGTGAACCATTATGGCATTTGTATTTGCTCCGCCAGTTGGACTTATAAAGAAAAAAAGAGTGATCAGGGCGCTTATGAAAGCAAACGCTTATTCAGAAAGCAGCGCCAAAAGGCTTGATGAAATAGGACTGTTCAATCCGTACTCATTCCCGTTGGTGACCGCCCGGATGATACGGCGTCACGTAATATCAGTCACTGATGACGGAAGATATTACATTAACAGGACATGATGTATAAGATATAGTAGAGGAGGGTCAATATGGCATTTCTTCCATCTGTTTTCTATATGAGAAAAATAAAAATAATCAGCTTGCTCATGAGCGCAAACGCTTTTTCAGCTGATACTGCAAAAAGACTTGATGAGATCGGCCTCACAGAGCCTTACGCATTCCCGTCACTGACAGTCCGCATGATAAAAAGGAATGTCATTTCGGTGACGGGTGAGGGAAAGATCTATCTTTGCCAGTAAAAGGAGAATAATTATGGCAGTAAATGTAAGAGAAGTAAATGGAAATACAGCACCGAGGAAGTCAGGCTTCAAGGGTGTGAAGTGGATCATCGCAGGACTTGCAGCGATTTTTGTGGCTGCCAATTCCTTTACGATAGTTCCTGCAGGACATACGGGAGTAACGCTCACGCTGGGCGAGGTTGCAAGCAATCCGCTTCCTGAGGGCTTTCATTTGAAGGCTCCCTTCATTCAGACAGTAGAGAAGATGTCAAACAAGATACAGGTATATCAGACAGACGCTTCGGCGGTATCAAGAGACCTTCAGACCGTAAAGAGCACTATTGCCGTAAACTACAGACTTGTTTCGGATATGACCCCGAAGATGTACAAGGATACAGGTATGGAGTATGAGACCATTCTCATGATGCCTGTGGTACAGGAGTGTATGAAGTCCGCAACAGCCAAGTACAACGCAGAACAGCTCATCACAGAGCGTGAATCTGTCAGCAACGAGGTAAAGTCGGCTCTCGATGAAAAGCTTAATGGATATGGTATCTATATAGAAAAGTTCAACATCGTGAACTTTGATTTCTCAAAGGAGTTCAACGAGGCTATCGAAGCTAAGCAGGTAGCTGAGCAGAATCTTCTCAAGACCAAGACAGAGCAGGAACAGGCAAAGGTAGTTGCAAAGACCGAGGCTGAGAAGAAGGTCATCGCCGCCAATGCGGAGGCTGAGGCCATACTCGCTCAGGCACAGGCTCAGGCTGACGCCAACAGGCTCCTTGAGGAGTCGCTCTCCAATAAGGTTATCGCCTATGAGCAGATACAGAAGTGGAACGGTGTAATGCCTAAAGTTACAGGCAACAGCAACGGCGGACTTCTCATAGACGTTAATATAGATGACGCAGCACCAAATGCTGCAGACTGAACTGAAAATTGACTTTCGGGGGTCAACACGCTCTCGGAGCGGAATAAAGTTCTCATTCTCCGTTGGGGAACGGGAAATGAGGACACTCATCTGACCAGGAAAAATAGGGATCCGAAGCTGCTTGAAAGAAAGCTTCGCAAAATAAAAAGTGCAGATGTCTTGGGGAAGACGGTCTGCACAGGGGTAAACGATTCATATAAAGCATATAAATTCACATTACGCCATGATATAGGGGTGATCGGGGGTAAACGATCACTCAGGCAGAATGCGGTGGTTTTCTTGAAAAAAGCAGAGACAATGGGATTTCGGGTCTCTGAAGGGATGTATTGGGCGTTCCTTTACAACACTATAGGGGGATCTCAGGGAGAGCTTATGTAGGGGTACATAAGCTCTTCCGCATTTTTATGGAAAATAAGCTCTTTTTCGGAGTCCGTGAGGGGGAGCCTTTCTATCATGGCTATCTCGTTTGCCGGATCGTCCCAGGGGCAGTCGCTGCCGAAGAGGACTTTGTCTGCACCCTGCATACGGATTATGCGGAAGAGCTGCTCGTCCTCTATATATCGGGCGATAACGCTCACATCGAACCACAGGTTATCATATCTGCCTGCGGTGTATTTTTCAATATCGTTCCAAAGCTTCATGCCGCCGAGATGTGCGGCTATTATTTTCAGTTTCGGGAAGTTCTCAGCCACGGCCGCAAAGCTCTGCGGAGTGGCTCTTATAATATCCTCCGAGTACGGGTCCCAGCCGCCGTGAAAGACCGCAAGGAGCCCGAGTTCTGCTATTTTTTCGTATATGGGGAACATTCTCTCCTCGTCGGGACAGAATTTCTGATATTCCGAGTGGAACTTTACTCCGCACAGACCGAGGCTTTTTATCCTTTCAACCTCGTCAAGGGCGTCCTCGGCGTCGGGGTGGACAGTTCCGCAGCAATAAAGACCGCCGCCCTTAACGGACGCAGCCCATTTGTTGATAGTTGCCTGCTGTGAGGGCTTTGTTGCCACAGGAAGCAGCATTGCACGTTCTATGCCGTTTTCGGCAAGCTTTCTGCGGAGCCCGTCTACGGTACCGTCTGTTGCGGGCGATATGCCGCTTGTCTTGGCAAGTCCCGAAAGTGCGCGCTGAGCGAGCTCATCAGTGAAGGCATGGGTGTGAAAGTCGAAATACCGCATAGATCACTCCATAACGTGTTCCATTGCGTGGTAGAAGATAGTTTTTACGTGGTCGTCGCAGATGGAGTAGAATATGGTCTTGCCGTCGCGGCGCGAGCTTACGAGGCGAGCCTGTTTCAGCACTCTCAGCTGGTGAGAGATAGCCGACTGGGTCATTTCAAGAAGTCTTGCGATGTCACAGACGCACATCTCGCTCTGACAGAGCACGAAAATTATCCTTACCCTTGTGGCGTCGCCGAAGACCTTGAGAAGCTCCGCAGCGTCATACAGGTACTTTTCGTCGGGCATGACCTTTGAGACCTTTTCAACGATATCCTTGTGTACTCCGTGAGTACCGCATATGTGTTCTTCCATACTGATCTCCTTTATAGATTTGAGAGGATGATAACTGCTGCCGCAGCCGTTGCGATACCGAGTATAAACCCGATAGTGCAGGTGGCGCAGGAGAATTTATCGAATACGAATTTTTTGTTCCCTGCAAGCAGGACAGTGCAGCTTTTGTCGCTCCTGTAGAGCTTGCTTCGGAAAAAGCCCTCCTCGGGGAAAACGTTCGGGTACTCGCTGCCGTCTATAATGTAGTAGGCGACCTTGAATCGGCTGCGCGGACTTTTGTCGATACGTGAGAAATAAGCCGTCTTTTTCTTCGCAAACAGCATACGGACAAAGAAAAATATCAGCAGAAGCAGCGACAGCACATATATAGCCCCTACCAGGACAGCTCCCACAAAGAGCAGGTATATCGCGTCAATGCCGAGAACAAGGCAAAGTACGACGACAACAGCGATAACGAGTATGAACTCCAAAGCGATCCCCCCCTAACCGCAGGCTGATTATACTTTTTACTATTATAACACAGAATCTGAAATAAATCAACGGCTTAGTTCAGAACCGGTATCTGTATGGGCGCTTTCCGGACGCCCGTGGATATATGCTTGACTATTTCAGCCGTTAATAGTATAATTACAGCATAACATAAGGGAGTTGAGAATGCTGTGAAAGATCTGACTGAATTATTCCGGAAGGGGATAGAAAACGGAGCAGGCTATGAGTCGTATGATATCAGAAAGGCTGTAAATACCTTGACTGATATTTCCTGCGACCTGGACGATGAAGGCAGTAACTGGGAGCTTATCCTGCTGGGCGCAGGCAGGTCGGAAGCACGTGTGCTTGGCTTTGTATCGCGGTATTATCCCGTAGCTCTGCTGGTCAGGGACTGCCCCGATGAGCTTATAAAAATTCTTCGTGAGATGAATGTGGGAACAGAGTTTTTTGACAGCGACTGTCCGACGACAGAAATAAAGATATGGAAAGCGGAGGAGTTTATTAAGGAGCTTCGTGAGAATAATGTTTCAGCATATTTTATTGAAAAGTATTTTCCTATTTTGGAAATACAGAAGTCAGAAGGCAGAGAATTGCACATTCCGCGCTTTTACGGGAGCTTTTCGTGCGATGAAGAAATACTGAGAAAATATGCCCCGTTCAAAAGAATACTTGACGACCGCTTCCTTGATGACGGAGAATTTGACCTTAACGATGAAAGAATGTATTATATTTATGAGAATATCCCATATATCACGCCCTACAGCTTTACTTTTGAGGAGATAAGATGAGGCATAAGGATTAAGAACAAAGAACTAAGTATGGGCGCACTTGTGCGCCCATTCAATATATCTCCGATAATATTATTTCTTTCAGTTCTCCCTCATAAGCAGTGAACACATCCAGCTGCTGCAGGAGCTCTTCTGCACGGGCGCGGCATTCTGCGGAGCTCTTTCCGCGGAAGTACTTCACCTCGCTGAGACTGTCCGTAAGATAGCGCACAGCGAGCTCCCCTGTGAGCCATAGCACACCGTAGTACAGGGATTTGACCTCGTCAGTAGTGAGAAGCCCTCCCAGCCCTTGTGCAAAGCCATGTGTGATATCGCGGACTGCCTGCATATCAGGCTCTTTTCCGCGGCAGACCGAGCGTACAAGGTCGCCGTAGTCAATGGCTGTATAGCCGTACATGACCGTATCGAGGTCGATGATAGCGGGAGTATCACCGATGATAATGTTATCGGGCTTTGCGTCGCCGTGGATTATCCTCTTTTTCAGCGAGCCTGTGAATATCTGTCCAATGGTACTGCGGAGTCTGTCGAGTTTTGCCATTATATCGTGTCCTGTGCCGTTTTTGGCGGCAAGCGCGGCAAAATAGCGGTCAAAGCTGTGGAACCCTTCTATAGCAGGCACAGTATTCAGCGTCTGTCCGTCCATTACCCTTATAAATGTGCCGAAAAGCTGTCCCGCAGTCTCAGCGTCAGCTGATGTTTCGGGATCTGCAGCGATATACCTGTACATACGCCACACACTGCCCTCCGAGACTGCATAATTTCTGCCCTCACAGACAATGAAATGCGGGACTGAGATTTCGGGAATGTCCGAAAAAGCCGCTTCGATACGGCTTATATTGTCCATTACGGCTTCGGGAGCGCGGAAAACGGAGCTGTTCAGCGACTGGAGTATGTACTTTTTACCGCCGCATACTGCGAGAAAAGTGCTGTTTATGTGTCCTGCCCTGAGCGCGGTGAGTTCTTCTGCCTCGGGAAGTCCGAAAAGCATTGGTATTCTGTGTGTATCCATAAAAGTTCCTTCCAATAATTCGGAATTAAAAAGGGCGCACACAGTGCGCCCGTAAATGGCTGATAGCTGAAAGCTCAGTTTTTGAGGCTCTGCATAGGTGCAGGGATACGTCCGCCGCGGTTGATGAACTTTGCAGGGGACTTCTCTCTGATAGGCATGACAGGACCGCTGCCCAGGAGTCCGCCGAATTCGAGGGTATCTCCCTCCTTCTTGCCGATAGCAGGGATAAGGCGTACTGCCGTTGTCTTTGAGTTCACCATGCCTATAGCAGCTTCGTCTGCAATGATAGCCGAGATAGTCTCGGGAGCTATATCTCCCGGAACTACTATCATGTCCAGTCCTACGGAGCATACTGCCGTCATTGCTTCAAGCTTTTCAAGGCTGAGAACGCCTGCAACTGCCGCATCTATCATGCCTGCGTCCTCGGATACGGGGATAAATGCGCCCGAGAGTCCGCCGACTGTTGATGAAGCCATTACTCCGCCCTTCTTTACAGCGTCGTTGAGCATTGCGAGGCAGGCTGTAGTGCCGTGAGTTCCGCACATTTCAAGTCCCATTTCCTCAAGGATATGAGCAACGCTGTCGCCCACAGCAGGTGTGGGAGCAAGTGACAGGTCAACGATACCGAAGGGAACGCCGAGCAGCTCCGAAGCTCTTGCACCGACGAGCTGACCCATACGGGTTATCTTGAATGCGGTCTTCTTGATGATATCCGCAATTTCATTTATCGAAGCGTCGGGGTATTTGGTAAGGGCTGCACGTACAACTCCCGGACCCGAAACGCCTACGTGTATCTCGCAGTCGGGCTCGCCCACGCCGTGGAAAGCTCCTGCCATGAAGGGGTTATCCTCAACGGCATTGCAGAAAACAACGAGCTTTGCAGGACCTATGCAGTCGCGGTCTGCGGTCTTTTCGGCAGCTTCCTTGACTATCTGTCCCATGAGCTTTACAGCGTCCATATTTATACCCGACTTTGTTGAGCCGATATTTACTGACGAGCATATATTCTGAGTAACGTCGAGAGCCTCGGGGATTGACTTGATGAGAGCCATATCTCCTGCGCTGAAGCCCTTATGTACCAGCGCCGAATAGCCGCCTATGAAGTTTACTCCGCAGGTATCGGCTGCTCTCTGGAGAGCTTTTGCGAACTTTACAGTGTCACCGTCGGGGCAGGCAGCGGCTAACATAGCTATAGGAGTAACGGAGATACGCTTGTTAACGATAGGTATGCCGTATTCCTTTTCTATCTGCTGACCAACGGGTACGAGGTTCCCTGCTTTTGTAACTATCTTGTTGTAGACCTTTTCGCAGGCTTTGTCTATATCCGTGTCGATACAGTCAAGGAGAGATATACCCATAGTGATAGTACGTATATCAAGGCACTCGTCCTGTATCATGCGGATAGTTTCAAGTATATTATATACATTAAGCATTTAGCGGACTTCCTTTCATCAGACGCTGTGCATGGAGTTGAATATATCCTCATGCATTGTGTGTATAGAAAGACCGAGCTCTGTGCCGAGTGCTGTCATGCGGTCGACGAGCTCCGAGAAATCGCCCTTTATAGCGGAAATATCAACCAGCATTATCATTGCGAACATATCCTGAAGAACGCTCTGCGTCACCTCGATAACGTTAACATTGTATTCGGCGCAGATACCGCTTACCTTGTGGAGGATACCCACGGTATCCTTACCAATAACAGTTACAACTGCTCTCATAGTCAAAGACCTCCGTTTTCTTGTTATTCGGCGTATCCCGAATGATTGATATAATTATAACACACAGCTGATAAAAAAGCAACAGCCGCCATGAAAAAATTTGAGTTTTCAGCCTGCAAGGGTGCAGAGCGTGTCTGCGTCAGTCCGTTTCGGCTTCTTCCTGTATTATATAAGCGATATTGAACAGTATCTTTTTGCTGTCCAGCAGCTTGAAAAACTGCTTCAGGGTGAGGACTCCGCAGACGTTGTTGTACTCTCCTCCCTGCAAGCGGGGCAGGAACATTATCCTTTTCTTCGGGGAAAGGCTCAGGAGCTTTTTCATGACTGCCCTGAATGAACGGTAGTATCCCGGCTTGAAACGCAGGGTGTACATACCCGATGTCCTGTCAGTCCAGAACGGGTAGACTTTATCGGCTTCGGGGACAGAACTGTCTATATCTGCGATATTAAAGGCACTGAAAATGCGGTTATCGGTATCTGTTTCAAAAAGGCTGCACCATGCTCCTCTTTTTTCGGCCATATAGGAAAAGGTATCCGTATAGCGATGCCTTCCGCCGTATCTTGAGTTTACCTCTATCCGTATGTTATCAATTATCATTGGCTGTATGGACTTGCCGCCCTCTACAAGTATTTCAAGATCATATGACATATTTATCCTCCTTTTGGAACGATATGGCTGAAGTGCCGATGGTTTACGAAATTATAGCATACAGCTGATAAAAAGCAGCAGCCGCAGGGCGATTTTCCCTTTTTCAGTATGCGGAAAGGGCACTTACCCCTCGTCGTAATATCCTTTTTCAAGCCTTTCAAGATTGTTTGGGCTCACATACACGGGAAATCTTCCGGTGCGTTCGGCAGTCTGCCCGTTGAGCATACCCGTATGGAAGGATATGTGACGGAACTGCCTCAGAATCAGTTCAAGGCGCATGAAAGGGCAGCTTTCGGGATATTCGTACAGCTGCTCGTCGCTAAGACCGTCAAGATAATACATGGTCTTGATGCGTACCTGCTCAAGGTAGTCAAGAAGCTCTCTGTCGCTGAGGACAACGTCGCAGGGAATGTCAGGGTTGTCCATGCACGCCTCCCTCTGGAGCGAAGGCTCAGTGAAAACATTTGGGTTGAAGTACCATTTGTCTGCGGAATGGATTGTATGATATGCGTATCTCCACGCAGGAGAGCCGCATACAGGGGCGTTCCTGTTATATGTCATCAGCGCAGTCCTAAGGTTGACAAAATTTGCATTGGTCTCGTTTTTTATCATTTCCGTGAGCTTTCTCATGTAATATCACCTCTTGCTGTATATTCTATCACATAAAACCACCTCAGTCAACGCTTTTCAGAGGGATATTTTTACAGCTATACTCCTTCTCACTAATCACTGATTGCTGCTCGCTACTCGCTGTTCGGTTACTTTTTTTTTTAAACAGTGGAAATTTCTCTCATGATGTGTTATAATAATAGAATATAGCAAAAGGGGCTGAAACTATGAAACTTATGGACTGTCATACACATACCGAATTTTCCGTTGATTCCGAGGCTGATATTGAGCTTTGCATAAAGCGCGCCGCAGAGCTGGGACTTGCCGCATATGCCATAACCGACCACTGCGAGTGCAATGCGTGGTACGGCAGGGAGCACTATCCCGAGGATACGTGGTATCTCCGCGAAAGCTTCGATTATTCCGATGATTTTGAGTATTCCGCGACTGCTGTCACCGCCCTGAAGGAAAGATATGAGGGAAAGCTCAATCTTCTGTGCGGAGTTGAGCTGGGACAGATACTCCACGACGTTGAAACGGCTAAGATAGTAAACGCCGATAAAAGGGTGGATTTCATAATCGGCTCGGTACATCAGGTCATGGGAGAACAGGATTTCTACTTCATAGACTATGAGAAAATGACCATGGACGATATATATGACCTGCTGAAGCGCTATTTCAGGGAGGTTTACGACCTTAGCAGTACAAATCTTTTCGACGTTATCGGACACATTACCTACTGTCTGCGCTATATGAAGCAGAGGAACGGCATTGAAGCCGATATAAGCCGATATGACGACATTATCGCGGAGACCTTCCGCAATCTTGCCCGCAACGGCAAGGGCATAGAGATAAATACTTCGGGACTCAGACAGGGCTTCGGAGACTGCTTCCCGAACCTCAGGTACGTCAAAATGTACCGTGACATGGGGGGAGAGATAGTCACCATAGGTTCGGACTCCCATACAGTTGAGGATATAGGGGCAAATGTGGCTGATGGCATAGAAATAGCCCGTGCCGCAGGATTTACAAGGGCGGCGTACTTCAAAAACAGAAAACCTTATTTCATTGATATAAAGTAAAAATATACAACGAAAGGAACTGATATCATGAACGACATCATAAAAATATTACAGCAGAACGCCCGTATATCAAATACGGCGCTTGGCGAAATGCTCGGCATTACCGCAGAGGAAGCCGCCGCACAGATAGAACAGCTCGAAAAGAGCGGCGTTATCAAGGGCTACAGCGTTATCGTTGACGACGACCTTTACGATAAATCCACTGTTTACGCTACTATCGAGTTAAAGGTAACTCCACAGCGCGACTGCGGATTTGACGATATCGCAAAGACTATCATGATGTATGACGAGGTCGAGAGCGTAAGCCTTATGTCCTCGGGAGCTTACGACCTTGCGGTAGAGGTCAAGGGAAACGACCTCAAGGACGTTGCCTTCTTCGTTTCCGAGAGACTTGCCACCATTGACGGAATATTATCGACTTCAACACACTTTATACTGAAAAAATACAAGGAAAAGGGCATTTTCATCGACAGTGAAGAGCCTGACGAAAGGGGACTCGGCTGATCGTGATAGATTACGACAAGGTCCTTTCGGACAAGATAAAAAGCATAAAGCCCTCGGGAATACGTAAGTTCTTCGATATTGCAGGAACTATGGAGGACGTTATCTCCCTGGGCGTCGGCGAGCCCGATTTCAATACTCCCTGGGCTATAAGGAAGTCGGCTATACAGGTGCTGGAGAGAAAGCACATAATCTACGGTCCAAACAAGGGTATCGCTCCCCTCAGAAGCACTATTTCTGCTCATATCGAGAAAAAACACGGCATAAAGTACGATCCCGACAAGGAGATAATCGTTACTGTCGGCGGTTCTGAGGCGATAGACCTTACAGTCCGCGGACTTCTCGACCCCGGCGACGAGGTCCTCGTTGTGGAGCCTTGTTTCGTCTGTTATGCTCCTCTTGTGGAACTTGCAGGGGGAGTGCCCGTTTCCGTGCCGACACGCATCGAGAACAACTTCAAGCTGACTCTCGAGGATTTCAAAGACAAGATCACTGAGCGCACAAAGCTCCTCATACTGCCTTTCCCCAACAATCCTACGGGAGCTGTCATGACAAGGAAAGATCTGGAACCCATTGCCGATTTCCTGCGTGATACGAATATAATGGTACTTACTGACGAGATATACTCCGAGCTAACCTATGGAATGAAGCATTTCTCTATCATAGAGCTGGAGGGCATGAGAGAGCGTACAATATATGTGAACGGTTTCTCAAAGGCTTATGCCATGACCGGCTGGAGACTTGGCTATGTTACGGCTCCTGCACCTATAATCTCACAGATAGCGAAGATACATCAGTACGGTATCATGTGCAGTCCCTTCATCAGTCAGAATGCGGCTGTTGAAGCTCTTACCGCCTGTGACGCGGAAGTCGCAAAAATGGTTGACGAGTACAATACCCGCCGCCGCTACCTTGTAGGCGAGTTCAACCGTCTCGGTCTGACCTGCTTTAACCCCGAGGGAGCCTTCTATGTGTTCCCGTGTATCAAGAGCACAGGTCTTACAAGCGAGGAGTTCTGTGAAAGACTGCTCTTTGAGGAACGGGTCGCGGCAGTTCCGGGCAGCGCTTTCGGCGACAGCGGCGAGGGATATATGCGTATTTCCTATGCTTATTCTCTCAAACACCTTATGGAAGCTATCAAGCGTATCGAAAAGTTCCTGAAAAAGCTGGAGAACGAGAAGAAATGAAAGTAAAAACAGCAGCAAAGATAAATCTTGCCCTTGACGTTACGGGAAAGCTCCCGAACGGCTACCATACCATCGAGAGCGTTTTCCAGACCGTAGGGCTTTACGACGAGGTATCAGTGGAGCTGACACCAAAGGACATAGTTCTCAGCTGTGAAGTTCCGGAGGAGTTTGCGGCTTCCGACCCTATACCCTGCGATGAGCGCAATATCGCGTACAAAGCGGCGAAGCTGTTCTTTGAGGAGAACGGAATGGACTGCGGCTGCCGTATACATATTAAAAAGGGTATCCCTTCGCAGGCAGGCATGGGCGGCGGCAGCACCGACGCTGCAGCTGTTCTCTACTGTCTCGGCAGAATGACGGGCAAAAGCGTAAAAGCTCCAGAAAAACTTGGTGCGGATGTGCCTTTCTTCCTCACGGGCGGAACTGCCTATGTTGAGGGCATAGGGGAGAGGATAACTCCCATTGCCGATCATTCGGGGAAAATACTGGTCATTGCAAAGGGAAAAGAGGGCGTTTCCACAGCTCAGGCTTACGGAAACATCGACAGTCTCAGCGCTCCTGAGCACCCCGAGACCCGCAAGCTCGTGGAAGCCATAGAAAAAGCTCCTGATACGGCTTATAAATTCTTCGGGAATCTCTTTGAACAGGCTGTTGAGCTTGCAGAAGTCAGCGACATCAGAAGTGAAATGCTGAAATCTCGCGCCCTGAGCGCAGTCATGACGGGCAGCGGCTCGGCAGTTTTCGGACTTTTCAAAGAGCCTGCACAGGCAGTCAGATGCGTTGACAAGCTCAGGGAAAAGGGCTATTTTGCCTGTGTATGCGAGACAGTCCCCGAGAGCTTTATCATACTTGATTAAAAACTTATCGCCGCAGGGCGATAAGTTTTTTTATATCCTTTCATGCTTCGGTGTATTATTAATATGTTAGACATTTTGATGAAAATTAACAAAATCTATTGACAAGTCTGCTCATTTAAGTTATAATTATGATACAAAATCGAAAAATTCGATTTATTTTTACTTTGCTGAAAGGTGTTGAATAGTAATTATGGGAAAATTTATAATCAAGGCTACCAAGACAGGCTATACCTTTAGTCTGAAAGCTGGTAACGGAGAGATCATCGCTACGGGCGGAGAGGTCTACAATACTCTCGCAAGCGTAAAGAACGGTATCGCAAGTGTTGCCAAGAACGCTCCCGTTGCTAATCTTGAGGATCAGACGATCGAAGGGTTCCAGTCGGAGAACAATCCTAAGTTTGAGATCTATAAGGACAAGTCGGGCGAATTCAGATTCCGCCTTAAAGCAAAAAACGGTGAGATAATTGCCGCCAGCGAGGGCTATGTCAAGAAGGACAGCTGCAAAAAGGGCATAGCGAGCGTAAGGAAGAACGCTGTTGACGCTCCCGTTATCGAGCCGGAGCCCGAGAAAAAGTGAATATGAGTATAAGGGTGTGATGATCTTGATCTGTCACACCCCTTTTTGCTGTATTATAAATTGTAAATTACCTGTTGACAATTTCTATAGTGTTAGTATATAATAAGTATGGCGGAGCTTTTGCGTGTTAGCAGCGCAGAAGCTGTTTAGCACCGCCTTTACTGCTCTCTCCCGTGAGTCACCACCGATGGGAGCAATACTATGAAATTTTCAAAAATGCATGGCATCGGCAACGACTATATCTATGTGAACTGCTTCGAGGAGACGGTCAGCGAGCCGGAAAAGGTCTCGGTGATACTCAGCGACAGACACAAGGGCGTAGGCTCTGACGGACTTGTGCTCATCATGCCCTCGGAAAAGGCTGATTTCCGTATGAGGATATTCAACGCGGACGGCTCTGAAGCTATGATGTGCGGCAATGCCACGCGCTGTATCGGCAAATACGTCTATGATACGGGACTTACCGACAAGCCCGACATTACACTGGAGACAAATTCGGGCATAAAATACCTGAAGCTTTATACAAAGGACGGAAAAGTGGACTCTGTTACCGTGGATATGGGCAAGGCTGTCCTTGTTCCCAAGGATATCCCCGTGAACAGCGGAAAGGAGCGTTTCATAAGCGAGCCCGTGGAGGTCTGCGGCAGAACGTGGGATATCACCTGCGTTTCTATGGGGAACCCCCATGCAGTCATCTTTACGGAGGGCGTTTCGGAGCTTGACCTTGAAAAAATAGGCCCTTACTTCGAGAACCATGAGCTCTTCCCGAACCGCGTGAATACCGAGTTCGCAGAGGTCATCGACGACCACACCCTCAATATGCGCGTATGGGAGCGCGGAAGCGGCGAGACTTTCGCCTGCGGTACGGGTACCTGTGCTACAGTTGTAGCGGCAGTCCTCAACGGCATTTGCCGCCATGACGAGGAAGTCCTCGTACATCTTAGGGGCGGGGACCTGCGTATCACATACAAGTCCGACGGGACTGTTCTCATGACGGGTCCTGCGGAGTACGTTTTCGAGGGAAATGTTTCCGACGAGTTCATAAATAAAGCAAAGGAGAATGTTGTATGCCGCAGCTGAATGAAAATTTTCTCAGACTTGAGAAAAATTACCTTTTTATAAATATCGCAAAGAAAATAGCCGCTTTCAAGGAGCTTCACCCCGAGGCGGACATAATAAGAATGGGTATCGGCGACGTTACCCTGCCTATCGCACCTGTAGTCATTGAAGCCATGAAGAAGGGCTGCGACGAAATGGGCGTAAAGGAAACGTTCAAGGGCTATGAGGACAGCGGTGCAGGCTATGACTTCCTGCGCGAGGCTGTTTCACGCTATTATAAGAGCTTCGGAGCAGATGTGGCTCCCGATGAGATAAGGATAAACGACGGTGCAAAGTCAGACTGCGGAAATATCGTGGATATCTTCGGGGACGACAATATCATACTCGTTACCGACCCTGCGTATCCCGTATATGTGGACTCAAACCTTATGAGCGGCAGGAAGATAATCTATGCCGACTCCAACGAGGAGAACGGCTTTGCAGCTATGCCTGACGAGTCGGTACACGCGGATATAATCTATCTCTGCTCGCCCAACAATCCTACGGGCTCGGTCTACACAAGGGCTCAGCTTGCGGAGTGGATAGCCTATGCGAAGCGCAATAACGCTGTTATCATCTATGATTCGGCTTATGAAGCATTTATCACAGACCCTGATGTGCCGAGGAGCATTTTCTGTATTGAGGGCGCAAAGGAGTGCTGTATCGAGATGTGTTCACTGTCCAAGACCGCAGGCTTTACGGGTATGCGCTGCGGATACACGGTAATACCCGAGGCTCTCAAGGTCATAGCGAGCGACGGTACGGAGGTATCAGTGGCTCAGATATGGGGCAGAAGACAGGGAAGCAAGTTCAACGGCGTTTCCTATCCTGTCCAGTGTGCGGCAGCTGCCGTTTTCACTGACGAGGGACTGAAACAGGTCCATGAGAATATCGAATATTATCAGGAAAATGCCCGTATCATCTCTGAAACTATGAAAAAACTGGGCGTAAAGTTCACAGGCGGCGTAAATTCGCCTTATATTTGGTTCAAGTGTCCCAATGACATGAAGAGCTGGGACTTCTTCGACATCATGCTGGAAAAGATAGCCGTTGTCGGAACTCCCGGCGCAGGCTTCGGAAAGAACGGAGAGGGCTGGTTCAGACTTACCTCCTTCGGCGACAGACAGCGTACTATCGAGGCTATGGAGCGCTTTGAAAAGCTTGTAAACGGAATATGATAAAAAAATGGGCGTTTCGCCCATTTTTTTATTCAGCCTTTTACTCTCTGTATGATTTTGCACCTTTAAATGTCAAAAATCTATTGACAGGAACTCCAAAATATTATATAATAATTATGTTGTATTTATTTGCATAATATTACTATGGCAGTATATGCAGCTTTGTTTTACATCATTAATCCGCAGTCGGAATATATACATAGAAATAAGCGGTTCAAATATGATTATAGAACAAATCTTGGACGGGGATACTTACGTCCGTCTATTTTTTGCTGGCTGAGAAATCCTCAGCTGTTCATCTATATATTTACAAATGAATAAAATAATGCGGCATTTACCGCCTTTAAGTAATAATTAAAATTAATGATACAAACTAATTATTATTTTTACGAAAAAGGAGGTAATGCACTGTATGGATCCAATCATCGCTATTGTCCTTATAATAGCTGCTCTTGCAGCGGGAGTCGGCGTTGGATATGCTCTTTTCTTCAAAAAGGGTATCGCCGCAGGCGTGGAAAAGCGTAAGCGCGACGCAGAAGCGATAGTTGGTTCTGCCGAGCAGCAGGCCGAGCGTATCGTAGAAGACGCCGAAAAGGACGCTGACAACAAGAAGAAGAGCGCTCTTATCGAGGCTAAGGACGAGATACATAAGCTCCGTACTGAAGCGGATAAGGAGATCAAGGATCGCAGAGCAGAGCTGTCACGTCAGGAAAGACGTATGCAGCAGAAAGAGGAGAATTTAGACAAAAAGACTGATAACCTCGAGAAAAAGGAGGATATGCTCAATCAGAAGATCAAATCAGCTGACGAAAAGCTGAAGGAGGCTGACTCTATCAAGAAGAGCCAGATGGATATTCTCGAGCGTATTTCCGAGTTTACAAAGGATCAGGCTAAGGAGTACATAATCTCAAAGCTCGAAGACGACCTCGTACACGAAAAGGCTGTAAAGATAGCAGCCTATGAGCAGCAGATCAAGGACGAATGTCAGGAGAAGGCAAGAAGCTATATTTCTCTTGCCATCGCAAAGGTAGCTGCCGATCAGGTGTCAGAGGCGGCAGTATCTGTTGTTCCTCTTCCCAATGATGAAATGAAGGGCCGTATCATCGGCCGTGAGGGACGCAACATCAGGACCCTTGAGACCCTCACAGGTGTCGATCTTATCATTGACGATACTCCCGAAGCGATCACGATATCCTGTTTTGACCAGATCAGGCGTGAGGTCGCAAGGATAGCCCTCGAAAAGCTCATTGCCGACGGCCGTATCCATCCTACACGTATTGAGGAGATGGTGGAAAAGGCCCGCCGCGAGGTAGAGTACCGCATCAAGCAGGAGGGTGAGCGCGCTGTTATCGAGACCAATGTTCACGGCCTCAACCACGAGCTCATCAAGCTTATCGGACGTCTTAAATTCCGTACAAGTTACAGGCAGAATGTCCTCGATCATTCTATCGAGGTCGCTAAGCTCTGCGGAGTTCTTGCTTCAGAGCTGGGCGTTGACGCAAATATCGCAAGACGTGCAGGACTTCTCCATGATATCGGTAAGGCTCTTACTGCCGAGATCGAGGGTTCTCATGTACAGATAGGCGTTGACGTTTGTAAAAAATACAACGAAAATCCTGTTATTATCCACGCTGTTGAAGCTCACCACAACGATGTTGAGCCGAAAACAGTAATTGCCTGCATAGTTCAGGCAGCCGACGCTATCTCAGCTGCAAGACCTGCCGCAAGAAGCGAAAACTATGAAAGCTATATCAAGCGCCTCCAGAAGCTCGAGGAGATATGCAACTCCTACGACGGCGTTGAAAAGTGCTTCGCTGTACAGGCAGGACGCGAAGTCAGGATCATGGTCACACCTGAGGTCATCAACGATGAGAAGATGGTACTCGTGGCAAGACAGATCGCTCAGCAGATCGAGACTGAAATGGACTATCCCGGTCAGATCAAGATCAATATCATACGCGAAAGCAGAGTTACTGACTACGCAAAATAATGCAACTTACTGCGGAAGCAGAACCGTTTCCGCAGACGTTTCGGCTGTCGGGCATTATGCTCGACAGCCGATTTATTTTACTGTGGAGACTCCGGGAAGCGCTTCCCGGTGCCTTCAGAGTAAAATATCATGTCCATGATAGGATTACATGAGGGGGCTATTCTATGAAAGGAAAAGTATTTATCGGAGCGCTTGCTTCGGCAGCTGCTTCGCTGCTTCTTGCAGCGGCGTCCGTTTCTGTGGGCGCGTCTGCCGCATGGAAGAAAACAGGGCTGATAGGTGATATCAACGGCGACGGTGCTGTAAATATCGCCGATATTGTCACGCTGTCGAAACATCTGCGCGGAACTGAAAAGCTGGGCGAAGACAGCGTTTTCAGAATGGCTGACGGCAGCGATTATATCGTCAGGACTGCAGGAAAAGACGATGTGAAGCTTGAGGCGAATACACGGAGCATACAAAAAGCCGATCTGGACAGGAACGGCGCTGTTGAGGTATTTGACCTTGTGCAGCTCAGAAAGGTGGTAATTGCGTCTTCTCCCTGCGGTGAGATAATGAAATGGGAAGAGGATCCGAAGCCTGCAACAACTACCACAACTGTCGTAACAACGACCACGGCTACGACTACAACTGCTCCACCGCCACCGCCTCCTCCGCCTCAGAAAAAGGACTTCATCGAACCGCCTTTAGCGGATATGTACGGCAGTATGCCGTCTCAGGGAAAGGTCAATCTGCTTATATTCTATGTGGATTTTACCGACTGCAGGTTCGAATATGATCCGTCGGTGGAGGAAATAGAAAGGATAGCCTTCGGCAAAGAGGACGACAAATCGGCTTCGTATCCTTTCGAGAGCTTCAGCGCGTTCTATAAACGAGCCTCGAAGGGGGCTCTGGAACTCAGCGGAAAGGCTTACAAGTACACCTGTGAGGAAAAAATAGCCAAATACGGCGATGATGAATATAAATCACTGTTTGCCGAAGAGGTAATAAGCAAGATGGACGATATCGTTGATTACAGTCAGTTCGACGCGAACGGTGACCATGTTATCGACGCCATACTCTTCTGTGTGCCGGGCTCTTCGGGCAACGACTGGTGGTCGTGTGCAGGGCAGTACTACGGCGAGGCGCTTACTGTTGACGGCATGACCCCGGGACATATGATCACAGGCAATGCCGCTATCAAAAGCTCGAACAGCTATATAACTTTTATCTCCACATATTCTCATGAAATAGCTCACTGCATGGGACTTCCCGATTATTACCTCTATAACGAGAAGAAGGATATCGACGGTATGCACGGTTCTGCGGGATTTGAACTCATGGACGAAGCTTATTCCGATCTCTCGGCAGTATCCAAGCTCATGCTCGGCTGGCTGAGAGAGGATCAGGTTCAGGTTTACGACCCTGAAAAGGGAGAGCAGACCTTCACTATCGTCAACGGTCAGACCGACGGCGGAAACTGCCTCATAATCCCGAGAGGAGACCTTAACGGCTACAAATCTGAGTTCTTTATCGTTGAATATACCACCCTTGAGGGAAATAACAGCCTTTTAGAGTCAGCTTTCAGAAAAACCAGAGTCCTAGGAAGCGGAATAAGCGTAAAACACATCGAAGCGGACATATATACCAACATATACGGAACTTTTTTCAAGTATCAGAGCGGACATGACGAGTATACAAATTACAATAAGGACCGCCGCTTTATCAGGCTCGTAAATGATGCTGAGGGCGATGGAAGGCATAAAACCGATAATTTCTTCTATACAGGCGATGTAATATCAAACGCTGTGAAGGGCTTTGCGTGGTATGACAGCTACGGCAGCGAGACCGTAGACCCGAATCTCACCATAACTGTGGGAGAATTGAAGGATAACGCCTATACCGTAACAGTTTCAAGAAAATAAACTGCATCTGATGCAGGAAGGAAAGAAAAACAATGTCAAAATCAATCAAAAGCACCCCGAAAACTATCTTCCACACCACAGAGAAATCGAATTTTATCCTTAACATGACCGAGGAGCAGTATTCAAAGCTCGCTTCTTACGGACTTGTCATAGGAATGTTCCTGATGCCTCTGTTCACACTTGCACCCGAGATAAACGACGATAAGTTCTCCTATGCCATGACGGCAGGCGGACTTGCCGTTGCAGGCGTCATCAATATGATACTTGCCATTATAGCCATAATGAAGAAGTACATCACCAAAGCGGCAATGCTTCCCGTATGCGCTTTCGGAGGAATGATAGCGTGGGGCGTGATATCGCTTATAAACGGCTATGATTACGGAGTAGGCTTTTACGGCTTTACGGAAAGAGGCGAGGGACTTCTTGCAATACTCTTCTACGGCTGCTTCTTCACCACGGCGATAGCCATAAAGCGGAAAAGCGCAGTGCAGCGCGTCATAAACGGCGCCATTGGCGTGGGAGTGTTCAACTGCATAATAGCTCTTCTTCAGATATTCGGCGGATACCTTTCACATTATGCCGATATCGGAGCTTTAAGTGCAGACGGCGATATGAAAGACCTTTATGTATATGCAGCTTCGGGACTTTCGATGTCTCCGCTCTTCCTTGCAATGCTGCTCACACTTTCACTTACGGCAGCTCTCATAGGCTTTGTTACCTCTGACAGCAGGAGAAACAGGATAATTTATCTTGCTTCGGCGCTTCTGTTCTCCTTTGTCATCATGTTCACATACTCCCTCATCGGTATCTGCGGACTCGTGTTCTCACTGGTTGCGGCAGCTGCTGCAGTTATTATCCGCAAAGCTCCGAAAGTACGCCTTTTATGCGTGCCTGCCGCCGCTGTATTTGCAGCTCTTGCGGTGGTACTTGTTAATTCGGGCAATATAGGAAATATTGATTCATATGAGCTCCACGACGGACGTATACTGTGGTATGCGGACGGCTACAGCAGAGCGGGAGCTTCGGGCAATATAGATACAAGAGTACTCGATATCGACGATACGGGAGCGGTTTACTGGTATCTCAATGATACGGCAATGGATATCATCGGCAAATACAAGCTTACGGGAACAGGTCCCGAGCAGCTTATCTATCCTCAGCTGAAAACAGCCGCAGGCATGACCGACGTCAGGGATATGATACTTCAGAGGGGCAACAGACTGACCTTTGACAAGGTTTACAACGAGTACCTCTACACAGCGGCTACAAGGGGAATACCGTCCCTTATAGCGCTCCTGCTGGTGCTTATCCCGGTTATAGCCGCGGGCATAAAGGCTGTACGCAAGGGTAAGTACAACGAGCTCTTTATACTGTTCGCCATGACGGCAGGGGGAGTCATCATCTTCTTCATCGGCTGCAGCAGCATAGTCTATGCGCCTGTTTTCTGGGCGGTTGCAGGAGCTTCATGTGCTGATATCGTAGGCGACAAGCTTCCTTTGAATGAAAAGTCGGAAGAAAAGGCAGCTTCTGAAAAGAAGTCCGATAATACAAAGAAAACATCTGCAAAGCCGGGGAAAAAATCCGGTAAGAAAAAATAATATCAGAGTTTGCATATTTTGCGGACGACAAACAGCCGTTCCTGATATGCGGTCTGAAATGTTCAAATCAGCCTGAGAGATAAACTCTCAGGCTGATTTTGCCTGTATACAGGGCACTTGATAACAATTGTAAGCAAGAACTAACAAAAAACTATTGATTTTTTACTCAGATATGTTAAAATGAAAATACGAGGAGCGCAGGCTCCCGAATAACACGGAGGTGTATGTATATGGCATATATTATTTCTGATGATTGTGTAAGCTGCGGCGCTTGTGCAGCAGAGTGCCCTGTTGGTGCTATCTCTGAGGGCGACGGCAAGTACGTTATCGACGCAGACGCTTGTGTTGAGTGCGGTGCTTGTGCAGGTGTATGTCCTGTTGGCGCTCCTAACGCTGAATAATCAAAAAAAGACGATAAGCAGTTCCTTTTTCGGGAACTGCTTATTTTTTTGCCCCTTATTCGCAGCAGCCCGAGCGAACTACGAAGGAATTGCAGTCTGTACACTCGGGAACAGTAGGATTGTCCTCGTGAGTGCCTACAGAGATACAGTCGAGAGAGCAGTAATGCTCGGATACCAGGTTGTGTCTGCACTGAGAAACATCGCACTTAATGCTTTTGTTTTTCTTCTGATCTTCCATGATAAAATCTCCGTTCTGATTATTGGGTTCGCCTTGAACCGATAATAGTATTACCGCTTTTTTGCAGGATATGCAGAGAAGATATATGAACGAAAATAAAATAAATTATTACATCATGAAAACAATAATGCAGTATTATTGACTTTTACAAATGATTATGATAATATTATCAGTAAGGAGCGCAGCTCCCAATGATATAATATTATGGAGGGGTCCAGTATGTATGAAAATCAGGATAACAACATGAACACTGCTTTTTCTGACGGCTACGAAACGACCGTGTCGGGCGTTGACAACGTAACGAGAAAAGGCAAGGGAAGAAAGGCTGCCCTGATAGGGGGTATATCAGCAGCAGTTATCGCAGGCGGTTCTGTTACAGCTTATGCAGTTTCTGACACGGTAAAAAATCAGGTTAAGCTCCGCGTAAGCAGCCCTGAGAAGTACTACGCATGGGTGACTGAGAAGAACTCGGACACTATCGGCAGAACTGTAGGGGATAGTTACAGAAAGCTGCTTGAAAAGCGTGAGAAGGGTGAAACCCTTGATATCAAGCTCTCATTTGAGCCTTCACAGGACGCAAAGGATATGTTGAGCGATGGTATATTTGGTGACGTGGAAGATGAAGTTACAAAGAGCGTAACGGACGTTATCAACAATACGAATGAGATATTTCTTTCAGGCAGCTATAAGGTAAAGAAGAACAGAATCAGCTCAGATATCGGACTTGAACTTGACGGTAAGGATATAGCGACCTATGAGTTTGCTGCCGATGTCAGTGATATGGATTATTTCTTCCGGATCCCAGAGCTCAAGGAACAGTGGCTGTGCGTTGAAATGGGCGACAGTCAAGGAATGTACGGTATCAGCGGAATAATAAGCACCTACAAGGCTTTGCTTGAAGACCCGTCGGCAGTTATCTCGCCTGACGAGCTGGAAGAGGAAGTGAACAGGTACGCAGGCGTATGGGCTGATTTTGCCGATGAGGTAAAGCTTGAGAAAAAGGAAAGCGTTGATATCTGCGATATCAGTGTGAATTATACAGTTGCTACCGTAAACTTAACAGATAAGGACGCTGACAAGCTCGGTATGCAGTACCTTGAGGAAATGAAGAATGACAAGCTGCTCAGGGATATCGTTGTCAACAGGCTGAAACTTGTTGACGAGGCAGGATATATGGAAGATATCGAAGACGGTATCAGCGGTTTCAGGAACAACCTGGAGAAAAACGATTACGATAACGAAGTCATCGTAAGCATAGATACATACATCGACGCTACGGGAACTATCCGCGGCCTCTGGTTTAGAAATGACGACGAGGGTTTAAGAATGCTGCTCGGAAAGGACGGCAGCGCAGTAAGAGGCGAGTTAGCGTTCATTGACGATAATGAACCGAGATTCAGAGCGCTTCTCAAAGCAGAGGAAAGCGGCAAGAGCTACAGCGGCGACCTTACATTCATATCCAAGAATTACTATAATTATAACTTCTCGGAAGGTTGTTATGAAAATTTCGATGAAGAGACTGTTACCGTGAATTTCAGCGATGTTGAGGTAAAGGACGATGAAAAGGGCTATTTCAGCGGAGATTTCTCAATAATCGCCCCCGACGCCGACCCGATAGATATTTCATTTATCTCAGACGGCAAGAGTGAAGAGATAAAGTATGACATTATTATTGACGGCACAGATTACGGCAGGCTTAAGCTTGTATATGCGCTGAATGACGGTGTGGATATTGATATGCCGAGCAAGAGCGGTGCCTTTATGGTAGATATGACAAATATCGAAGACTATGAGGGTTATATCAGCTCTGACGAGCTCGCTGAGTTTTTAAAGAACACTCTCGAAAAGATCGGTATTGACAAAGAGCTTGCCGAGAGCGGAGCAGAAAGCTTCAAGTACGGATACGACAAACGTGCGGAAGAAGCTGACGGCTTTGACTATGATGAATGGGACAGCGACGACTTTGACTTTGATTATGACGACGAGGACGAAGATGAGTTCGGAAGTACCGCAGGTTCTTCCAAGAAGGAAGATATCATAGGCGGAGCTGACGCCCCGTCAGGTATGGTTATCGGCGGTTCAGATGACAACGGACTTGATTTCGAGTTTGACCCGAGCCAGTTCAGATATGAGGACTTCAAGGATCAGATGACTGAAGAAGAGTTCAACCAGTGGATGGATCTCATGGAGCAGTTTACAAAAAAAGCATCATAAATAAAAAACGGCCTCTTTATGTGCAGTACTCATAAAGAAGTATATATGGGACTTATCGGGGGAAACCTTTCTGAGGAAAGGTTCTCCCCCCGAACCCCTTTCCAAAGACTTTTAACCCAAATTTTTCCAAACAGGATGCCCCCTGTAAGATATACAGAGGGCGTTTTTATTATGTTGGGCATCCTGTTTGGAAAAATTTAAGCTGGAAGTTTTAGGAAAGGAGTTTGAGGAAGAACCCTTTTTCAAAAGGGTTTTCCTCAATAAATTCTCACAAATACTTCTCTATGCGTATCGCACATATGAGGTCGTTTTTTGATCCTTTTGTCTATGGTGGCGCACATTATGTATCGGAGAAAAAGCAGCGACATCAACAAATTGTACTGTTCGCTTTTGTGCAAAACATAGAATTTGAAAATTATTTTTTACTTATTAAACGGTTTTCCGTTTAATAAGGGCTGATTTCAGCCCCCTTATAGAAAGCGTTTTTCATTCAAAGAAAAAGGGCGGCAAAGCCGCCCGACTAATTACTTGCATATTGTAATTCTTAATTTTTAGTTCTTAGCTCTTAATTCTTATCAGCTATCTCCCTGAGCTTTGTAAGAATAACGTTAGCCGCGTCGAATTTGGACATCAGCTCCATTTCCTGCGTATCGTCAGGAGTAATCATGGTGATGATATTGGTGTCCGTACCGAAGCCGGAACCTGCCTTTTTCAGCGAATTGGCGCATATCATATCGCAGTTCTTCTTTGTGAGCTTTGCACGGGAGTTCTCGATAACGTTGTCTGTTTCCATTGAGAAGCCGCAGATAACCTGTCCTTTGCGGCGGTTTTCTCCGATATACTTCAGGATATCGGTAGTGCGCTTAAGAGGTATGCTCATATCGCCGTCGGACTTCTTTATCTTGCTGGTCGCAGTAGTTACGGGAGTATAATCCGCAACAGCCGCGGCTTTTATAACTATATCGGTCTCGTCAAGGCGCTCCTTTACGGCGTTGAACATATCCTCCGCAGACTTCACGGGAACTACGTTCACGAACATGGGCGGCTCGACATCGGTATGAGCGGCAACGACTGTAACTTCCGCTCCTCTCAGCATAGCGGCTCTTGCAAGAGCGAAGCCCATTTTTCCGCTGGAATGATTGGTTATGAAGCGGACTGGGTCGATACTCTCACGGGTAGCACCTGCGGTAACGAGTATCTTTCTGCCTGCGAGGTCTTTCTCGAAAGCAGCCTCGCGGACGATGTATTCAAGGAGAGTTTCCTCGTCGGGGAGCTTTCCGTCGCCGATATCGCGGTTTGCAAGCATTCCGCGTACAGGCTCGACTATTTCGTAGCCGAACTTTTTCAGCTTTTCGATATTGTCCTGAACTATGGGATTGTGGAACATATTATGGTTCATAGCAGGAGCGATTATCTTTTTGCAGGTACACGCCATAACAGTGGTAGTAAGCATATCATCGGCTATACCGCCTGCTATCTTGCCGATAACGTTTGCAGAGGCAGGAGCTATCATTACTACATCGGCTTTCTTGGCGATAGAAACGTGCTCCACGCTGTACTCGAAATTGCGGTCAAAGGTGTCGATGAGACACTTGTGCTGAGTGAGAGTCTCAAATGTCAGCGGATGAACGAAATTCAGTGAATTCGGGGTCATAGCAACATGGACGTCGGCGCCCAGCTTTGTGAGCATACGTGCAAGGTTACATATCTTGTAAACGGCTATAGAGCCTGTAACTCCAAGTAAAACAGTTTTTCCCGTAAGCATGGCATTCACCTCATATGTGCAGCTCATTAGGGCATTCCTCTCCCTTATGGCACGCGATTATGTTATTTACAGTAGTTTCAGCGATATTGCTGAGAGCTTCCTCAGTGAGGAAGGCCTGATGAGAAGTAACGATGACGTTTGGCATTGAGATAAGACGGGCAAGGGTATCGTCTGCAATGATGTGTCCCGAGAAGTCCTGGAAGAAAACATCTGCTTCTTCCTCGTATACGTCAAGGCAGGCGGCTCCTATTTTACGTGCTTTTATGCCCTCGAGTAGAGCTTCTGCGTCGATAAGGGCTCCTCGTGAGGTATTGACGATAACTACGCCCTTTTTCAGCTTTTCCACTGATTTGCTGTCTATCATGTGATAGGTCTCGTCTGTGAGGGGGCAGTGGAAGGAGATGATATCGCTTCTGCTGAAAAGCTCGTCCAGCTCTACATACTCGATATCGCTGTCCTTTGCAGGGAACTTGTCATAGGCGATAACGTTCATGCCGAAACCGCGGCAGATATTGATGAATATGCGTCCTATCTTACCTGTACCCACAACGCCCACGGTCTTTCCGTGGAGGTCGAAGCCTGTGAGACCGTTCAGCGAGAAGTTATGGTCACGGGTACGGATATAAGCCTTGTGAACGCGGCGTATGGACGTAAGGAGCAGAGCCATGGCGTGTTCCGCGACCGCATATGGCGAGTAGGCAGGAACGCTTACGACCTTCAGCTTGTCCTTTGCGTACTTGATATCAACGTTGTTATAGCCTGCACAGCGCAAAGCGAGAACTTTTACGCCGAGACTGCATAGCTTGTCGATAACAGCAGCATTGACGGTATCGTTCACGAAAACGCAGGCAGCTTCGCAGCCCTTTGCCAGCTCGGCTGTGTCCTCGTTGAGCTTGGTCTCGTAGAATTTGAACTTTATGCCGTTTTCCTTGCCGAATTTCTCAAATGACGGCGTATCATACGGTTTTGTATCAAAAAATGCGACTTTCATTTTATCACCTTCCTGTTATTTTTTAGTTTACCCATTAATTATGAAGCTCTAAGAGAAAAATCTTAGAGCTTCATAAGCAGTTTCTATTGTATTATCCCTTGATTTGCATTTCAGACTATCTCCGCAAAGATACCTGCAAGAGAAGCGATATATGTTTTCTGAACAGTTTCCGCAGGGATGACCTCGCCGTTTATCTTGAGGTCCATAGTAGCGCAGGCGTCAGCAACGAGAGTTACTGCATAGCCGTGGTCCATTGCTGCACGGACTGTTGTATCAACGCACATATGTGTCATCATTCCGCAGACTATGAGCTTTTCAACGCCGAGACTGCGTAAACAGTCGTTCAGCTCTGTGCCGAGGAAGCTGTTCGGGCAGTACTTGTTGATAACGATATCATCGGGCAGGGGAGCTATCCTCTCGGATATCTCGCAGCCGTATGTTCCCTCGTTGAAAAAGTCGTCATCGTCGGGGTTGATGTGTTTTATGTAAATGATCGGGCGTCCGATTTTACGGCTCTCGGCGATGAGCTCGACAATTCTGTCTTCTGCTTTCCTCGGATCGTGGAGCATACAGGCTCCGCCCTCGAAGTAGTCGTTCTGGACGTCAATTATCAGTAAAGCTTCTTTCATATACATATCTCCCTTAGTTTGTTATCTTTCTTTTTTACAGATGTAAAAACAACTTTTAAATAGTATACCACATTGAAGCGCCTGTGTCAATCTGTTGCACAGTGGTAATAATAACGAAATCTTATACATATAATGAAGTAAAAATGTAAAGTAAGCAAAATCATAATTATATGGCAGAAAACAAAAAGCAGGACAGCCTGCGCTGTCCTGTTACTGTCATACTTCTGGTGTTACGACCTCTCCGTTTTCATTTGTTGGTATCACGGGTTCTGTTGCTGCCGGTTCAGCGGCTGCCTCTGTGGGAGCTGTCTGTGCCTCGGGCTCAGCATTTGCTGTAGGTACTTCGGCTGTTGCAGAAGCGGTCTCTTCAGCTGCTTCTGTCTGCTGCTGCGGAGCTTCCGTCTGCGTTTCTGTACTTGCGGCAGTTGCTGCTTCCGTAGCTGCGGCAGTAGCAGCAGCGGTAGCTTCTTCTGCTTTCTGAGTTCCTGCGGCTGAGTCGTATGTGCTGTTTTCACCTGTGTAGCTGTATGTTTCAACATTGCATGAGCACAGGCTGATGACTGATAGTAAAAGTACTGCGATTGTTTTGAATTTCATTGTATTACTCTCCTTTTTGTGTTATCGTAAATAGGGCGAGACTATTGTCTCGCCCCTGTTTTGGATCAGTTTAGCCGCCAACTTCAACAGTTAATGTTTCGCTGTTGGTGATAACGTCTTCTGTATCGAATTCTGTGATCTCGATCTCAGCTGTAACATATTTTTTCATGTTTATCCCTCCCTGTTATCCTTACTTGTTTCTGTAGGTCATAGTTGCCTCATAGTATTTATATATTGAGGAAGCTGAGTCCTTATACGCTGTGTTGTAGTTACTGTTAAGTACAGCGTATACGAATGAGAGTGCAGATACATCGTATGTGCTTACTCCATTGTCTGTTGTGACCTTGATATTATATGTATTGCCAAGCTTGTGAGCGGAGATATTTGAGATTACTATCTTATAGCGTCCGTCGCTTGCCTGCTTGGTAACAGTATAATCATTCTCGCTGAGGCCGTCAATGCTGATCGAAACATCGCCGCTGTAATCCTTGTTCGGAGCAACGAAAACATTGAGAGCTGTCTCTGCATCAAGTGAAAGGGAATAGGTTATCTTGTCTATATCGGACTTTACGAGCTCGCCCTTGTGTGCATACTTCTCTGTAGCTGCCTTAATTTCGTCGTGATCGTAGGACTCTGTGTAATACTTGGTCATTTCTGTGTGATCAACGCCGATAGTCCATTTATTTGTATCTGCGAGCATCGGCTGAGCGTAATGACCGTAGTCAGCTATGGACTGTACAAGAGCAACCATTTCGGGCTCTAAAAGATCTGCAGACTTTTCTACTGCATTTACATATTCAAGTACTGAGTATGTCTTTTCTACAGTTTTATCACCGTAGTGGAATACTGCTGTGATAGTGTCTGCCATCTGAACAGAATTTACATAGCAGGTAAATCCGTAGTATTTGCCTGACTGATTCTTGAAGTTCTCGTCGAATGTATCTGTGTACTTCTTGCCGTTTACTGTGAAGTCAACGTAGCTTGCAGCCTTTTCTTCATCTGTGAGACCTGAGAGGTCAAGGAAGAAGTTTACACCGATCTGTCCGCTGAGGACAAGGTTCTGCCTTTGGAAAGTAGGCTCGACGAATGGCTCTGCCGCGATTATAACGTCTGCTTCGGAAACTTCCTTGTAGCCGTTTGCGTAGCCCTCAACAGGGAGGTAGTACTTGCCGCCGGCTGTGTAGTACTCGATGTTTCCTGCAACGCCGATGTCTGCGCTCTTAGCCTCTACCTTTGTGAAGTCGTCTGCAGCAACAACGTTGATAGTCTTTGAAGCTGTGCCTGTGTATTCGCCGAGACCGCTGATCTCAACTGTGAAGCTTCCGCTCTCGCTTGTGGAGTCTGCGGAAATGAACTTATAATCAGTTCCCTCTGTAAGCTCAGCATTATTTTCGTCAACTACGCTTACATAGCTGTTCGGAGAAGCTTTGCCGTTCTCGTCAAGAACGATAAGGTCAACTGCGGGAACGATGAAGTCGTCTGAAATAACGGAAGCTGTTCCTTCAATAAGAACGTCTTCCTCGGAAACTTCCCTGTATCCGTTTGCATAGCCCTCGACAGGGAGGAAGAAACGGTCGTCAATTGTATAGTATTCGATGTTTCCGTAACCGTTGGGTCCTGATGCCTTTGCCTCTACCTTTGTGAGTTCATTAGCAGCAACAACGGTCATAGTCTTTGAAGCATAACCAGTACAGCTGTTGATACCATTGAGCTCTACCGTGAACTCGCCGCTGTGGCTTGCAGCACCTGAAACAAACTTGAAATCAGTGTTTTCAACAAGCGCGGAAGATGTACCGTCTGCGTTTTCTGCAACTACTTTTACGAATGTGTTCGGGTAAGCCTTGCCGTCCTTATCGAGAGTGATAAGGTCAACAGGTGAAACGATATCAGTGTTGGTTATTTCATATGTGCCGACGTCATATATACCATATGATATGAAAGGTGTATCATCATATTCGTCAAATTCGGCAAGCTCGGGATTGTAGATGATATAGTATGCAAGACCGTTGCCGTAAGGCTGGATCCATTTTACAGTCTCATCCGATTCGATAACAGCCTTTAAGCGCGCTGCTTCTTCCTTGTCAAGCTCAGGATCCATTGTTAATATGCAGTCGTTTAATTTAAGCTTGGAGATATCAGAAGAAACTCCCTTCTTTGTCTTGCAGGAGAAGAGATAGTTAGTATCGTCGTAATATCCTGCATAACCTGCGATGAATACGCCAAGTTCGGGAGCAGGAACTTCGATATCATATCTGAGATGATAGGTTTTTGAATCGTACTTGAAGTTACCAACATTTTCTGTAACTTTGAAGTTGTTTTCGGGGCAGTCAAAATAAAGTGAATCGTTTGAATAAACGGAGCACTTCCTGTCGACCCAGTACTTCTTGCCTGTGTTTCCGAATGTAAGGGTAGGATCAATGTATTCGCCGTGCTCAACTGCAATCTGACCCTTGAAATACTTTTCAAACTGCATATATGATCTTACAGGAGTATAATTGCACTTGCTGCACTGAGATGAGAACTGGATATATGCAGAGTCAAGGTAATCAGATGTCAGCGAAGGATATTCCTCTTTATCATTTGCGTGGATGTATTCGGCAACGATAGTGTGTTTTCCTGAACCGAGGAAGAAGACGCCGGCTGATCTGTTGGTAGCGCCTTCAAAGTAATTGCCTCTGAATACATTATTGCCGTCGATTGTCAGTTTGAGGTAGTCGATATTTTCTTCGTTCGATACCCAGTAGTTCAGATTGACTGTACGTCCGTTAGGAACATTTACCTTGAAAGTTGTCTTTGCATTGGTAGATGAAGAGTTGCCTAACTGACCGTAATTGTTCGATCTCCATAAGCCGGGGCTGAGCTCCTCGAATTTATAATTGTTCTTTGATTCACTTGTCACAGTGAAGTCTGTAAGGTCGTGAGCTTCGACAGAATTATCGTAAGGATTCGTATGTGTGCCGTCGCCGTTGTCAGTATATTCCCCCTGCTTTGTGAAGAGGACTTCCTTCTTGCCGTAACGGATATTCTCATACTGGTATGTATTACCTCTTGGTGAATTAAAGGTATATATGTATTCGTTGTTCTTGAACTCTTCGTTTGTGATATCGTCAACGTGAGGAGTTCCTTCTATTTTCTGGTCGTCGCTGTTCCAGAGAGCGGGGAATACAAGCTTGACAGGGCTGTATATCATAGTGATATCGCCGTCCAGATGCCACAGCTCGCCGTTGTTGAATATATATCTTGATGACGAGTGAGTGTTCTGAGGTGTGTAGATAACTGTCAGTGTTTCGCCTGTCGCGTTTCTGATGTCGCCATATACATGGATACTGTTTTCTGTTCCTGTTGCGCTTGCAGAAAGGGTAGGTCTGTTAGAAAGTATTCCCGTGTTAGCAGGGAATGAGTAGGATGCCAGTGTAATAACTGCGAGAGCGCCAGCAGCAACTTTTTTGAAAGAAGATTTACTTGCTTTACCCATTTTGATTTTCCTCCAATTAAAATAATATTACATTAAAGTAATTCTGTAAAGTCCTTCTGTGCTGACGAGTGGAATACCACTATACTTCTCATTTCTTTACAGATAATGTAAAAAGCGCACTCATAAGGGTAGGGAAAACCTTAAGTAGTACGCCTTTGAAACTGAATTAATAGTACGAGGATATAGTTAGACCATGCATTATATGAAAAGCTGTACAGCGTTTGCATGGAAACGTCACCCCCAATATGATTTCCAGTGCATTTTGAATATTAGCAACTTGAACTTATTATATCATATCTAAAAATAAATGTCATGTCTGTTTATCTACATTTCATAATTTGTTCACAATAATCGTGCATTGATTACAAATGGAAGCTTTCCATCTTGTATAAATTAGTGCGAATATTACATAATTTTTCGCCCGATTTCGGGCATATTCAGATTATATACCGCAATCATTTGATATATTAAATTCATATGGCATTTATACTAAATTTTGACATATATAATTTTATAATGTAGTGCAAAAAAGCAGTAAATCGGGGTATGCACTGCGGTTCATTTATTTACAAAAAAATATTGTAATGCTCTTTATTATAAAGAATTTTTAGTGTCGGCGGATGATAACCCGACGTGATAGACCTGTTATTGTTTGACATAAAAAATTTTTTGTGCTATAATCAAGAAACACTGAATCATACCGATGATTCGGGCAAAAGTTGATTAGGGGAAAAATTAAGTACATAAGGAGGTAAAAATTATGAATAGTAAAATAAAAAAATTCACAGCTAAAGTGCTTGCAGCTATTATGCTTGTCTGCACACTTGGGGCATACGATTTCGGCTCTGAAGTGAATGCTGCCGAAACCAATATGTACATTACCGCTAATTTGCATTCTTATTCATTTGATCCGACTTATAACAAGGGTGCTTGGCTTGATCCTGCTGCAGACGGAACCTTCCCTGTAATGGTGCTTGTGCACGGTGCGGGCGGTCCCGGAAATCAGTCATCGATCATGATGGACAATATGAACAAATGGATAGCTAAGGGTTATGTTGACCCGATGGTGCTTGTGATGCCGCGCATTGATCAGATCAAGGAACCAAACTACGGTCTGATAGATTTCGGAGAGTTTGTTTCAAACGGACATTGTCAGAGTCTTGTTGATCACATAAAAGCAGGAGATGTATCTCAGAAGGCAGACCTTTCTGCTCCTTTATCCATCATGGGATTCTCAATGGGCGGAGCAGTTTCCTTACAGGCAGGCTGCAAAATGGGTGATACATTCTCGAATGTAGGAGGTCTGAGCCCGTCATGGATATTCTACTCGGATACAGACCTTGGATATTGTAAAAAGGCTTCGGAACTTGTATATCCAAAGAATGAGGACGGTCATTTCCTTATGGCTTACGGCGCAGGAGAAGAGGCACAGTTCAAGTATGATGTTCAGAAGAATGTATCTGCTGTTGAAAACAACGGACAGAACATAAAGAACCGCTTCAAGGTATATGAAGCTCCTGCTACTGTTAACGGAGTTCATATCCCTCATGGCTGGAATCTTTTCAAAAGAGAGATATTTGTTTTCTTGTACTACATGAAGAATGAATGCCTGCCAACTCCTGAGATAGTTGAAGTTGCCTGCGGTTCAGGTACAGCAGGACTTTACGGAAATGTAAGCGTTAACGGTACATACAAAGAGGGTGAGACAGTAAGTGCTGTTGTTTCAGGCAGCAACGCTTCTGAATTCACATATAAATGGAGAACAGGAAAAAATTATATAAGCGGCGCTACCTCAAGCAGTTACACTCTTACTTCTGCCGATGTCGGAAAGAAGATAAGCTGTGAGCTGGCTGACAAGAGCGGCAATTTAGTGGGTGTTATAAGTGGTACTGCTTCCTCGGAGACAGTAAAGAAGTCTGATGCGGTTACAAGTGCAAAGCCTGTATCTACAACCACAAAGACTACGACTACTACGACAAAGACAACAACAAAGGCTACCACAACAACAGCGAAGCCTACAACTACGACAACAAAGACAACTACAAAGGCTACCACAACAACAGCGAAGCCTACAACTACGACAACAAAGACAACTACAAAGGCTACCACAACAACAGCAAAGCCTACAACCACGACAACAAAGACAACTACAAAGGCTACCACAACAACAGCAAAGCCTACAACTACGACAACAAAGACAACTACAAAGGCTACCACAACAACAG
>NZ_JAFYYT010000029.1 GCF_017549005.1 Ruminococcus sp.
CGACAACAACAGAGCTGAAAATGCTATCAGACCTTTCACCGTAGGTCGTAAGAACTGGCTATTCAATAATACAGAGCGCGGTGCAAAATGCAGTGCCCTTTTGTACTCGATAATTTCAACAGCACAGGCTAACGGTATGGACGTTGAAAAGTATCTGACCGACCTGTTTTCAAATCCGGCAGGTACGATACTTCTGCCATGGAATAATTGATAAAGTTTATCCTCGCCATCGGCGAGGATATTTTTATATATTATGGGACGCGGTTTATTTGACGCTTACGGTTCATAAGCAATTTCATGGTTTTAACCGCTGAATCTGCGTATATAAAGAAGATGCGGCTTCCGGAAGTACTTTACATACTTCCAGGAAGCCGCTTTTTGTGTTTAAGTCAAATCAAGTTTCATCGCCATCATTTCCGAAGCGTTTTTGTGCTCCTGACACAGTTTTTTGATATTATGAAGACGCCGGTACATTAATCATCCTTCAAGAAATCGTGATCGACCTTTGCATTAGTATAAATCAGATAATCGTCTGCATAGCTGCCGGCAATCTCCCCCGAGCTCATGTTGCTTAGCTTCACTGAAAGGTTTACTTTATAATTAGCATATTCCGTAAAGCCTGCTCCGGTCTTGGCATTGAAACCTATGTTGATATAAATGTAGCCGTTTTCATCTACCCGGTATCCGGAAGAACCCGGTGTTTCTCCGGAAGCAACTACTTCCTTCGGAATAGTCAGGGTAAATGTATCAGCATTCGCGGGAACAGTAACAAGATCATTATAACTGCCACAAGTAATATGTAAGTTAGTCCCCGATGCTGTTATCGGTGTACTGGAATCATTTGTAGTCACTTCATAAGATCCGTTTCGTTGAACAGCTCCCCAATAATTACTAATAGGGGAAACATTCTGATAGCTTGCAGAAGTATATGGACCTCCTGCCGGCAAATCTGTCTTTTTCTGCAATGACAGCGTCAGGATAAGACTATCTGCGTCTTGAAGCGCACTTTCTATATTCTGAACATTATACTGGGCAGTTGTATCAACCGGCATATAAGTATTCATCGAATATTTACCGCTAACACCCAGTCTTGAATAGTTCTCACTTGGCGAACCGTCTTCATCATAGCAATCCAGTTCGGGTTCAGCATAATATTTCATGCTTGCCGTACTAAGTGACTGACGGTAATAAATATGCTTTATGGCAGCAGGCTCTTCCAAAGGTTCTGACATGTTCGAAAAAGCAATACTTGCCGAATCGTATGCCAGATTCGATGCTGCTCTTACGCTTACACCAGTATCACTTGCTACCTTTTGCGGAAACTCACTCACATAATCGTCAAAATCAAGTCTTATTCTCGAATAGATAGTCACTCCATCATTTTGCAGAATAGTCTGACCTCCATTAACCGTAACTACATTGATGTAGTTATCTTCAAGATTGATGTTCGCAGAACTGATACTATTAATACCGGTATCTGTCATATCCGCTTCATCACCTGGCGGAATGGCAGTTCCGATTCTGTACCAAGCCTGTATATCTGTTGCGTCATTTTCAGGATCAAGCCCGGAAATGTTATTTGTTATCAATCCGTTTTCTCCCTTTCTATCAAGGAATAGATTAAACGAATGATAAATGTTAGCATTCACAGATCTTAAAATAGTATTAACATTGGCATCTTTAGGAGTTATTATTGTCTTTGCATAAATATTCAGCGTGTGGTTACCATTATCAATTTCAAGATCATTCGGTAAAACAGTAAGTTCGGTTCTCTGATCAAACAGATTTCCAATATAGACCTGACGATTTATTGTAGTACTATTATCGCCATAATAACAGTTAACCTTTGCAGATTTCGTTACTGCATTATTCGTGCCGCTTGCATAGCTCGGAGCGTCAAAGTTTTCCGGTGTTCTGATATAGTAACCATACAAATTATTATCTTCTTCGTTTCCCGGTACAAACATACTGATATAGTAGTTCTCGTAAACATCTCCAGAAGAAAGTGTCAGATCATATTCACCTCCGCTTCCGACATATTCATAATATGTCGGAGTTCCGTTAGAAGATTTGGTATACGCATAATGAGTAGATCCGATGTTTGATGGTGTTCCTGCGTACAAGTTATATTTTCCGTTCCTACTGCCATTCGGTGTCGCAGTAATCTTCTGTGCAATGAGTTCATTAAATGTACTCACACTGAAATAATTATTGCTACTATCTTTGAACTTTCTAAGATCAAATGTAATTCGGTCATTGGCCACTGCAAAATCCGTACTGTTCAGCAATACCTGATACTTCTTGTCATGATCTCCATTAGGATCGACAAATATCATATACGTGTTATTTGGAAGCATGTTAGTTGCTTTATGCTCGGTTTTATCGATATAGAAATACTTATCATGATTCCAGTTCAGATTACCCGAATCAAGCAACGCAACAATGTCATCATGACTATAGGTATATCTTATGTATGTAGTAAACCACGTATTCAGATTATCAACATGTGTATCTCTTCCGGATGTAGCAAGCTTCGCACTGTAAGGATTTGTGCTTTCAGCTCCGGCAACATATGATACTGAATTTGTACCATTCATTACTGCCGCCGAGAAAGAAACCTCAATTTCCTTGATTGTATATACAGGGATATACAAATGATATGCAATTTTATCTGTATTAAACGGATCTTTAAACTGCACATCTACCAGCGTAAACGTATTTTCTCGTTTTGAATCAGCATTAGCACCGTTCAACGCAAAAGAACCTTTTGTATTTGCATTTGGTGGAGTCCATTCAATACCGGGAGTAATGCTGTCCGTAATGAACTTGCCGCCACTGTAACTGCAGTTTTTGACATCAATGGAATAATAATCACTTGAAGCGGTATAGTCCGTTGATGTATTAGTTACAAGCTGTATATAGCGGTTTATAAGATTTGTAGTTTCATCTGTTTCATTATTTGCGATTACAACTACAGCAAAATTCTCAACGCCGGATGGCAATTCACCACCTTTTTCAGTTTGATATGTCGAGATACGATCACCGTCATCAGCAGTAGTTCGCTTCATATAGTAATCAATTTTGTTATTACCATATATTTCGCCTGCATCATCATTGAGTGCATTAAATGTTGTATAGCGCCTTGAATAATTCTCTGCATTTTGATCTGTCAAAATCATATCTTCATATATCTTTAGTGCCATAGTGCTTTCGGCAGTCTTTCCGCTGTATTCAGCAGTACTCGATGCAGAAGCAGCTAAAGCTGCACCATCACCTGAAATGATCTCATCTGTACCCATTTTAGCCTGTGGATTGATGTTTACAAACGGATATTTTGGCATATCAACATTGTTTGCAGCATTATATCCGGAAACAGCAATTGTATAGGTCGTAGTCGTTTCAGTATCAGCCGAAGCATCAGCTACAACTTTATAAATCTTGCCTTCACTTTCAGAGATAGACCATGTTGTTGAGTTTTCCGATACGCCGTCTTCAACCGCAACGGCATCTCCCGTCACAGCGCTGCCATAACGATATTCAATTGTTTGAGTTTTAGTGTTCTTTTCATCGCCACTGATCGTTACTGTTACAATAGTACGAGTTATTATTTTATTAGTCGTATCTATTGAGTAGCTTTCAGTAACAGAGTTTGCATCACCCTCCTGTTTTTCAGCGGTCACTTCTGTTGAAGTTCCATTACAAGCACCTGTGTAGTCGGCGAAAACGAAGGAGGCATTTGAGAAATTAGTTCTGTTTCCAACGTTTTTGGTAAAGCCATTGCCATAAATTGCTATGCCTGAAAACTGGATAGATGTCGCATTATCACTTGTATCAACAAAACCTATCCATGCTCCCATTTTATCGCCGGAATTGGTTAGAATATTATCAAGTTTAATATTATATCCTAACAGCTGATTAGCGGATTTTTTTATAATCTGCCCGATGATACCTCCTGCATAATTTCCTGATGCTCCAATCGTGCAATTTTCAATTGAACTGTCATGAAGATAACAAGTTACACTGTTTGTTGCCGAACTTGCATAGCCAATAAAACCGCCAACATAACTCTGTTTATTACTTTTAGCAGTGATGTCGTAGTTTGAGATCTTGCAGTCTTTTATCAATACATTATGGGTAACCTTGTTGTTGACTATATTCGTATAAGGATAGAGTCTGCCAATGAAGCCTCCTGCGTAGCCTGAATTATTATCTTTAGTAAAAAGATTGTTAGCATAGATAGTATTGTGTTTAGATGGTGATCCAATCATTTTACAATTATCCAATGTAATTGAATATGTTGTCCAGTTTGAATCCCATTTACCACCATAGAAACCACCGGCAAAACTGCCATTAATATTAATTCTTTCGACTGTACAATTTTTAAAAAATGCAACACCGGTTGTTCCACCACTTGCCTGTGATTGCATTGCACCTACAAGCCCACCTACAAATCGAATATTATCATTTCCAATGGTGATATCACATCCTTCTGAAGGCATGACCTTCATATCATAGATCTTACAACCATTGCCTGCAAAGCCAACAAGACCTCCTGCAGCAGTATAATAATTCAATGAAGTTTCGGCAAATTTGAACGACTTAATTTTTACTGTAGAATAATCATTTAAATCATTATTATCCGCCAATGAAGAAGTGCCATAAATATGCACTGCTCCTTCTTGAATTTTACCAACAAAACAACCAATAGCATTTCTTGCTTTTTCATTGCTCTCAATATTTCTTGCAGATGTCATTTCAACAGAAACATTATTTGCATTACATTGTTTTATTGTGAAATAATTGCTTGTACTGCTCAAGCCTGAAAAGCCAATAATTCCACCTACAAAATCTGCACCGCTTACAACAAGATTATCAAGATCAATGTAGGAAAATTCACCATAAACGCCGTCTCTTATCCAGCCACAAACGCCACCAGAAGAAAGCCATAAAATTCTAGAATTATCATTCGGGGTTTCAACATAATTTTGTTCTTGATTAGAAGTTGCATATGTGTTACTGTAAATCTCTGTATTTACTGAACCGGTTAGTGTGAATTCAGTTACTTTTGTTTTTAGAATAATGCTGTTAAAGAGAGCAAGTCCATTAGTTTGTGGAACCGTATAATCACCTTTAGCTGTATTACCTAAATAAGGTATATTATTGTTAGCTGAATCACTAAGAACTTGATTTACGCCCTTATGAAGGGTATCAAAATAATTATCGGCTTTGAACTTATTCAGGTAAATATCCTCATCAATAGTGCAGTTATCTCCGGTGAAAGTATCTACTTTCATACTGTATTTGTTATTCAAAACAGTTGTTTCATAATCATAAAAGCCCACACTTCCCAGTCCTCTGAAGCTATCCGGCAGTTGATAGGTATACTCGTCAAGCGGCGTAACAGTATCGGGTTCTCCCTCGGTCTCGCTTGGCGTTACAGTCCCGTAAGTGGTTTTGCCCGTCAGATTAATATCATAGTAGCCTTTAGTGCTTGTAACACATCGTGCAGGGTAATCTCCGCTTGTATCAGGAGCAGTATACCATCTGATTATGTACGGAACAGCAGTGTTAGCGGCAGTATCGGCACTTGCATAACCGTAATCCGTGTTAGATGTATCAATATTCGCCTTTCCAATATCGGAATAATCCGCAATATGGCTCATACCATACACTGTAGTATTTGTTCCATAGGACAATGAAGTTGTATAATTACCTTTGGCTGTTTGAGCTGTTCCGGCACACGACTGTGTGATAAGCGAGAGAATGAAGAACGCCTGAGAATTGGGTATATTTATCGTTCCGTCATTCGATGCTGAAGAAGGTGGTGTAACAGACAGCTTGTTCGTCTCATTCTTATTGATGTCAGTGATTGTATAATGTTTCGTGCCGTTCTTAAGTGTATGAATCAAATCAGCATTCGCACCATCAGCCGTAGAGAAGCGCACAGTTGTATCATCATCCTGATACTTGCCATCCTCATCAACTGAGAACTTCGTTGTTTCATTTACTGCATAACCATTGATAACACGACCGACTATCGGATTGACATAGATTGCTGCTTTTGCCGCAACCGTGTTCGAAGCCAGATTATTTGAAGTATTTGTTTTGTAATAGACTTTTAGTTTTGTACTATCTATGGCAGTATTTGCAGCTGTCATATTCTTGAAAATAAGGCCACCAAATACGATAACCCCCACATAACCGCCAACCGGAATAATTGTTCCAAATTTTTGTGAGCCGTCATTATCAGTCAATGTAATCGTCGTGGCATGAGCCACATTGCTGCTATCAGTATAGGAATACTTAACATAGCTGTTGTCAATGATATTATCTCCGCCCATGATCTCGCCGATAATACCACCATAATACTTGCAATTGGAAGCATAACCAAAGTTAGCATTATTGTATCCGGCTGTTGATTGTGTAAGTGCAATATTTCCTGCATTTACTATAATATTAACATCCTTAACAACACAACCATTTGATACATTTATAAGTGGAGACTTGCTATTGTTCGTAATAGAGTAAAGCGGAGTGCCATCTTGTTTCTTTTCACCAACAATTACACCTCTGAATGCCATGTTAGCATCAGTTTTGCCAAGTCCGACAAAACCAGTTGCAGAATCACCGGATAAGGTAATATTATCATCTATTTTATAATATGCGTTTGCAAGATAATACTGAACATTAACTACATCCCAATAAATGTTGCCATTCTCATAGCCAGTTCCGGCAGTATTAGGTGAGAATTCCAGATGATAACCGCTTCCGTTCTTGTCAGTACACCAGCGAGAACCGGTTGTGTTGTCTGAAATAGATGCATAATTTGATGTTCCTTTAGGAAGTTTGACTTTTGAAAGCTCATTTGTTGTACCATTTGAAATAAACCTTGACACAGCCACAAGCTGTTTGCCGTCGGTAATAATATATGGATCATTGTAAGTACCACAACCTGACGTCAAGCCCTCAGCCGATACATTAACCTTCAGTTCTCTGTAATAAAGAGCATTAGCCTGAGAGGCAACAAACGATTCTTTAACATAAGGAAGAAAACCCGTACTGAAGATATAGGGCGAGCCGCTCTGATATGTTTCCAGATCTGTATAGTAAGAACTACCGTCATATTTGTTTTCCAGAGAAACATTGTTTTCACGATATTCTGCAGAATCTGTAATTTCTTTACCATAAGTAACCCATCTTGTACCATTCGCACCATTACCCCAGTCTTCTGTTATCGTATAATAATACTTAAGCTTAGCATTATTATCAGTGCTGATAGATGCAAGAAGCGTAGAGTCAGTAAAGATCGAGCTTGAAGTACCATATGCGGTGTCCAGAGCAGTATTACCGTTTAACGTGCCGGCTTCTCTCGAATCGAGCTTGATCTTAGTAAATTCAATAGTAAGATTTGCTCCCGAAGCAGCACCAAGAAGGCTCTTCGCAACAGTAGTTCCTAAACCATAATTGTGAGAAGTGCTGATTCCTTCAAGCTTTATCGTAATGTCATCAGCAGAATCAATACTGTTTATTCTTGTAATATTGTTTACAAGGAGATAGCCGTCATCATATGCTGCATTTGCAGTAGTTTTAGCAACTATTCCGTCAAGGACCAATGTGCTTCCGTTAGATGAAACGATGCTACCGTTAGAAGTTCCGCTTATAAGAACACCCGAAACACCACTTAATTCAAGAAAACTTCCCTTTAAAGTATTGCTGCCGCTGATAGACAGAGTTTTTGTATTGGGAAGCGATAAAAACAGACCGGAATGCATAAGATAGTGCTGATTAGCTGAAGCTGGATCACGAGTATAATTATCTGTTACATTGTATGAACCAAAAAAAGCTTCGGCAGCATATGCCCCACTGTAATCCATTGTAAGCGTAAGGTTGTTTATAGTGTAATCCTCTCTTCCTTCGATAGGATAAAAAGAGAGACCTGTCATGTCAGCAGCACCTGTCAGTGTATTGTCGGAAATTGAACTTTCAAAAAGTTCTTCTATATTTTTTGCGGCATATTTTTTTACACTCCAGAGCAGAATATTCTGACCGGCATTTGTATTATCTAAAACATCCAGATTATAATAGTATCTAGTATGCTCGTTAGCATATGTTGTATCTCCCAACGCAGTTGATGATGCACTGGTGAGCTTGTTCTGATAAGTGCCGGTAACAGAAATCTTTGCTTCTCCGTAACCATCATCCGGATTTGCTGAAGAATCGTGTCTTCCACCGTTCATGTTGATTGAAACAACACCTGCGCCATGTGTGGTAGTATTTCCGCCTGAAGTTACGCTATATGTTCCTTTGGTAACATCAGGAGCAGAATACGCTGCCAACTCATCATAAATACCCAGAGAATTCGGCAGAGTGATTCCTGTTGAACCTGTTTTATCTGTAAGTGTATAACCAGCATTAAGAACGTTAAGATAAAGACCTTTATCCTTATCGTTCTCATAAGCCTTATTTACGAGCATGCCAAGAGAAGTGCCCGCGCCATTTGACATAGACATTTTTGTAATGGTAAGATTATTGACTGTCCATCTTCCGGTCGCTTCAAAGCACATTACACCAACATTAGCGGAAGAATTTGTTATCGTGCCATCTGTAACGGTCAAACCGTCAATAGTCGTATCGGTATCATGCCATACATAACCAAGGAAACCTCCGCCGTTTGTAGAAGCTTTATTGATGATAATGCAGTTATTGAAAGAAAGATGATCTATATTGATCTTTCTGCCCGAATAAGTTCCCGATGTGATATAACCGATCAATCCACCGCCATTAGCATTACCACCGGCAGAAAAACTGTTATCAACCATCCTATGCGATACAGTAAGTGTATCACTGTTGCCTTGTGCAATGTTAATTGTGAACTTCGGTGAAGTTACTCTTCCTATAGCTGCACCAAGATAATTATCGCTGCTAAAATAGCCGCTGATGTTAAAAGTGGTGCTGATAGTATTTGTACCTGTAATATCGATCGAACCATTATCTGTGTTATTGGAAACAACACCAATTAGTCCTCCGATATTCTTTGTACCGATAGAGGATGGTTCTTTATAATTTATCGTTTGGTTAGCAGTTATTCCATTCAATATGGTTTTGCCATTGGATTTTGCTGCAATACCGCCGATATTCATTTCGCTGCTCTTATTATGGACATCAATACTGCCACTGATAGTGAGTGAATTTACTGTGCCGGCATTTCCGCTTGTACCATTACCGATAACGGCAAACAGGCCATTGTATGGATGAGCATATATCTGACCTACACCCTCTGTGTTTGGGTTCACAGCTGTGCCACTGCCGGTAAAACCATACGCCTGACCTGTAGCAAACGTAACATTATGAGAATTACCATTTAAAGTTCCCGTAAATTCGCCTACAGAATCAGAACCATCACGCATAAAACCAGTGATACCTGTATTGGCAAAAGAGAGGTCATTCGTTAAGTCCAGAGTTGTCCCAAGCAAATATGCACGGGTATTATTTCCGCCGGTAAATTTCAGGCAGTCATAATCAGAGCCCTGATTAAGCTGAATGTTGAGTGCAGTTTTCACCAAATCAGTTTGAGTCCCCATTGAAGTCTGAGCAGCCTTTATTGTAACAGTATGATTGGCAGAATCCAGAGTAAGAACTCCATTTGCGCTATCTTCAATGTCGGCGATCCTTACAACTTCTCCCCACGTACCAAGATCATCAACGCTAGAGGCACTGCTCGAACGCCTGAACGACCAACCGGTTGCAGCTGTGGTAATCGCATTATTTCCGTCTCTGACTGACGAAACGCCATTTGTTCCATCACCGATTGCATAAATAAGCACATTATTATTCTTACCAACAAGCTGGCCGCCCTTCTTTGACTTAGCCCCTGACATATTCGTTACACCACTAAGGCGCAGCACACCATTCTTAAAGTTGCCGACTATACCGCCTCCTTTGAATCCGTCTTGATCAGTTGCTGTAACGGTAATATCTCCGAGGACTAAGAATACACCTCTTGTTTCTGACGTCTTACCAACTAAACCGCCGAAATAGCCTTCGCTATCTGCTCGAGCAGTTCCCGTTGCTGTAATGTTCATATCATCAGCATTAATATATGCAGCTCCGTCGGCATAACCTATCGCTCCGCCGAAAGAACCAAAAGACGCATTCGCTGTGGCTGTGATAGCAAGATCATCAAGCACAAGACTATTTACGATATTGTCTGTAATATACTTTCCGGCGATACCGCCAAAATAGCCTCCGCTTGCAGTGCTTCCGGAACAAACATTTACATTACCTGTATTTCCTGTATTCTTTATTGTCAGTTCTGCTGCTGTTACCGACGAGCCTTTATTATTTTCAAGCACACCGAAAACACCACCGCAATTATCAGCACTTACGGTAGCTGTGATACTGTAATCTTTCAAATCAAAGGCGGATGCAGCATTGGAATAACAACCATACAGACCGCCAGCACCGAAAGTACCTGTTACAGTTCCGCCGATTGCCAGAGGTGATGAAAGACCGTTTATTGTTGCTGAAGATGAAGTCACACCTACAAGACCTCCGGCATACCCGTTTCCGGACGTTACTGAAACACTTGAGAAAACAGGATAAGAACCCAGCGTCAACGAAGCATTTCCTTCCATTGTTCCGACAAGTGAGCCCGCATTTCCATTATCAGAATAAACAGCAGGACGGGATGCCGAGGTATCATTAACTGTAAGTCTCGAGCCTGTTTTCATGATGCCGCAAAGTTCACCGACGTCCTTTATATCATTCTCGCCTGATGAAGTGTTTGAAACTGCTGCCGTTGAGTTGTTATTAAATGAAAGTACAACATCAGCATCTGTCTCAATCTGCCCGATTACACCTGCAAAAGCATTTGTATTACCACTGGCAACAGTAATTTTCCAATTTGCAGCACGTGAACCATGATGCACAAAATCTGCAAGAAGAGGTGATGATGCACTGTTGTTTTTAGTGATTTCAAGAGTAATATCATTACCACTGTTATCAGTGATTTTTGCATTAGTGCTGACGTGGGTAAATATTGCTCTCGGAAGCGTAACATTACCCATACCATTCGAAGCAATAAATCTTACCGAGCCGGCAAACGGAACTCCTGCATTTCCAAGCCCCATGAAACCTAAGTCTCCGGCGACTTCAGGGAAAGTTATTGAAAGTGTGTCTTCCTTATGAGTATTACAGAAAGTTCCGCCTTCATTAACACTATAATAATAGCAATAATCTATGAATTTTCTTATACCGTCAGCGTCATTGCTGAAATCGATTGATGTACTTGAAAAAGCACCAACAAGATTTGTAGGTTCATATGACGGAGTCTCTTCCTCAGCTTTTACCGTCATAAAGGCCGAGAAACTGAACAACCCAAATAACCCATCCGAATACATGGAATTTATGACAAGCATAAATACTGTAATAAAGCTCAGCAGTTTCCGGAACAGCTTTCTATTACTTCTGAATATCTGGGATCTTTCAGGTTTTTTATTGTTCATATATCTCATGCTATCACCACACTTATTGTTTTATAATTCATTAACCCTATCCTGAGCTTTTTATCATTGCAGTTCACAGTGAATATAATTGGCCGCATCATTAGTTCCGGTATACGGGATATTCGCCTTCTTCTTGTACAGCTGCAGCTCATATCGGCTTTTACTGTTCGTAGAATTGACCACAATGGTTACCTTCTTCCAGCTATCATATGTTCCACCGCTTATGACAACAGGAATAGTGACATTATTGTAAAATGTCACTCCGGACAGACTGCTGTTGAAGAAAAAATCATCAATATCAAAATAAACAGGATTCCACATAATGTCCAGGTTGCCGCTTCCGCTTCCTGAAATAACATAATTGTAAAAATCATAATCTGTTGTTGCTGTATTTTGCTCAGCAAGAGTTCCGGACCATGCCGCTGTGACAACGACATTCTTTGAACCATAGAGATTTGTGCGAATCGTCCTAAGTCCGTTATCAGTAGGCACAGCCTCAACATGGACATAAAACCTGGGATTCGTTTCGTTAAAATCCCTTTCCGGAATAATCACCTTATATTTGTCGGTAGACACTGAGCCGCCGGGAAGGGTTTCATAATTTGACGAATTACCAAAAGCCACTTCAAACCCGTTTGATGCAGAAAACTCTGTCATTGCCGGAGTTGATATAATGCCTGTTGTATTATTATCCTGACTCTTGCCAATATAGTATCCGGTTGCTTCTGCTACAATTGCGTTATATTCATCTGCATCATTAAGAGCCGTCGCAAGATCACTGAATGACATTATAGTACCATTGTGCTTCACATAAAGCTGCGCTGTCAGCGTATACTGAATTTCCGATGGGTTTGGAGTTCCCGGTGAATTCACATCAAAATTGTTGACATTAACATTATACTCATGTGCCGGCATTCTTCTTTCATAAAGATCCGCATACATACAGTTGGAAGAGAACAATTCCCTTGGAGCTGATTTAGTTGTAACAACACGCTTTACCGAAGATACCTCAGTATAGATAGCATAGGTCACGAAAGTTCCAAGAATAGCCAATACGGCAACAAGCCAGACCGTTATCCAGTGCTTTTTCAGTTTTCTTAAAACATCTTTCATCCCCTGCTCCGCCTCCTTTCGGTAATTTCCGGTAATAATTCAACAATAGTTCTTATTATAATAAAATATCAAAATAAACTTCTGCAAAAGCTATTTCAGTTTCCTGACCATCTGCTTGCTGTCAGGTAAATCATATCTGTTTCTTTTTTATTGTCAGCCGTATTCCATTCTGAAAAGCCTTCTTTTTCTGCTGCAGTTTCGTCAAAACTAATCTCCAGAATATAATAATCGTGATCACTGGTTGAATCATATGTTATTCTTCCGCTCTGTTCATAAATCGGAACGGCATAGATTTCAGGATCATCATCATAATCATATGTATCGTTATAATAGCTGCCGCTTCCAAGCGCTATCTGTCTTCCATAATTGGATCTTGAATTCTGATCGGAATTCTTTGATGTTAGAGGGATCTGATTCTCCAAGGTGTAATAGAAAGTATATGTGCTTTCTCCCTGTACTTTCAGCGGTTCAGATATGTATGTTACATATTGTCCTCCCTGAACACTTGTATGTTCCTTAGCTCTGTAAATCTTATAAATGAACGGAATATTCGTGGTGTGTGCAAGCTGAATTTGGTAAGGGATCTTATAATCACCTGCACTTACGCTAAACACGACCCTATGCGGAGTTCCCGATTGAATACTTTCAATATCGATATCATTCAAGCTGAAATACTGAACGGCATCATAATGTCCCGCACGAATATCCAGATTATTCGGTTCTTCGATCTTTGTAAAGGCTTCAAGCTTTCCGCCAAGTGCAAACCACGCATAAACAGGCAGTGCGATCATCAGGATCAATGTGAATACAGAAGCGATTATCGCCTGCACTTTTTTAGCTGTACTCAGTTTGGAGAACATATTTTTCAGCCTTTTTAGCACATTGGACTCTTTTATATCTTTAGTTTCATTCTGCAGCTCGTTCATTATGGACCACCTCCCACGGCAGTTCCTTCAGTAACTGAAAGCTTTATCAACAGATAGTGCACACGCATTCCTATTTCATTATCTCCCTGATCGTACATATCGCCATAGGAGATATAGTGTTCTCCTATAGTTCCAACATCAACGGTATCGTCTGGACTTATTCCCTTAAGATAGTACTGAGGGAAGTGTTCGATATTATCGGTAATTGCAGTATAAGAATCGCAACCGTATGAATCATCATCATGACAAAACGGTATAGTGGTGACCCCCGAAGCACTGGCATTCACAAAAGTGCTCAAAGTATTCGGCCAGACCCAGTAGATATTAATAGGGGTAGCTGTATTCTTGCCTGTTACAGTTCTGGTCATGATCCTGTGCATATCTTCATCTGAACAGATCGGTGTCGAGTATGTTACTGTAGTAACACCATTTTCTGTGACCTCATCTCTGTGCTCAAAAAAAAGAATATGTCCGTTAAGGAGGTTTTGTGCTGTAGTGCCGTCACCGCCGTCCAGTTGAGAGAGCGGAGTCATTGCGAGTTCATCATCCGTATGATCTGTCGGAGTATTATTCACATCATTATATAATGCCTGATATCCGATTAATTCAAAATCAAATTTAAGATCAACGCTGTCCTTTTTCGGGATCACATTAAACGAAATAACGCCTTCAGTATTGGGATGAAGTCCCTCGTCACCGGGATGATCGTCATCAACATACTCGTTATAATTAATCAGATTATTGGTCGAAGTCATTTGCCAGTACAGAGCTTCTTCTTCGTGAACCGCAATATGATACGGGTTTTTAAAAATGCCGTCCCTGCTTCCGGAAAGCATTGTCACTTCAAAGTTCTGTCCGCCGACCTTCACCCCCATACCAGATCCCCCGACGTTCTTATTCATGGTAAACCATGCAACAGAGCTAAACACCCATACAATAAAGGCGAGTATCATAACGACGCCGATCTTGAAAAGGGAGTTGCGTCGTTTTCTGATTAGCTCATTATTAGGTGGGCTTTGACCGCTATTCAATTTTTTCAAACGCCTCACCTCCGTATGGCAATTCAGCTCAAAAAGTGGAACGCGCAAAGAGACCTCTTCGGACGGAGCCCGGAACAGAGTGATGCTCCGAGCAGTCCGAAGCTATGATGACGTACCTTTAACAGAACCGACTGTCTGTGCACAGGGTGAACTGAGGGCACATTACCACAAAAAGGAAACCGAAAGATTTTTGCGCGCAAATACTCAATGTAAAAATCTCACATCTTTTCAATATATATTATAACATAAGATGAAATGAATTTCAAGCATTTTCACTGAAAATTCGCAATTTATCCACAATAAACTATTAGTATTATCCACTATAAAAATAACATATAGGTATTAAAAAGTAATCCCCTCCCGAATGGGGAGGGGAAACTTCTTAGGAGGTTAACAACCTATGATGAAACTCTATCATGAATCTCTCATGCCATCGCCTTTTTGAGTTCATTATCATTTTAAGGTTTAAACCGTCCTATATTGGAGGAAGATTTATAGAGAGGGAGTGATTTTTATTAATTATGCGCCTGTATTCAGTAATTAGCAATTAGTGAGTAGTGATTAAGCACCACCGCCGCCGCCATTGCCTTGCTGCTGAGCAGCTGTTGTAACAACATCTATCGGATTAGCAACAGCAGTCTGTGTCGGAGTCTTTGTTGCATCCCAAGCATTTGAGCTAATCTCAGTAACAGCATTCAAACCAGTTACAGGCGGATTTGCACTAGGATCATCTGCATCTGTTCCGTTCACAAGTTTAAAATCTAGGTCAAGTTTCCACTGACCACTTTCTAATGCTGCATATGTAGCTGAATTACAAGTCGTATCTTCGCCTTCAAGCCATACTCTAACAAGAACCTTATAATATCCTGTTTCTCCAGCATTAATTGTATCAATCAAGCCAGAGCCAGTTGTAATAGTGCTCTTAGTTGAAGCAGTAGCTACTGCTCCGCCGGTAAAGTAATCTGCACCATTTAATGCTAATATCGCCTTTGCAGTTTCAGTCTGAGCAGCAGGATCAAGTTGACCAACAGCAGCTCCATCGCCTGAATTTCCAATACCAGCCTGTTCAGCTGTCAATTCCTTAGCAAAGAGAGCAACTCTCCAAGCCTTATCGCCTGTGCCTAAACCGCCATATGATAATGTCTCAGCAGTATTATCTCCAGCATAGTCAAGATCACATCTTGTCATTCTGATCTGCTGTCCAGCAGCTGTTCCCGTCGCCTTTAAGTAGAATACATAATCAACATATCCATATGCAGTGCCGAAATCTTCTGAATTTGGATCAACACCATAAGCACTATTAAATTTGCTATCAAAGAAGTATTTACCAGCTGCTGAGGCTGTTGCATTTGTATTTGTTGCTTCAACATATGGAACATAAGCTTCAGTTACAGTATCATGCGCTTTGCTACCGTTTTCAGCTGCATCTAATGTGTAGAAGAACTTGCCTGTCTGCGCTGTAACAGATGATACAGGCTCCAATAAAGCCTTGCGTCCTTCTATAAGGGTATCTGCCTTGTAAGAACCTTCCGCATTGTTTGAAGAAATCAAAAGGTTTGAGCTAACCTTTGTACGCATTGCAAGTCCATTTACCTGAACTTCCTTATTCATTGTGAACCACGCATAGGTGGAGGTTCCGAGCATTGAAGCAGAAACCGCAAGCATCATAGCAGCCGGTAAAAGCTTCTTAGCTGTATTACCTTTTTTCTTGTTATTAGTTTTCATCATAAGTCATTTTCCTTTCATAATAAATTTCCCGTGGAAATCGGCTCCGCGGCTGCCTCCAGTTTGTGTGTTTGCGTTATACTTTTTGTTTACAATCATATTATAACTTGTTTTAATGGAAATGTCAATATCATGGGGAAAAGTTCATATTTTCTCAAAACATTTCAGCGTTTTACACAAAGAGCAGTACTTCCAATGTACTTTTGCACCAAGCGGATAATTACTAACTGTATACAAAATTTCCGATATTCACAACAGTAAACATCGTTAAATAATATGTCCTACCACTTTGGTACGACCTTTCTTTTCCAAATCTTAATAATTCATAAATTTTCTCATTTTCTCATTGCAATTTTATTATTAATGTGTTATACTCTTATATGTAAACAGGGTTTTTACTCGATTTTTGCGATTTGACCCGTTTTTCGGGTAGTAAAGGGGTGTGGATATGCTGCACATAGATGAACAGTTTATTGTAGACAACTTTGATGACGCGCTTGCAAACGGTGCTATCCGTGCCTATTATCAGCCCGTTATCCGGACCTTGACCGAAAAAATATGCAGTGTCGAAGCTCTTGCGCGCTGGCAGGATCCCGTTATGGGTCTCCTCTCGCCTTTCCTATTTATTAATGTACTGGAAAAGTACCGCCTTATCCACAAGCTCGACCTGTATATCCTCGAAAACATATGCATTACTTATAATGAAATGAAAGAAAATGGGCTCCCGCTCCACCCGTTTTCAATAAATCTCTCCCGTCTTGATTTCGACGAGATAGATATGCTGAAAGCCATTTCCGATATCCTCAGGAAGTACAATGTTCCCTCAAAGGCTATACATATAGAGATAACCGAGAGCGTAATGCTTGATAACACAGCTTATTTCCGACGTATATTCGACAGTTTCCACGACGCAGGCTTTGCGATATTCATGGACGACTTCGGCAGCGGCTACTCCTCTTTAAATGTATTGAAGGACTACAGCTTCGACGTGCTGAAGATCGATATGCGTTTCCTCAGCGATATCGGCTCGCGCTCGAAGAAGATACTTGCTTCCGTAGTCAACATGGCAAAGGCTATCGGAATACATACTCTCGCCGAGGGCGTTGAAACAAAGGAGCAGAAGACCTTCCTGCGTAATATCGGCTGTGAAATGCTCCAGGGCTACTACTACGCCAAGCCTATGGACGGAGCTCTCTATGTGGAGTACCTCTCCGAGACAGGTTTCCAGGTCGAGGACCCCGACGAGCACCACTACTGGAACGAAGTCGGACAGATCAACTTTCTCAGTCCCGACCCGCTCAATGAAAACGACTATACCGAAGCCGAGAACGGTGATTACGGCTTTGTCCGTGAGAACTCCGCACCTCTCGCTCTTATCGAGCAGTCGGATCATCATGTGGAAATGCTCTACCGCAATCAGGCATATGAGACAAACCTGCAAAAGCTGGGCTTTGCTTCCTCAAAGGAAATGATAAAAGCCATAAACGAGACCGAAGCCGCCTATTATCCGAACATGGACGAACAAGTGAAGTCTTCGATCATAACAGGCAACGTAGTCAAGGAGGACCACTTCCTCAACGGTATATATTTCACATATTTTACCAAGTGCATAGCCCAGACCGACAGCAAGGTAATGCTCGCCGCAAGCATACAGACCTACGGCAGCGATGTGGATATGTCCACGAACGAGATGTTCGACACCTACAGCCGCGCTCTCATTGATACCTTTGACCATATAACCATTATGGACCCCGAAAGGAACCGCGTAACGGCACGAGTCTACTCAAAGCAGGGCTACTCCCCTGATTATTCCAATATGCCCCTTATCGAGTCCATAAACCGATTTGCCGCCGATGAAGTTGCGGAAGAGGAAAGACTCGCTTTCCTTGATTTCATTGATCCGCCGACTCTGCGCGACAGAATGGCAAAGATCAGCAGCAGGTACCTGCAGGGTACTTTCAGGGTAAAATGCGCTGACGGCACTTTCAAGCCCAAGGTCATACGTATAACCAAGCTTTACCTTGACCTTGACGTTAAGGGTTCACGGGAGCTGTTCATGCTGACAATGCAGAGTATTTCGGACAGCGGCAATTAAAATTAAAGTTTTTACACACTTAAAAAATAGCATAAGCATTAGCTTGTGCTATTTTTATTATACATGATATCATATTTTAATTATATACTTTTTAGCTGAAAATCGGTTTGAACAAACACTGAATTTAAGATAAGTTTAAGATTATTTTAAGCTTTGTTCATTATTATGTAAGTATCATATAGCGACAATCTCATTATCTGTATTATAGGAGGAATGATTAAAATGAGAAAGAAGCATTTACTGGCAGGTCTTCTGTCAGCACTTGTTCTCGGAACTGCTTCGGCTGCAACAGCTGCTGCCGCTGACGGTCTCTACGGCGACGCCAACTGCGACGGAAACGTAGATATGTCAGATGCAGTGCTTGTTATGCAGGCACTCGCCAATCCGGGAAAATACGGCGTCAACGGCACTGACGCAAAGCACATCACACAGAAGGGCATCGACCTTGCTGACGTTTGCGAAAACGGCAACGGTCTCACATCAAACGACGCCCTTTCTATCCAGAATTATCTTTTAGGCAACGTCAAGAATCTTCCCGAATCCTACAAGCAGGGTTCAGTTCAGACAACGACCACAGTTAATCCGGGACAGACCACAACGACTACCACAAAGCCGGTCAATACTGTTCCTCAGGAAGATGTCAACACAGTTATCCACCTCAAGGGTTCTTCTATCACTGTGGAAGGCAAATATGCAACCGCCAACGGTTCAAAGGTAACTATCTCCCACTCGGGTACATATACTATCGACGGTACTCTCAACGACGGTCAGATCTATGTTGAGGTTCCCGATGAAAAGGCTGATCCCGACACAGTCAAGCTCGTATTCAACGGCGTTAACATTACAGGCAAGAGCGCCCCTGCAGTTCTTATCAAGAACGCAGACAAGACCTCTATCACTGTAGCTGACGGAACAGAGAACATCATTTCCGACGGCACCAACGCTTATGCCGGCGACGAGCTCGAGAGCGCAGTTCTCGAAGCTAAGGACGACCTTACTATCAAGGGCGGCGACAACGGCACCGGAAAGCTCACTATCAATGCTAATATCCAGCCTGCTGTCGTTTGCAACAACGACCTCAAGCTCACAGGCGGCGTGCTCAGCATCAACACTCTCAATGAAAACAAGGAAGCTTCACCTGACGCTGTAAAGGGCAAGGGCTCAGTAACAGTAAAGGGCGGCACTATAGATATCACCTCAAAGGGCGACGGTATCAAGTCCTCAAAGGGCGAAGTCGTTATCGAGGGCGGCACACTTGTCATCAAGGCAAGCAAGGACGCTGTACAGGCTGAGACAGATATCACTATCTCAGGCGGCGATATCGCAGCATTCGGCGACAAGGGCCTCACAGCAGTGGGCAATGTGAATATCACAGGCGGCAATGTTCTCGTTACCGCAAAGGATAATCAGTGCGAAACTATCAAGTCCACAGAACAGGCAACAATGGTTCTCGACTTCACAAAGGAGTGGGCAAAGAACAATCCTATCGCTGTTACCGATTCTTCCAACAAGGTGATCCTTGAGCAGAATCCGCCCAAGAAGTACAAGTACGCTATCGTTTCTTCACCTGACATCGCTTCCGGCGACTTTAAGGTATTCGCAGGCGGTATCAAGATGAAGCACAGCAGCGGCAGCACCTTCAAGGCAGGCAAGCCAGCCAAGTTCACAGACGTAAACAACGATATGGAGAACGAGGAGCAGCTCTATGAGAGTCTCTTCAGTCAGACAGTCGTTCACAAGATCGACGTTCAGATGAACGAGAGCACATGGCAGAACATGATGAACAATGCCAGCAAGGAAGAGTGGACTCCCTGTGACGTTACTATCGACGGCGAGACAATAAAGAACGTTGCTATCAGAACCAAGGGCAACAGCTCACTCATGATGGCTCAGAACGGCAAGTACAGTCTCCGTCTCAAGCTCGACAAGTACGACAAGACCAACAACTACCACGGACTCACTGAGTTCTGTATGAACAATATGCTCTCAGACGCTTCATGTCTCAGAGATATCCTCTGCTACAACGCTATGTATGAAGTAGACGGCGTAGCTCCTCATGCAGCTCATACCGATATGTACCTCAACGGCAAGCTTTACAGCTTCTATCTCCTTGCAGAGCAGCCGGGCGACACACTTGCAGAGCGCTATGGCATCGACGATGATACAGTTCTCTACAAGGCTACCGAGAGAAACGGCGGCGGCGGCGGATTCGGCTTCGGCGGCGACGGCTACTGCTCGTTCACAGAGAAGATGCCTCTTGACAACTTCGATGTAAAGTTCGGTGCTGACGATAACTATGCACACATTCAGGATATAAAGACTGCTATAAACAAGCTTTCTTCCACAAACTACAAGTTCATCGAGGACGTTATCGACGTACCGAGCTTCCTCAAGGGCTTCGCAGTAAACTCTATTTTCTGCAACTACGACAGCTACAACGGCTCGCTTGCACATAACTACTATCTCATCTACACAGGCGGCAAGGCATACTTCGTAGGCTGGGACTACAACCTCGCAATGGGCAACTTCATGGGCGGTGCTGATTCAGTTAACTCTGATATCACAACAAGCCTCTACCAGGCAACTATCACAGACCGTCCTCTCGCAAAGCTCCTTCAGGTGCCGGAGTACTATGATATGTACGTAGGCTATGTAAAGGATATCCTTAACCTTTACAGCAATCCCGAGCAGTACATCAGCAACTATGCTAAGAATATCCGTTCACACGTTCAGGCTGATCCGAGATTTGAATTCACTCTTGACCAGTTTGACTCCAACACCTCAAGAAGCGCTAACGGCCTCCAGACAAGCGGCGGCGGTCAGCAGCAGGGTGGCTGGAACATGGGCGGCCAGCAGCAGGGCGGTCAGCAGCAAGGCGGCTGGGACATGGGTCAGCAGGGTGGCTGGAACATGGGCGGCTTCCAGATGAACTCCGATGAGCCTCAGGACGGCTACGTAACAGTTGTCGGCGATGACTGGGCATTCCAGGGCGGCTTCGGCGGCGGCGGAATGAACTGGGGCGGCGGAGGCGGCTTCGGCGGAGGCGGCGGCTTCGGCGGCTTTGGCGGCTTCGGCGGCGGCGGCGGAATGTTCGGCGGCGGAAATATCTCCGTTGTTGACTTCCTGGAAGCAAGATTCCAGATAATCCGCAGCGCACTTCGTATGTAAAAAACACATATCTCATAAATGGTCTCCTGTGGCAATTATTTGCTGCAGGAGACTTTTTTATATTGTCATTTTGCACATTATGCTATGCTTTTTTTGTTTGACAGCACAATATTTAAAGAATTATACACAACTTCTTCGTTTTGTCCACCTTTGTTTCATAATGTGAGTTTACAGATTGAATAATTTGAGTTATTATTACATTAAATAATATCAGAGACGCCATGTCCTCTCATGGCACTCAGCAGGGGGTACTAAAATGAATGTAACCAAAAAGATCAGGACTGCCCTTTCAGCAGTCGTAGCAGGAGCTATGCTTGTTTCTTCGGCAAGCTTATTCCCTGCACCCGGGCTCGAGGCAAATGCCGCAGGAGCTTGCACCATCAACACAAACAAGGAATATCAGACTATCCGCGGCTTCGGCGGAATGAACCATCCCGAGTGGCAGAGCTACAACGTTCAGAACGGAGCTCCCGGAGACATGACCGAAGCACAGGTACAGACTGCTTTCGGAAACGGCGAGAACGAGCTTGGTCTCACTATCCTGCGTATATTCGTAAGCGACGACAAGAACGCATGGAAGAACGCTATCCCGACTGCACAGAGAGCACAGAAGCTCGGTGCTACCGTATTTGCAACTCCGTGGAATCCGCCCGCTTCAATGCGCCAGAACGGTTCAGGCGGTCCGAGAGGCGGTCAGTACGTTCTCAAGAACGGTGCAGAAGCACAGTACGCTCAGCACCTCAACGACTTCATCAAATACTGCAACAGTCAGGGAGTTGAGCTCAACTCCATCTCGGTACAGAACGAGCCTGACTGGTCGGGCGAATGGACATACTGGGCTCCCGACCGCTGTGCCAACTTCCTCGCCAACTACGGAAAGACCGTAACAGCAGGCACGAACACAAAGATGATGTCGCCCGAGAGCTTCAGCTACAGCAAGGATTACTACAACGCTATCCTGAACAACTCAAAGGCTATGGCTAACTGTGATATGTTCGGTACTCACTTCTACGGCACACAGCGCAGCCAGATGGACTTCCCTGCCCTTGAAAACTGCGGCAAGGAAATATGGATGACCGAAGTATACGTGCCCAACAGCGATAACAACTCCGCAGACAGGTGGCCCGAAGCCGTTCAGGTATCGGAAAATATCCACAACGCTCTCGTTGTCGGAAATATGAACGCATATGTATGGTGGTATATCCGCCGTCAGTACAGTCCTATGTGGGATACGGGCAAGATATCCAAGAGAGGCTATGCTATGGCACAGTTCTCCAAGTGGGTACGTCCGGGCGACGTGCGTATCGACGCTACAGAGCAGCCCAACAGCAATATCCTCGTATCAGCTTACAAGCACAGCGATACTCAGGCAACTGTAGTTGCTATAAACAAGGGCAGCGGAGCTGTTTCACAGCAGTTCACCCTCAGCAACAGAACTGTCACAAACGTTGACAGCTACAGAACATCAGGAAGCGAGAATATCGCTAAGATCGGCGGTATCTCCGCAAGCGGCTCGTCGTTCACGGCACAGCTCCCCGCAAACAGTGTTACTACATTCGTTGTGGGACTTGAAAGCGACGGCAAGGGCTTCGAGGGCGGCAAGGATCCTGTTCCACCGGAGCCTATCGAGCCCGATGAGAACGGCTACTACTATCACGATACATTTGAAGACGACAGCAACGGCTGGGAAGGCAGAGGCGGTGCTACAGTTACTACAGGCGGCACAGCTTATAAGGGAAGCAAGGCTCTCACAGTTTCAGGCAGAACAAGCGCATGGCACGGAGCTCTAAAATCCCTGGATTCACTGACCTTCAAGGCAGGCGAGACCTACAGCTTCAGCGTTGCAGCCTCGGGTTCAGGCAACCTTATGCTCTCTCTCGAGTACAAGGACTCCGCAGGCGAGACAAAGTACGACCACATTGCAAGCGGCGAATCCTCAGGCGGATACGTACAGCTGGCAAATGCAAACTATAAGCTTCCCGAGGGTTCGGGATATATCCTCTACGTTGAGACAGAGGAAGGCACAGACGATTTCTCAATTGATGAGGCTATCGTTGCAAAGGCAGGCACCTCTGTTGACGGACCCGTTGTAACCACTACAACGACTACAACAACGACAACAACTACCACCACAACTACTACGACCGCGACTACAACCACAACCACAACAGCCACTACGACTACAACTGCCGAAACAACAACTGAACCGGCAACTACCACTGTTAAGGATCCGAAGGCAGCTCTTGAAGCAAAGGTATCCAAGTGGGGCGACGCAAACTGCGACGATGCTGTAGATATGGGCGACGCAGTAATCATTATGCAGTCCCTCGCTAATCCGAATAAATACCAGCTCTCAGACTCAGGCAAATTCAACGGCGATGTATACGAGGCAGGCGGCGGTATAACAACGAACGACGCTGTAACCATACAGAAGTTCCTGCTTGGCCTGATAAAGAGTTTCCCTGAAAGCTATGCTGAAAAAATAACCACTATCGGCTGAGAGGAAAAAATTTATTAGTTCAGCTTATTCCATTTCCACCAACATTCTATACTTTTAAGAAGCATCAGCTGCCTTTCGGAAGCTGATGTTTCTTTTGGCCGAACGGAGTCAAAAGTAAAACTATTTTAACAATTTACATTGTTTTAACTTTAGGTCTTGTTAAAAACCGCAACAATTGGATTGACAATAACGCATTTTTATGATATAATAACACAAAGTGCTTTAATCAGCGGCAGTCAGTGCAGAGGCCGCTGAAAGCAAATGATCTTTACGTCTAAAGCGGCGTAAAAACTATTGAAAGGAAGTATTGCAAATGAAAAAGTTTATTTCTGCAATCACATCACTTGGAATTGCTGCTTCAATGATAAGTGCAGTAGTTCCCGCAACAGCAGGTGCTGCTGACGCTTCCAAGGGCTTCGCTGTCAAGACATACGATATTGCAAAGCCATCGGCAGCTGACGGCAAATCCTCAGTAACTATCAAGAAGAGCGACATTCCTGCAGACGGTTATGTTCTTACCTCTGCTCTCTATTACAGCGAGGCTACCAACGGTTCTACCGACTCTCTCCTCGTTGGTCTTACAACAGATTCAAAGGATATCTCCTTCAAACTCTATAACCCCGAAAAGGACGGCTATACAACCGAAGAAAAGGAGTATACTTTACACGGAACTTCTTTCAAGACATCAAGCTATATCTCATTCGGCGGCTCATATGACGACCTCGACGGCTATATGTATGCAGGCAAGCATATATTCGGCGTTGACAAGTCCCAGACAGCAGCCGGTACGGATAACTACTACATAGGCCTCTCATGGACGAACAACGGTAAGGATTACAAGTGGGCTGGCGAAAAGTCCGATTCTTATCCTTTATATGTATTCGATACCGTTATCCCGCAGAGCATCGCTCCCGGCAAGTACAGTGTAAAGTTCTGTGAGTACAACACGGATACATCCGGTGAGAACTACAATCCTTGTCCGCTCGTTGAGGGTGAAAAGAAGAGATTCATGACCAAGGACGGTACTCTCAAGCTCGAGACAATGACTATCGAGGTCCTCGGTGACGGTGAGCAGCAGGCTACAACCACCAAGGCTCCCGAAAATACTACAACAACCACAACAACGGCAAAGCCTGTATCTCAGAACGGCGATATCAGCTTCACATTCGTTGACAAGAACGGCAAGAGCTCTATCGAAGCTAAGCCCGGCGACGAGATCACAGTCAATGCAAATATCACCGCAGGCGGCAACAAGGTCTCTGCTATGGACCTCCAGTTAAAGCTCGGCAGCGGTCTCAAGCTCACAAAGATCGGCGGTAAGTCAACTGCTCTTGACGGCGCTGCTGTTTCAACAAACGAAGACGATTGCCGTGCAAACTTCACATCTGTTGACGATCAGGGCGATCCTATCGTTCCTAAGGACGGAAAGGCTGCTCTTACATTCGTAGTAAAGGTCGCAGACAATGCAAGCGGCGATTACACAATCGACTTCTCAGAGTGCAAGGTATTCCAGGACAGCACAAACTTCAACTACAAGACCTCATCCACACCTCTTACTATCAAGGTAAGCGGTAACGGAAATACTCAGCAGCCTGTCGGAAATGCTGATATCAACTTCTCATTCGCTGACAAGGACGGCAAGACAGAGATTTCTGCTAAGCCCGGCGATGAGCTCACTATCTATGCTAACATTTCTACTGACAATAAGCCCGTTTCGGCTATGGACGTTCAGTTCAAGCTCGATTCAAGCCTCAAGCTCACACAGATCGGCGGAAAGTCTGTTGCTCTCGATAATGCAGCTGTTTCAACAAACGAGACCGAGCGCCGCGCTAACTTCACATCTGTTGACGAGGACGGCGAGCCTATCGTTCCTGCTAACAGCAAGGCTGCATTCATTATCAAGGTAAAGGTTGCTGATGACGCTTCAAACGGCAAGCACACCATCGGCTTCTCAGAGTGCAAGGTCTTCAAGGACAGCACAAACTTCAACTACACAACATCAACTGCTCCTATCACTGTAACAGTTACAGGCGGTAAGGACATAACATACAAGCTCGGCGACGTTAACAACGACGGCAATGTAAACGCAGTTGACGCTTCACAGGTACTCAAGTACTATGCTAAGCTCTCTACAGGCGGCGAAGGCGGCTTCACAGAGGCACAGAAGCTTGCAGCAAACGTTAACGGCGACTCTATCATCGACGCAGTTGACGCTGCAAAGATACTCAGCTACTATGCATATGTTTCTACTGTTAAGGAAGGAACTCCCAAGACAATGGAAGAGTTCATGGGCAAGTAATTGAGCCAACACGAAAAAATCATTATCTGAAAGACGGCGGTCTGTACTTTGTACAGGCTGCCGTTTTTTATTATCTGCAATTGCAGGCTCCGACAGCTCCGCAGATAATATATACTTATTTTAACAGGATAACAATTCCTTAAAACGTCGGTATATAGTAGTATAACGGAAATATCTGCCTTTCGGACGTCCGTATGATTGACTTTTTACGGAAAATGTTATATAATATATTTTGATATAATAAGCCGCGTAAAACGGCTGATTGGGGTGAAATTTTTTGAAGAAATACCTGGGGCAGATCATTTTTAACCTTATTATCGCAGGGGTAGGAGCCTTGCTCTTCGGCGGTACAGATATCCTGGACTCCGCAGGGCTCTCCATTATAGCTATAATAGTCATTGTCGGGCTTCTCAGCGCAGGAAACTATTACTTCGTGAAGCTTGCGGCTCTCGGAAAGAAAGCCTTCCAGCGCTCCTACGTCATTGACGAGCACACATTTGAAGCTCTCAATGAGCCTGAGGACTACATAAATGTCATGAAAGACCTGAAGGACTATCCCCTTTGCCGTCAGGAGGCTGCGAGAATGATAGAGCAGTGGGAGCTTTTCCGGAAAAAGTCGGAAACTCTCGATACAATAAGCTCCAGCGGCGGCGTCTATGAGCTGGTAAATCAGGATATCCAGTCCGTAATGCTCAATAATATGACTATGTTCATGAAGCGTACCGCTATAATGCAGTCAGCTTCAAGGAATGAAGAAATAACCACTCATAAGGGCTACCTTAGAATGCTTACGGAAAGAAACGATAAGATACTTAAGGACTATACCGATCTCCTCGTGGAAGTCTCACAGATGACCGACAATGAGAGAAGCAGTACCGAAATAAGGTCGCTCAAGCTTATAATAGATTCCATACACGAATACAAAAACCAGATCGAAAGTGAGGACATGAGATGAACAAAAGCAAAACTCCCGTTATTATTGCTATTATCGGTGCTATCATAACTGCGGCGATGATAATCGCAGTTATCAACAAAACCTCTTCGAGGAACAACAATCCGCCTGTTACAAATAACAATAGTAATAAGGTATCTATCAACGAGCCCGAAGACAAGCTTCAGAAATGCCTGAAAAAAATAAACATTATCAGCACAGAGAAGATAAAGGGCACTGTTGACTATTCGGATAATAGCTCTGCCAATCTCCCGAATATCGAGACAAAGTATCCCCTCACCATTGTCGGTGACGGCGATGTGGATATCGAGATATTCTCCACCTCTGAAAAGGCAGGCAAGAACAACAACGGCTGGCTCAACGAGACTGCGGAGGAGTTCAACAATCAGAGGAACCGCCTCTCAAACGGAATGATCGCTTCCGTAAGCGTAAGAAGTATTCCCTCGGGAGCTTCATCTGACTATATATCCAATAATGTATATCTCCCCCAGGCTTATACGCCTTCAAACGAGCTCTTCGGCAAGCTTGCAATGGAAGCGGGCGCCAAGCTTAAACTTGAGGCTGAGTCTCTCGTTGCAAATACGGCAGGTATTGCTATTTCGCGCACTGCCGCTTCAACTATAAATTCAAAATACGGCTCTGTGACCTATGAGAACGTTGTTGACGCTGTTGTGAACGGCGAGCTGCAGATGGGTTATACATACCCTTATACTTCGGCTACAGGTCTCAACTTCCTGGTAAATGCCCTCCAGCACTTCGACAGTGACAATATCCTCAGTGAAACGGCTGTTTCAAAGTTCCAGCAGCTCCAGAAGAGCATTCCTTTCGTATGCTACACTACAGACCAGATGGTAAACGCTATGCAGAGCGGCACGCTCCAGGCAGGCGTTGTGGAATATCAGGCTTACACAAACAGCCCCGTACTCAAGGGCGGCTATGACTTCGTACCTTTCGGCTACAAGCACAGCAATCCCCTTTACAGCGTCGGCGACCTTACACAGGAACAGCAGGAGGCTCTTGATCTTTTCCTGAACTATGCACTCAGCAGCGGTCCTCAGCAGCACGCAAGAGATTACGGCTTCGCTCCCGACAGCAGCTACAGCTATAACACCAGGGACATCAGCGGCGGCGATATAATCAGCGCTCAGCGCCTCTGGAAAGAGGAAAAGGACTCGGGTACTCCAACTATCGCTCTGTTTATCGCAGACGTTTCGGGAAGTATGATCGGCGATCCCCTCAACCGTCTCAAGGAGTCTCTGTTAGAAGCTTCAAAGAATATCAAGTCGGATAACTATGTCGGTCTCATCTCCTATAATGACGATGTAAAGCTCAATCTTCCCATAGCTCAGTTCGACCTCGAACAGCGCTCATACTTCGCAGGAGCTGTGGAGAAAATGAAGGCAGGCGGCAATACCGCTACCTATGATGCTCTTCTCGTTGGCATCAACATGATAAACGAGTACAAGGAGAGCATTCCGGGCGCCAAGACAATGATATTCGTCCTCAGTGACGGACAGTGCAACCGCGGCGTTGAGTATAATACCTCCGCAGGTATAGTTAGTCATTACGGAATACCAATATATACTATCGGATACAACGAGGAGATCAACTCCCTCAAGGACCTCTCCTCCATAAACGAAGCAGTTTATATCGACGCTGACAGCGACGACGTTGTATACGAGCTCGCTGCTCTCTTCAATGCACAGATGTAATTGCTTAAAGTGATAATATCAGACAGGGCTGCCTTTGGCAGCCCTTCATTCTGTCAAACCACCTATATTATTTAAGGAGACGCCCTCACTTGCGGAGCGCTTTGAGGGTATATGTGGTAATTTGCCCCACTCCCCACCAGAGGCGCTGTCTCTGGACTCCGCCAAAGGGTTGTAAACCCTTTGGAATCCCTTCCATGAGTAAATTGACTTTCTCTTTACAAAAAAGCACTTTCTATAAGAGGGCTGAAATGAGGAAGTATTAAACGCTTTTCCGTTTAATAAGAAAAAAATAATTTTCAGATTCCACTTTGTGCATAAAACCGCACCCATTCTCAGTACGCCTTTTGTCGTCTGTGAACATATGCCCGTCAGCAGACCTATACTCAAAACTCAGGACGTCGGGGATCCACGTCCCTGCATTAATATCCATGTTATCAGTTCCCGAAAAGCGCCACCACAGACATTGACAAGGGCGCTTTTTTTATGATATAATTGGAATAATTAATGAATACTGTTCAAAAAGGAGCGTTATCAAAGATGAATGTTAAAAAGCGTTTCAGTATCCTTTTCCCCGATCATGAAAATGTGACCTATAAACAGCTCACGGAAACCACCTGCCACGATCTCGGTCTTGACATTCTCTGCCGTGAGCTCACACTTGACAAAAGAGAACAGAACATAATCATGAACGTTATCTCAAATATGACCTCTGACGCGAAAACGGCTTTTTACAGGCAGAAAGTGTTTGCGGATATCCTAAGGCTCCCCGATCTCAGAAAAAAACTTTCCGACATCTTTGACAGGATAGAATATATCAGGACATTCAACTCAGGCAACCTCGAAATTGACGAAAAAATCGGTTTCTGGCTGCTTATGCACAGGCTCAACGAGCTCAGCGACTATATCAAATGTTTGGAGTCAATGAGAGAGTGCCTTTCCGACGCGGATATACAGTCTGAGGGGCTTACCGCTTTCAGGGACTACCTTGATATTCTCTATGATGAGGCTCACTTCAAGGCTATGAAAAAAGATATCGCCGAGCTGAAAGCCAGTACATCGAATATACAGAGCGTTACCCTCGGCGTAAACGTAAATTCAAGGTTTGAAGCAGTAAGTCTCGGCCTTGTGTCGGTCAACAGCAAGCCCTTCAAAAAGTCCAATATAGTAAGCAACTTTGCCGACGCTATATCCGATAAGGACAGGATTCAGGACAGCACCGACTGGGACGGCGATATGCACTATCATCATGTGGATAAGGATCACAGCAATGGGCCTGCCAAATTCATCGAAAATATCAGCGGTATGCTTACTATAACAAAGACTCCTTTTATGGACGGCAGGATAAGATCAACTATCGTACAGAACATAAATAACGATGATTCGGCAGGAGCTACCTTCTACCTTGACAAGGTAATGAACAAAATGATCGGCTCCGTCATAAAGAAGCTGAGAAGCGTTCTCACTGAATACGCAGATATCGCTATTGTGGATATCTCCAACGTTATCCCCGAATTCATGTACTATATCAGGTTCGCGGAGTTTATCGAAAAGCTCACTGAAAAGGGATTCGGGTTCTGTGAGGCACAGCTCTCGTACAAGAGCAATGTCTCTATGGACGCAAAGGAGCTCTACAACCTCAGGCTCGCCCTCAGTCTTGAAAACAGCAGCGAGATAGTATATAACGACCTCGGCTTCGACAACGAGCATAATCTTTATATCCTCACAGGAGCGAACCGCGGAGGTAAAACCACAGTAACACAGGCTGTCGGACTTCTCTATATCCTCGCGCAGGGCGGTATCTCCGTGCCTGCTTCTTCCTTTGCGTACAAGCCTGTGGACTGCATATACACCCACTTCCCTGCCGACGAGGATAAAACCCTTGATCTCGGCAGGCTTGGCGAGGAATGCGTGAGGTTCAAGGAGCTTTACTCCGAAGCTACAGGAAACAGCCTTGTTCTGCTGAACGAAACATTCTCAACGACCTCATTCGAGGAGGGCTTCTATATTGCCAAGGACTCCGTGAGAGCCCTTATGAAAAAGGGCATAAGGACTATCTACAACACCCATATGCACAAGCTTGCGGCAGACATCGGCGAACTCAACAGCGAAAGCGATGTATACAAGGCGGCTTCACTCATCGTCAAGAACGAGAAAGGCAAGCGCTCTTTCAAGGTGGAGATAGCTCCCCCGGAGGGACTGTCCTATGCTAAGGATATTGCCGAAAAATACGGTGTTACTTATGAAATGCTCACAGGAGAATGAGCTTCCCTGACAGTTTTCCATACAAAATAATGGCATTCCTTATATACACAAACAGGACGGAAATATTTCCGTCCTGTCTTTTTTATTCTATTCTCAAAACGCAATCTATAATTATTATTGCAGATCGCCCAGCTGAGTTGCTGCACCGATAAATAACGGTACGTTGTTCTTGTCAACTATCATGTACACGAACGGTCTGTCAAGATATATGTATACCTCTTTCTTCGGTTCCGGCATTATTTCACATCCGGCTGCCATTCCTACAGCTGTTACGGCTGCTGCCTTTGTGCCTGATTCTGTCAGCTCTATCTTTGTCTTATGAAGTACCGTGGAAATATACAGGGGATCGGCTCCCTCAACGGAAAGATCGTTTATCTTTGAGAAATCAGCTCCGCCGCTGAAAGCTGTGGGCATTCCCATTTCCTTGAGGAAATCGTTCAGCGTCTTTCCGTAATCGTACTCGAACTTCGGTATCATAGTGTAAAGGTCAATACTATCGGGGTCCTCACATTCGCTGAGACCTGCAAGGAGCTTCTCGGCGTCAAGATTCTTCACATATTCAACTATATCATTGTCACGGGGAAGTATTCCCACAAAGCTGTAATCGCCGCCTGCATAGGGCTTCTTGAAAGCGTCTGCGTCGCCGAGGTCGAAGTACTCGCGCTCCTGGCTGATAAGCTGCTTTATCGTGCGCTTATTGCCGTTAAGGTCTGTGAACTTGCCGTCGGGAGCCCAATCATACTGATTCTGCCATTCCGCCTCGAAATACAGGGTATTTATGAGCATCATGAGCATTTCTTCATTTTCTGTGGGTTCAAGGGAGTCCTTTTCGAGGAGAGTCGGTATCATGCCCTCGGTGTTCCTGCTTACCCAGCTGTTTATATCGGCAACTGTATCGTTGTTGAATGCAGCCTTGTACAGCTCGGCGTTATAGTACTCCTTATTCTTTTCAAGGAATTCATCATAGACCTTGAATGTTTCCTTGTCCTTGAACCATATGGAGTCCGCCATATATACCTTTTCCTTGTCCTTCTTAGGAAGATTCCTTATATAGCCCGCCATGTACTCGTTGAGCTGACCGACAGTAAGTCCGTTTCCGAGGACCTTCTCCATTTCATCGAGTGTCTTGCCGTCAGCTCCGTTTGCGGTCATAGTAAGAGCTGCCGATATGGAAACAGGCGAGATAAGCATATTCTCCTCTTTCTGTTTAGTAGGGTCAAATGCCTTTTTCAGCAGCTCTATGCCAAGATTCATCTCTGCAGCTGCAAATTTTTCATCTGCTGTCCTGCCCTCGGCTGCCTGTACGCTTACCTTGTCGTCAAGGCGGACGCTGCTCATCGGGGTGGAAGTATCAGTGTTTTCCGACTTCTTGTCAAGCTCATACAGCAGACCGTCAAGGCTGAAGGCTTCCTCATATATCATCTTGTACCAGGGCTTCAGCGGATTCCTGATGAACATATTTCCCATATGCCATACAGTTACAGTATCTCCGCCCTCATATTCAAGATCGATAGTCCAGCTTGTGCCATTATAATGATCGGGATTTTCGGAGAAATTGGTTATGAGGTGCAGCCCCGAGAGATAATCGGCTACAGCCTGAGCTTTCTCACCTTCAAATGTATACTTTCTCGTGCCCATCATGCCCGTTACAACAGCGCTTTTTATCTTGCCGTCTTTCAGTCCGAGGAGATCTGCCGCAGACTGTCCCTCGCTTATATCAAAGCCGAGAAGCTGTTTCTGTATGCTCTGCGCGTCGCCAACTGTCAGTCCGTCACCGTTGAAGTCGCCGTTTTCCTTGCCCTGAGCGGTAAGGTGGTTGTCGGCAGTACCGTTTTCGCCGTATTTATTGGGATTTGCAAGAGCCTGCATAATAAGCACGGCGTCTGCCATATCTACTGTGCCGTCACAGTTTACGTCGCCCTTTAGCACATCATGATCGGGAGACGTGCTCGTTCCAATCGTTTCATCTGTATCTGCACCGAGATAATCAAAATAGAAATAACAGAAATGTTTATTGAGCTGTACATAATTCATAGCAGCCGCCAGAAGCTCCGCTTCTTCATCTTCGTCCTTAACCTTTGGAATAATCGCAAACTGAGCACATTTATTACCGTTACACGTCATTGCCTGCTTATGCCTGATATCAAATAATTTCTCTGGAAGAGCAGCCTCTTCTTTTATTTTTTCATCGTCAAGGACTTCTCCGAACTGATCGCCCTCATAAAGCACATTTACAATTTCATTCTGTATAATATCATTTACCTTTCCAATCTCTCTATTTAATCTCTCTTTTGTCCATAATGTGCATTCTACACCGCTTGTCTTTTCTTTTTCATCAAGCAAGGCTTTCACTTCATCGGCTGACAGCTTGCTAAACTCGTCAAAGGTATACTCCTTTTCCGACTTTTCATCAGCTGTAGTCAGTGAAGCAGTTATATCCGTATCACTGTCTGCGTTGTCTGCATTTGCGAACGTCAATGCAGACGATGCTGCCGTCATCACTGCTGCCATTAATGCCGCAATGATCTTTTGTGATTTTCTCATAAGAACCATCCTTTCATAAATAAATTATTGCCGCGGGGGTATTGTTTTTATTATTTCGTAAATATCCATGCCGCTTCTGCAGTACAGATAATACTCTTCATTCTCCTGAAACCTTATTGCAACAGCGTCATCACCGACATAACCGCTGACAGCGTATACGTCTGCCGAACACTTCTTTTCCTCGCCTGCGATACGCTGACCGCTGAGCATTTCCGCGCTGTCTGTCCATGCTCCCACTACATCGGGCGAGATCATGTACAGGCTGTTGTAGACATAGTCACTGCCGTAAATGTATGCATATGGATAGCGCTCGTTTATCGGAAGCTGTAACCATTGCTGCTCCTCATAGCCGCTGTCGTCTCCGCCTGAACCGCCGCCACTCATGCCGCCTGTTCCGCCTCCGAAACCGCTGCCTCCGCCGCTGTAGCCGCCTGCACCGCCGTTCTGACCGCCGTTATTGCCGTCGCCTGTAAGGCCGCCGTTTCCGCCGTCATCACCGCCCGGAACTTCGTCTGTCCTTGTGGTGGTTACTTCCCGTGTAGTCACCGTATTGGCTGCCGTAGTTGCAGATGTCACGGTAGTTTTCAATGTAGTTTCAGCTGTAGTGCGCTCAGTAGCCGCTGCTGTCGTTACACGAGTTGAAGCCTTCTGCGTGGTATCTGCCGCTGTAGCCACATCAGTTTTTGCTGTAGTGACAGTGGTCGCCGATACAGTCGTTTTTGTGCCGCTCTTTTCGGCTGTGGTCACAGCTGTTGTGCGGGCCGTGGCTGCTCTTGTTGTGGTAATGGGCATAGCTGTGCCCTGTACGGAGGTCGTTTCCGCTTCTATGATATTATCAGGGACAGGAATCGTATCGGGACGGGTATGACCCTTCCATACGCCAAAACCGATAATAACAGCACCTATCACGCCTGCCGCCGCAGGTATCACCCTTTTGGCAACAGCTTTCCTGTGCTTTCTCTTTTTCTCGGTTTCATCGCGGACTTCAAGTACATATTTTGCCATTTCTTCATATGTTTTCATATTTGAAGCCCCCCTTTTCAAGTTCTGTCCTAAGTGCCTTCCTTGCATTATACAGGAGATTTTCTATCTGTTTTCTTGACCTTCCGATGATCTTTGCAGTTTCCTCATTGCTGAACTCCTCGAAATAGGTAAGGTACAGCACCTGCTGATACTCCTCCTTTAGCCTGCATATAGCATGGCGGAGGTTTATCTTCTGCTCGCTGACAAGATAGCTCTGTTCAAGGTCGGCTTCGTCCGCAAGTATACCGCAGTCGCTGAGAGGTACTCCCCTGTTTCTGCGGAGCTTTCTCACGTTGTCTATAGCGATATTCCTGCCGATAGTGTAAAGCCAGGTCTTGAATGAGCTTTTGCCGTTGAATCTCGGCTTCTTCACGGCGAGCCTGATAAAGGTATCCTGCACGCAGTCCTCGGCTGCGCTGATATCATCGGTATAACTACGCAGATACAGCATGAGACCGTCCCTGAACTCACGGACTATCTCGACCATACCGCTGTCATCGCCTGCAAGGAAACGGCGGTAGCTACTTTCACCGTTATCCATGTATGGACTCCTTTCGCGTCTGATCCTGCGCTCTTTACATATTAGACGTAACGAGAGCGGAAAAACACTAAGCTGATTTCAGGTTAAAATAAAAAATTATGTAAGAATGGTTCGTTCGCTAATATTAATCTAACATCTATACTGCGGATTGTCAATAGTTTTACGGAAATAAAAAAAGCTCCGCTCACCGAAGCAAGCAGAGCTCATATCGTTTTATTGTGCGCTATTTTCAAGAAGAGCCTTTTTCATCGCTGTCAGGTCAAATACGTCGAGCTTGTTATCCGCGCAGAGGTCTGCGGATCTCCAGTTTACAAGCTTCGCGCCGTCAGCTCCGAGGAGCCACCTTTGCAGGGCTACGATGTCGCAGATGTCGAAGATAGCGTCACCGTTCACATCGCCTCTGAACGCTGCATAAGACGTTGCGCCCATTCCCTCAAAATGAATGCCCTCACAGCATGATCTGAGCTGCACGTAATTAAGCATTGCGGTATAAAGCGTGACCGCCGTTTCCCTGTCGTCGGCATAAGGCTTTATGACACAATTGCAGTACTTTCTGTATATTGGACCTGTCTCCTCATTTCCTGTAAGGCAGGTCATTGAAACAGACGGTTGTATATCAAAAAGCTCGGGAGAAAGCTCGAGTGCAGAGTATATCTTGCCGATATCCCATATAACGTCGCCGTCTTCGATAAGCTCATGCATATCATCTGCACTGTAGACCTCTGTCACAAGCTCTTCTCCGTTTCCGGCGGTCATAAACGGCTTCGGGTCGAGCTGTACCTGATAGAAGCCGTTGCTGAGAACGGTCTCGGGCTTATAAATGTGATATCCCTTTTCCCATGTCATGCCCTTTGCTTCGTAAAGCGCCTCTATTTCAGCCGTTGTCATACTGCGGATATCCTCGAAAGTATAGTCCTTATCGGCATTTATTACAGATGTATCTGTCTCTGACAGCTGATCATCCTTTACGCTGTCAACGGAATAGACCTTTTTCATATACACCGTGATCTCATTCTGTTCCGGGGAGGTAAAGCAGAATGGGGTCTGCGACTTTTCTTCATCAATTACATAACAATAGTTCCTGTTTTCAACATATGAAAACGCCCAATGATATACGATACTTATATAATTATTCAATATAACGTCCTCAATGACAAATGGATTGTTTTCGTTTACATTCCATTCATCAAGAGAGACACATCCGCCGAAAAACGGGTCTGAAGGCATGATCATTGAAGAAGAATAGGCGTTGAATACAACATCCTTGCCTTTGGGATCGCTGAAAAGCTCATTTGTCTCCTCGTCGATAACTGTGACTTTGATATCTCCGTATTCGACCTTATCCTCTCTCGGGAGCTTATGTACATATACCGTTATATCGTTAACTTTCTCCTTGACCTGCCATAAAAATGCACTGGAATCTTTGGCATAGTCTATTGCATAATAATAATCGTCGTCCCTCATGTAGTATGTGTCGTTCACAATACTACCTGCAGTGTTTAACGGTACATTTTTCAATGTAAGCGGATTGCAGAGAGCAGCATCCCAATTAACGCGGAGGTCGGAAATACTGAACAGACTGTGCTCTGTGAAAAGCTCATTCGTATCTTCATCAATGACAGTGATGTTGACTGTCCCACAGTTGTCGTTCTGCTTTATTGGCTCTTTCTTCATGTATATTGTAATATTATATGTTTCTTCGCTTTTGTCGTAAAAGAACTGCGAATTTGTCGTCTTGTAATCTATACTGTACTTATATCCGTCATACTCCCTCGCTGCACAGTCTGAAACGACAACATAGCTTGCTTCCTTTAAAACGTTCTTTACGGTAAAGGGATTGCTCTCCAAGGTGTTCCAGCTCTCGTCACATGGAAGTATACTGAAACAGCAGTCCAGGTCAAAAAGCTCGTCCGTCTCCTCATCGATAACGGTAACTATCATGTCTCCGTACTCTCGTTGTATCCTCTTTGCCTCCGCACTTGGAACGCACATCATCGACAAAGCAAATACCGATGACATAATAAACGCCAGTATTCTTTTCCTCATAAAAACACTCCTTTTTATTGATTTCCCGTTCCCTTTCTGTATTTATCTCATTTATCTGCTTTCAGCTCAGGTTTTACACCCTGCATATATTAGACGTATGCAAGTCGGAAAAACACTAAGCTTTTCTGGTGTTAAACAATAAAAATATCACGCATGCCGTATGTCACTTTAAATATAGCAATATTTCGAGAAATTGTCAATATCAATGAATAATTTTCTTTTTTTGACATATATTATACCGAAAGGGTGATGATTTATGAAGATCAAATGGACCGACCTTATCATATGGGTAGTTGCAACCGAACTGGTGGGAGCTCTGTCGGCTCTTATCTCGGGTGGGAACTTCTCGGAGTTCTACAGCTCCCTTGAACAGCCGCCGTTTGCTCCGCCCGGGTGGCTTTTTCCCGTGATGTGGAGCATTCTCTACGCGCTCATGGGAGTTTCGGCTTATCTTATATGGGAGAGCGGCAATACGCGCAGAAAAGGAGCGATCATACTGTACGGAGCGCAGCTTTTTGCGAATTTCCTGTGGACTCCCGTATTTTTCGGATTGAAGTCCCTGAAAGGTGCGACAGTTGTGGTTGTCATCATGCTGATACTCATAACCGCCATGATAATATCGTTCCTGAGGATAAACAAGACTGCCGCATATCTCAACCTTCCATATCTGTTTTGGACTGCCTTCGCCACTTACCTCACAATTGGCGTGACAGTGCTGCAATAACAAAAAAACTGCCAATACTGTGATACTCATACAGGAGCTTTGTACTTTCTATTCAGGGAAAACCTTTTGGAAAAGATTTTCCACGATATAAAGCATCAGTTCCTATATATGCATCACAGTATCGGCATTTTTGCTGTTTTAAACTTTTTCTTCGCTTATAAGCTTATCGCTGTCCCATTTCTGGCGCTTTTTGCTGCCGTCGGTGCAGGTGAGTATCCCCTCGCCGCAGCGCAGGTCGTTCTGCCACTCGCCCTCAAAGACGTTGCCGTTTTTGAAATAATACACTCCATGTCCCTGCTTGAGACTGTTGGAATACTCTCCCTCGAATCTGTCACCGTTTTTGTAATAGAACACGCCGTGACCATTTTTGAGGTTGTCCTTCCACTCGCCGTTGTATTTGTTTCCGTTCTGTGAGGAGAATACTCCCCTGCCGCTTCTGACGTCGTTTTCAAAGCCGCCCTCGTACAGATCGCCGTTTGCCCATGTAAAGACTCCCTGTCCGTGCTTGACGCCCTCCTTGAAACCGCCTTCGTATTTATTGCCGTTGGTGTAGGAGAATACTCCCTTGCCGTGCATTTTTCCCGTAAAACCTACTTCCCCCTCATAGGTGCCGTTCTCAAACCTAAGCACCCTTTTAGCGTCGGGTGAGGGCTTTGGAGTTCCGCTCACAAGCTTCTCGCTCACCATTTTTCCGTTCTTGTATATGCGCTTGTATACGCAGTCGTCACGGTCTGACAGGGTAGCCTCTCCCTCGAGAAGTCCGTCTATCCACTCTCCCTCGATAACGCTGCCGTTTTCGCAAGTATACACGCCTTTCCCGTGATATCTGCCCCTGTTCCATGTACCCTTGAACTTTACTCTGCCGTTTTCGTAGTATTCCGTACCTGCGCCGCTTTTCCAGCCGTCTTTCCACTCGCCGTCGTATAATGTCTTTCCTGTCTGGCTGAACTCCTGTCCTTTTCCGTGAAATCTGTCGTCCTTGAAGTCGCCTGCATACGTAAGGGACTTGCTTGTATCGTCGCCGCCCTGCAGCATATCATAGTAGCCCTTAGCGTATTTTTTTCCAAAGCCGCAAAGCTTTCCATTCTGCCATTCGCCGTCATATTCGATCTCAAGACTGTTTATGAAAACTCCGTGACCGTGGGGTTTCCTGGACGAGTCAACGTGCCCCGAATAAAAACCAGTACCCAGCGTTTTGCTCTCAAAATGAATATTGTTCGCGATCCCTTTGCTGACCTTTAAGAAATCCATCATGCTCATAAATATTTCTCCTTATCGTAGCTTTAAGGTTTAAGTGGAGAATCTGACGAGATAAATTATCAAAAACATTATGCAATTAATACATATTTCATCTGTTATATTGTACCATATTAATTCAACAAAGTCAATAATCCATTTATGCATTCAGGTGTAATTCCGCTTTGTCAGTCCGAGTTTTCGCGGAAAAAACTTTTACAGCTGATATATATTTTACAGTTTTGACAAAAATGACCCCCGAACAAATCGAGGGTCTCAGCGTAAAATCATTATTCACTTATTTAATGGCATTCAATTACAACGACCGCAGGCTGTGTTGCAACAGGTTCACCGTCAGTCGTTACAGGTGAAGTTTTCGTGTCATAGCTTGATATATTATCAAGCGACAACGCCTTGAGTTCAGCCTCAGTTACATTAATTACAAGTTCATCTGCCGCCTCATCATACTCATAGCTGATGTTCTGCTCCTTCAGCTTCTGAACGGAGATCTGCTTCATATCATGATAGTACGCTTTTATCGCTTCTGACAGGTTCTCCTGCGGAGCATAATCGAACTTTGCGATATCTTCTTCAACTTTTTTACGAAGGAACTTACCGTCCACGATATACTTTGCAAGGAAATCCCCGCCGTAAAACGCAACTCTCTCCTCATACAGCGACTTAGCCCATATCTCGCCGTTTCCGTCGCCTGTTGTGTAAAGAGCTTCACCGTATTTCAGCTTCTCGCCCTCCTTGTCCAGCTGTATAAGCTTGTCAAAGAGGTGAGAGTTCTCGTCTCTCTCGTCTGCATATTTCTGTATGGTCATGCCCTTGTATTCATAATCGTAATCAAGCTTAAAGCCAGGAACAACACTGAAAACCGTATTCGGATCAGTATTATTCTTCAAAAGCTCGTACAGCTCATAGGTCACAGCGACTCCGTCCACACTTGATAACCCAGCCACCTGAGACTGCAATTCCTGACGGAGTTTCTCCTCATCAAAGGGAACATACTTCTTATTCCAGTTGACTGTCTGTCCCTTGTATTCGGACTTTGGAACAGCTATCTGCGCGAAGCATACCGAGAACATATCGTCCTCTCCGTGTTTTCTTACATAGTCCTCTATGCAGATATCTATCGTACTGTCAGAAAAAGTGATATCTCCTATTCCGTAAAGCGGTCTGTCTGAGCCTGCTCCTTGCGGAATGGTATTGAGAAGAAGAATGTTTTCGCCGAAATAGCTTTCATCATATTTGGAAAGATATTTTGATACAATGTGCTCATAGTACAGCGGTTCGAGGTATGCTTTAAGCTCGGCGGTATTTGTAACTACGGCTTTTAATATCTCAGCATTCCATGTTACATTCCTATAATCATCAGACGCAGGATACCATACAAGCTCTTTGCCGTACTTGGCATCAACGGTCTCTTTTATGCCGAGGAGCTTTTTCTGTATAGCCTGCGCGTCGCCAACGGTAAGTCCGTCGCCGTCCGTGTCGGCATTTGCCCTGCCCTGAGCTGTAAGATGAAGCTGCTCTGTGCCGTTTTCACCGAATCTGTTCGGGCTTGCAAGAGCCTGCATTATAAGCACTGCATCCGCCATATTTACCGTTCCGTCGCAGTTTGCGTCGCCTTTAACTGTTGAAGCAGCCGTGGCTGAAACATCATTTGCCATAGCTGCACCCGGAATACAAGCAGCTCCCATACAGCAAGTTACAGCCGTTAGCATTGCGATAAACCTCTTGTTTTTCATAAGATCACTCCTTTACTTTTTTGATTCTTTAAAAGGCAGTTTCCTTGTAAACGGTATCTGTTCTCCTTTTTTTATTGCGACAACTATATCATCGGATTCAAGTATTGTATAGAACTTTACTGTCGGATTGTCATGGAAAATGCCTTCAAAATCTGTACCATAACCGAGAAATTCATCAAGAGTATATTCATTTTTCCCGTCATCCCCACTGTCATCAGTTCCAATATAGTAGTAAGTAACTCCGTCAATGTAAACTTTTGAGAAAACCCCACCCATGTTATTACCGCCTGAAGTAGTTATCACAGAAGTTGTAATATGTGCATCATCATGTGTAGTTAAAGTTGTATTGGCACTGCTTTGAGTTGTCATTGTAACGTTCACTGATGTTTCAATAACAGAAGTCTGCTGAGTGGGCGGTTCTGTCACGGGAGCAGCAGTGGTTTCGGTCGTATTTGCCTCTGTTGTTTCGGTATTTGTGCTTGTTTTCACAGCGGAAGTCGTTTCTTTTTCCGTCTTAGATGTCCCAGTCACGGTAGTTTTTGCGGTCTTTGTGGCTGAGACAGTGGTTTTAGAGGAAGTCCTTACCGTCGGCACCTGCGAAGTCGATTCAGCAGCAGTTGTCGGAACTTCTATAATAATATCAGGTGACGATGGTATAGACGGGATATTCCTCGAGTAGTTCCAGTACCCCAGTCCCAGCCCTACAGTCAGGCACAGACAGGCAATAACAGGAACAGTATGCATGATTATACGCTTCTGCCGTTCTTTTTTCTTTATGTGTTCGGTTCGTCTGGAAAGGACACTCTGATACATTTCAAAATCATTCTTCATATTCAAAGCCGCCCCTTTCCAGTTCAGTTTTCAGAGCCTTTCTGGCGTTGTACAGCAAGGTCTCAATCTGCCTTTTCGATTTTTTCATGATAATAGCAGTTTCCTCGTTGCTGAATCCCTCAAAATATGACAGATACAATACCTGTCGGTATTCTGTTTTCAGGCTGTGCAAAGCCTTATGAACAGCTCTCTTTTGTTCGCTTTTTATGTAATTGCCTTCGATGCTTTTCTCGTCGGCAAGATTTTCCTGCGATTCCAGCGGAACGATGATGAATTTGGCGCGTTTTCGCAGATGTTTTGCGGTAATATTGCGCCCAATGGCGTAAAGCCACGTCTTAAAGGAGCTTTTTTCCGAAAACTTCGGACAGCGTATGGCGAGCTCCGCAAATGTGTCCTCGGTCATCTCCTCAGCTGTGCGGATATTCTGCACGAAGCTGTTGATGTACAGTATCAGACCCTGTCGGTATTCGCGGATTATCTCGTGGAGCCCTTCATCATCACCTGCAAGGAAACGGCGGTAGCTACTTGCACCGTTATCCATGGGGAGATTCCTCCTCTCAGGGGTATTGATTTATCCCTTTCATTTATTAGTACCTTTTTTTCGTCAGAACTCAAAGTTTTTTCAAATATTATTTATTTTTAACTATTATATCACAGTCAAATTCACATTGCAATGTATTTTGTGTTAATAATAGCTCTAAATAGCCAGTTCGCTGATAAAGCACTTAAATATACAGAACCTGCACATAATATATAATGTATACCACCGCCGTTAAGCAGAGCAGCTATTTTGGTTTTTCCATTGACTTTAGACGAAAATTGTGATAATATAAGAACAATGTCTTAATAAGTTTTCAATAATAAAAATTATTTAAGTAAATAGACGGAAAAGCAGGTTTTTTTCATTGAAAAAATTTAAGGACATGAAAAGAGGTATAAGTATATGAATCGAAAAAAGATATTTGCTTCTTTTATGGCATTCGTAATGTCATTTGGAGCAATACAGTCACCCAATTTTTCCTCCGACATTTTTACGGCTGCTACAGAAGAACATAACGGGGAAACTGTTTCATTCGACATTGAAACAGGTACGCTGACTTTACAGGGGAAAGTCGACAGGGACGATGTATCAGAATACAACAGAAATGAAAACGTAAAAAACATTATCGCAGCAAAGGGTACTATCCTCCCCGAAAACTGCGGGGAGCTTTTTATGGGCTCAAAAGCTGAAAAAATAGACCTAAGCAACGCTGAGTCGGCAAATGTAACAAATATGCACTCTATGTTTGAGGAGTGTGATCTGCTGACATATATCGACCTTTCAGGCTTCAATACAAAAAATGTTACAGATATGAACAGTATGTTCCTCAGCTGCCGCTCTCTGATATCTGTTGATGTTTCGGACTTTGATACTTCCAACGTTACGGGAATGTCCCGAATGTTCAAGAACTGCTCGTCGCTTACAGCTCTTGATGTATCGGGATTTGATACTTCAAAGGCAGCCCCTCTGTTCAGTATGTTCGAAGGCTGCTCGTCACTCAAAGCTCTCGATGTATCGGGCTTTGATACTTCAAATGCAACATATATGTTCAATATGTTCAAGGGATGTTCATCACTGAAAGTTCTTGATCTTTCAGGTTTCAATACTAAAAATACAGTAAGTATGGTCGGAATGTTCATGGACTGTTCAGCACTGACAATTCTTGATATATCAGGATTCAGTACGGAAAGTCTCATGAATATGTACGAATCCGCCGGCGGCTGCTCGTCCATGTTTGAAAACTGCTCTGCTTTGAAAACGATCTACGCTGGCAATGCCCTGACCTTCAGTGACGGCGACGGTACAGATCTGTTTGCAGGCTGTAACAAGCTTGTCGGCGGAAATGGGACTAAATTCGACGAAAACAATACAGGAATATCATATGCACGCATAGATAGTAACGAAAAGCACGGATATTTCACGGAAAGACCTGACTACACCCTCGGTGATGTCAACAACGACGGATTTATAGACGCAGTAGACTCTTCGCAGGTACTCGTCTACTATGCAAAGGTTTCCACGGATTCCGACGGTGGTTTCACAGACGGGCAGAAGCTTGCCGCTGATATGAACCGTGACGGTCTTATCGACGCTGTGGATGCTTCTCTTATTCTTGCGTACTACGCGCATATTTCCACTAATAATGAAACAACTACAACCACTACAGGCACTACTACTTCTTCTACTACAAGCACAACGACAACTACAACGACAAGTACTACATCATCTACTACAAGTACGACTACCACTACAACAAGTACAACTACTTCAACGACAAAACCAACTACTACCACTACAAGTACAACATCAACCACAACAACCACGACAACTACTACCACAAGGACGTCTACTACTACAACAAGGACAACAACTACTACGACAAAACCAACTACTACCACTACAAGTACAACATCAACCACGACAACTACTACCACAAGAACATCTACTACTACAGCAAGGACAACAACTACTACGACAAAAACAACTACCACTACTACGAGTACATCTACCACTACAACAAGTACAACTACTACGACAAAACCAACTACTACCACTACAAGTACAACATCAACCACGACAACTACTACCACAAGAACATCTACTACTACAACAAGGACAACAACTACTACGACAAAAACAACTACCACTACTACGAGTACAACTACTACAACAAGCACAACCACCACAACAACGACTACTACAAGTTCAACAACCACTACGACGAGTACGACCACAACTACTACAAGTACAACTTCCACCACAACAAGCACAACAACAACAACAACTACTACTACGACAACTGTTCCTCAGTCAAGTACTACTACAACCGTCCTGACAACAAGCTTTGCGGACTATATGATACCACCTGAACTTGAACTTGAAATAAACAGCTCAATTGTTGTCGGAGATCCATCACAGTATCTGACTCCACAGCAGTTCGGCGCAAAGGGCGACGGCTCAACTGATGATACACAGGCTTTCCGTAAGCTTTTCAAGGCTGCATATGATGATTCTTCCATTTCAGTCGGCTGGCGGCACGCAAAGAGCATTTTCATCCCGAGCGGATTATATATAATCAATGGTACAGTCATAGATGAAAACTCAGACATTCGTTTCGCAATGTTTGATGTCAGCGGTGCAGGCAGGGAAAGTACAACTATACAGTTCAACGGCGATGTACTGTTCGATAATCAAACACATGACGACCCTGATGATCCTAATAAGGACCGGCGTCCTATCTTCGGCTTCACTACCTTCCGCAACATAGGCTTTAACGGCACCGACAAGAATACTTTTATGAACATCAGAGACAGCGTTAAAATGGTTGACGGAGTTAATGTTGGAGTCAACGACGGTGTACAAAGATTACAGTTCATTTCATGTACATTCGGACATTGCAATAAGATCCTGAATACTATCGATTCAACTATAATGCTTTCGGAGATCACTTTTGCATATTGTAAAATTGCATCATGCGGCACAGTAAACAACCCGTGCAAGCTGTTCGTATTAAACTGTCCGCAGTCTGTAAACTGGAGATTTATTTATACGGATATGGAATCCTTCCACGGCGACGCATTCTATTACATGAAAGGTACGAGTATAAGCCTTTTAGGCGGCTCTATTATCCCGCTTTCAGGCAGCGTTTTCAATTTTGACTTGTATACTGCTGAAAAAACTGATACCGCAGGTCCTTCCAATTCTCCACATGTACTATGTATCAATTCACGTTTTGAGATCAGAGACGAAAGCTCACTAATAAAATCAGCTTCCTATTACGGAAATACAACTAAAGCTTTATTTAAAGCCTGTGGTTTTGGTACAGCTTCAAATAATTCTCCCAATTTCCTTTCAATAAACGGCGGACTGAACGTTAACTTTGAAGAATGTTACGGCTGCGACCGCATCAGACTCAGCGGAAACGTTACCAAAAACGGCTGGCTGGTGCCTAAACTCACCTTTACAAAATGCCCTGATCTCAATCTGGAATACCTCATAAAAAACGCAAACATCAAAAACGAGCAGCCGGGACTTACCAAGAACAACCTCCATGTCAAGGTCGACAATTCATATGATTTCTTCATTGTAGACAATGATTACTTTCATACTATATCTGAGCTTGAGGAATGCAGACAGACCGTAAAGCTCAGTGAATATGATACTGTTGGTCTTTCAAATGGCAAAACTTTCAAGACCAAACCATACGGATATGTAAAATACGTAGAACTGACTGTTATCCATAACGATAATTATGGAGATGATTATCCTGTAACCATAACTCTTTATGATAACGGCAAAAAGATAAGCGAACCCACCAAGCTCACATTTGAAGCAAACAGGACCTACAAGATCGAAGTAAATGACTATGTGGATGAACTTCAGGCTGTATTTACACATTCAAATTCAAAAAATCCCAACATAGACATGAATATGGAAATCATCAAATACTAAGCCAAAAGGGCAGTAGTTCAATCTACTGCCCTTTTTTCATCTGTATTCTTTATTTCACTGATCTATTTCCAAATAGATAAATCGCTTTGCATCAAAGCTCACGCATGATATCCAGTGTGTGGCGTATTCCCTCTTCCACAGTAAACTGCCCTTTCCAGCCCAGGCTCTCAAGCTTTCTGCTGCTGAGAACCTGTTTTGCGATAGGTGTCATTTCTGCCTTTGCGACTTCATCAGGATCTGCAAATATGACTTTTGTTCCCGTCTGTGCGGCAACTTCCTTTGCAAAGCCTGCGATAGTCGTTCTTGAAGCGGAATTTGCAATATTATAGGCATTTCCGCTGATTCCGCTTGTGAGTACCGAGATTATAGCTGACGCTGAATCTGCAAGATAGGTGTACGACCGGAACTGATTTCCGGCGCTGTTGAGGACAATATCCTCCCCTGCAAGTCCCTTGTTCACAAACTGTGCGTTTGCACGATTATCAGCCTTTGTAACTGTAGGACCGTAGGTGTGGCTCGGTCTTACTATAACAGTATCAAGTCCGAACTGCTTTGTATATGACACGCACAGAGTCTCAGCCGCTCTCTTTCCGTTAGGATAGCATGAACGCGCCGATGTAGGGTCGACATAGCCTGCATAGGTCTCCTCAAAGGCTTCAAGGCTGAGGTCGCCCTGTCCGTATACTTCGCCCGACGAGATATAGAGCAAACGCTTTGTGCCGTGCTCCCTGCCGTAGTCAAGAAGGTACTTCGTACCGAGGATATTGCTCATTACAGTTCCAACGGGGTCGCTGTTGAAAGCCGCAGGAAATGCAGGACTTGCTGCGTGAATGATATAGTCAGCTGTAAAGTCAAAATCAGGAAGTTCATTGACATTATGCTCCACAAAATGCAGCTTGTCCGTGTTGATCCCCTCATATCTTGCAGCAAGCCGCTCCGCACTCAGATCCATTGCGTAAACTGTGATGTCTGCGTTCATGTACTTGTTTGCATAAAGCAGCATATCCGCCATGAACGAACCGATAAGTCCCGAACCGCCTGCTATAAGAACAGATGAACCATACAGCTTTTCAAGTCCGACTACAGCATTTACAGCTATTCCGACGTCCTTTTTGTAATTTTCACTTTTATAGAAATTCATAACAATTAGTCCTTTAACCAGTCTGATCTTTTTGCCTTGAGAAGAGCCTTGAATATGTCGATATCCTCAACTGTCGTAAGTTTGATGTTCTTTTCCGAACCTGACGAGAAATGTACCTGCTCGCCCATTTCTATCATAAGTGTACACGAAGCAATAGAATTGGTGATGCCTGCCTCAAGAGCGCATCTGTGAAGATCACAGATATCTCCTATCTTAAATCCCTGGGGAGTTTGCGTTCTTTTGAGGTTATCACGGGGATAGCTGCCAGTGGACACTTTACCGTCCTCTGTCTGCATCATAGCTTCTGCACATGGGATAACGGTTATAGCATTTCCGTACTTCTTAGTCTTGCTGATACAGTCCGAAATTATCTCTGCCGACACCATCGGACGTATCGCGTCGTGTATGAGAACTATATCGTCTTTGCCGAAGTGCTTTTCCAGTTCATAAACGCCGTTGCGTATGGAATCCTGACCGTTTTTGCCTCCGGGAACAACGTACTTGAGTTTTGTGATGCCGAACTGCTTTGCATAAGCCCAGAGGACCTGATCCCAGCCCTCGATACAAACTACTGCAATTGCGTCGATTTCGGGATGATTCTGAAAAGCCTCCAGTGTGTACACGATAACAGGTCTTTCATAAACAGTTATGAACTGCTTCGGAATATCCTGATGCATTCTGCTTCCGCAGCCGCCTGCTATCAATAATCCAATATTTGCCATAAATGCCACCTCTTGATAATATATAAATGCTCCAGCCTGTTTAAAGCTGTCACTTCTTTTTCTTTTTTCTGAGCTTTCGTTTCAGATCAGACCAGAACAGCATCGAGAGCTTGAATGAGAACTTGTCTATAGTCCTGTAATCACTGGATCTCAGACTGTACCTGTATCTAAGGTAATCGGCGTCAGTCTTGACAGGCTCCGCACTTTCCGACGTATCGTAAAGCTTAATGGTGTGACCGGCGTAATCCTGCAAGATGTTCAGCTCCACAGGCCGCAGGCTCATTCCGTATTCACGTACCACCTTGTAAGGAAGCGGATCAACAGTGAGAATGTATCTTTTGAAGAGAACGGGTTTCTTTGTTCCCCATATGCATACGGTGAGCTCATCATCGGGAACTCCCAGTGCATTTCCGAGCCCTTCACGTTCCATATACTCGTCATATATCACAGCCGAGGGAGAAAACTCAGGGAAAGAATACTTCTTTTTCCCGTACTGCAGCTCAACCTGATGATCGTCCACAGTGTACTTTGCGTGCTCGCCTGCGTCGCTGCAATTGGTGGAAAGACTGCAATACGGATATACGAAATAGCGCCCCTCTTCTATACAGTATCTGTCATGAAACTTGAGCCACGATGATTCGGGCCACTCATTGAGCGCATATGGTATCCTGTCGGACTTTGTGAACTTCTCATTGCGGCTGAGCCATTCCTTGAAGGGCTTCCATTTGGAATAAGTCCAGACCTGTCCCCATGACATTGCAATCTTCATGAAAAAAGCGTCATGCTCCGATTTCTGAGGTTCAAAACGGGCCAGCCATTTCAGCCAGTTCTTCTGAAATGTGTACAGCGAGATACCTGCAATATTCTCATCTTCGCCGTAGAATCCGACTGCCTGATAAGCATAGTGATACATACTGTCGCTAACATATATATCGTCCTCGAGAACTATGACCATGTCATATTTTTCCGTAAAATCTCCGCACTGAAGGATATGTTTTTTAAGTCCCTGACGCTGCGGGAATGTACGTATGACCTTCTCACCGTGCTTCCACTCATATTTCTTCGCGAAGTCCTCGACCAAAGAAGTCCCGCTGTTATCTATGCTGAAAATCAATGAAATATCATTTCTTCCGTCATAATCGACCTTTTCCAGTGAAGAAAGCAGGCGCTTCAAGCCGCCAAGACGATTATAACATACTAAAACAATGGCAACAGATCTCATTTTTTATCTCCTAAACGTTATTCCTTTGAGCATAAGTATCGAATTCTCCCTTATCGGCTTTATAAACAGAGGAAGCACTATACTTGTTCCTATCTGAGTAATCAGAGAAGCTACGGCAGCGCCTGTAGCTCCGAATTTCGGTATCAGCAGCCAGTTGATAAGGATATTCAGTACTACCGCAGAGCCGTACAGGTATTTCAGGTACTTCTGCTTGCCCTCGCACACGAGCCACGCGTTTCTTGCAACTCCGAGGTATGAGAACGCCGTGTACCAGGTTATCACCTTCAAGGGCTCAACAGCGCCGATATACTTTTCTTTGTATAAGAACAGAACAGCAGGCTTCGCTATAACGGTGATACCGACCGAAGCGACCAGCGCTACGTAAAATACAATACTGTAGAGCTGGATATTACGTTTTCTATATTTTTCGTAATCCTGCTTATGAAGCTCCATGATGGACGGATAAAACGAGTCGATTATCGCCTGCAATACGAATACCCATGCCAGACTGAGCTGTACAGCAGCACCGTAGTCTCCTACCGACGATGTATTGTGCAGCATATGCTTCAGCATGAATTTATCTGTGTTTCCGTATATCGAGACCATAAGAGTGGAAATTATGAAATGATAGCTCTGCGACAGCAGCCTTTTTCCGGTAGGCCATGAAAACGAGAACGCAGGTCCGTTTTTCTTTTTGTAGAAGATGTACACGACTACAACAACTGCGATATAATCTATCGACATTGCCACCGCGAACCAGCCTACGCTTTTGCCAAGCAACAAAAGCACTGCTTTATATGCCGACATTGCCAGATATGCTATGATAGTCGCTATGGCACATACCTTTGACTCAAGCCTTGCCTGGAACCAGTACTCGAGTATGGTGAAGGACTGAAATACCATTCCGATACAGCAAAGTCCGACTATTTTTGTAGTCTGAGGCTCTCCCTTGTCGATAATGCATGACAGACAGATTATAGAGATCCACGAAAGTACAGAAGCTGCAAGCCTCATGGCTATTGATGTACCCAGCAGCTCTCCCTGCTTGTCCTTATGCTCGAGCATTTCCTTAACAATGACCGAATTAAGTCCCAGAGAGCATAAAGACGAGAAAAATCCCGTATATACAGCAGCATAGCTGATAAGTCCGAAATTACTGTTTCCGAGATATCGGGTAGTAAGAATGTTTATCACAAATGCGATTATCATCTGCACTACCTTGCCGCCCACGAGCCATGAGATATTCTTGAATACCCTGGAGGTTTTAGCTTTATTTACAATACTACTAATCATATTATCCTTTGATCCTTACTTTTGCTGTTGAATGTCAGTTACCGTCGGCTGCAGCGTTCTCTGCGTCCTTTTCTTCATTTGCCGTAAGCTTTTCGGCGTATTTGTTCACGTTCATTATAAATCCTGCATAGAACCAGAAATCTATGGAGATAACAAAGCTTGCCGATATGAAATGCTTTATCATTATTACGGAAAAAGCGCAGAACGTAAGCATTACGATAACGCTGTTATTACTGCTCCTTGCAACTGCTATCGTCTTTACAAGACCGAATATCACGACAAAAACCAGTGCAGCTCCTACGATCACACCGTAGGAAAGCAGCATTTCAAGTATCCAGTTATGAGCGTATACCATCGGATTAAGCGGCTCGTAGAGAACTGTCCTGTCTCCGAAAAGTCCGTATCCGAACAGGTTAAGCTTCTGTACAGCCATTTCCCATATTCCGTTTCTTCCGTCCTTTTCGAGCCAGCCCGAAGCCGAGCCCGACATAAACTGCTCAATGAATGACAAGGCTCTGCTGGATACACCTGCTTTCGTCAGGAGCCCGCCTATCTTTTCCAGGATATACGGCAGCGAAAACAGGCCTGCTATAGTCAGGAAAAGCCACTTTAACCTGTTGAATGCACTGTTTTCCGCGTCCGAAAAAAGGTGCATCATTATAAGCAGGACGATATATACCGATACTGTCAGAAACGCTCCGCGGCAGCCGCCTATAAGAAGCATTACACAGCCTGCGATCCCCAGTATTTTCGAGATGCGCGTGGAGCTTTTTGAGGGAAACAGGCAGAAAAAGACCGAATTAAGGCTCATATATGCAAAGGACATATAGTCGCTGGTCTTTTTTTTCAGTATGAACTGTATAACTACAAAAACTCCTATCGCACCTATCAGCGTTATCTTCGCAAACGTAAAAAGAGCTTTAAAAAGCTCGTCATAATCTATCTCTTCCGTCATTCTGAGAAATATCGGGAAATACACCGTAAGCAGCATCACAAAGCCGCTTGACCAGAATGAACCGTAAAACATATATGTGGCAGTTGCGGGATTGAGAAGATAGCTGAAAGCCAGCGAAAGCAGCAGAAATGCTGTCGAAAACGCAGCCGCCCTGAATTTTATCACTCTTGAATAGGAGAATAGTCCTATCACGCCGAGAAACAAATAAATGAACATCGTGAAGCTGCCAAGGCCGAAAACAGCCATTATTTCCACCAGAAAGTAATTCATCTGAGGCAGGAAAAACAATAACGCGATCAGGAGTTCATTTTTGGGAGTATTGATCTCTTTTGTCATTTTTTATCCTTTCATCAGGAAATCCAGATCTTTCACATCTGTTATTTCCCTTTGGAAATGCTCAGCATTCTGCCTGAGCCATTCAGCGTCCTTCTCCCACCATTTCAATGAGACAAGCTTTTCAATAATGCTGTCGTCAAAGCGCTTACTTATGACCTTTGCAGGAACTCCGCCGACGATAGTATAAGGAGCGACGTCCTTTGTCACTACAGCTCCCATTGCTATTATAGCTCCGTCGCCGATCCTTATGCCGCCCTTGAGCATGACATTTTCGCCGATCCAAACGTCGTTTCCTATCTTAACGACGCTCCTCATTCCGTCTTCCTTTATGTAAAGCCCCTCGTCATATACGTCCTTTGCAGCAAAGCTTGCACCGCACTGCTTCTGAGTGGAATAGAAAACAGGAGCTGTCGACAGGAAACTCTTCGGGTGTACTGCTCCGATAGTCCTCACATTGCGGGATATGGAGCAGAACGAGCCGATATTCGCGTCGATCTCGCAGTTTTCACCAATATATGTATAGGAGCCGATCTTTCCTTTTATCCATGTTTTTCTTCCGATCTTCACATTATCCGCAATTACAGTTCCCGGCTTTACCTTAGTTGAAAGGCTGAGCCTGACCTTGCGTCTTCTGACCGAAAGATATGCCGAATACATAAGATAAAAAATATTCCTATGTAATACCATAAACCAATTCCTCACATTTTTTATTTATTACTCTGTAAAGAACTCAAATCCGAATTTTCTGAGCACTTTCTTTAATGCCCTCTTAGGCTTTCCTGGAGTATATCTTCCGATAATGGTCTTTATTCCCAGCTTCACCTCATACCATACCGTATTTACATCGCGGTCGCCGTTGTATATGCCGGGGTGACGCTTGAAGTAATAATACGGCTTGTGGAGGAGCTTTCCCTTCCTTACGACGTCAAGTATCTCAAATTCCTTCCTTTTGCTCATTACACACTTCGCGCCGTATTCATTCGCTCTTTTGGACAGTGAAACCTCAAACTGCCATGCGTTCTGAGGCTCTTTTATCATAGCAAGGATAAATTCCTTTTTCCAGAGTCCGGAATAAAGATTTACGCTGTAATTGCACTTTGTATTGAGATTATGGATACCCTTGTAGCCCTCAAGTTCGTCAAGGATAGACTTCTTTGAGTGTATGAAAAGACGGACATAGTCGATATTTTCTTTCTCCATCATCTTCAGAAGACTTGCGATCGACTTGTCCCGGACCTTTTTTATAAGGTAATAGTCGTCAAGCGTGATAAAAACATAATCGGTTTTTACCTGTTCAATGGCGTATTTCAGACGCTCGGACCACTCTATCCCCTCGCCTGCCGATAATATCTTCACATTGGGATAGCTCTTGTCGCAGGGCTTATCCGTAACTATGTATGTATCCATGTTCCTGTCAGGCCAGTTCTGCTCAAGGAGCTTTACATGGCCGTCCCACAGGTCTGAAAATTTATCGCATGACAATATAAGCATTGTCATATTTCTTTTGCTGTTCACTTCTTTTTTGATACCTTCTTCATATTTTTTATAGCTTTTTCGACAACTTTTTCAGATGTCGAGCAGCTTGCACGTCTGTTATGATGCTTTTCGGTCATGACTATCGCCTGATCGTAATACTGTTTCTGAAGCTCCTTATCCCCGAAAAGCTTCCTGATGCAAGTTTCAAGGGATTCCTTTTCAGTGCATACCATCGCAGCCTGCGTGGACTGCATATAATCGATGATACCGCTTTCAAGCGAGCCGTAAACAAGTATACCTGCTCCGCTTGAAAGGGCGTCCGCTGCCTTTGTGGAAAGGGAATAACGCGAAAGATTGATGTCCTTGTCTGCAAAGCCTTCCACAACAACGGTAACATCGCTCTCGGTCATGCGCTTCTGGACCTGTGCATAAGGAACAGAACCCATGAACTTCACATTGGGATTATCCTTGAAAACATCGTAGTAAACCGCGTCCTGCTCGTTGGAGTAGACCTCCAGTATGTAACTCGGATTGATCTTCCCGAGAGCATAGCCTATATCATTGAGGGAGTTGTTTCTGCCCATTCTGATATTGCCGAAATAGGTTATAACAGGAGCTTCCGTATTTATGGTCTGAAACGGCTTTCGCTCAATGGTGGAGGCAAGATACACCGTCTCTCCGTCAAGACCGAACTCGGAATTGTACTTGTCCCTGATCTTGTCGCTGATATATATGGCACTTCCGCGCCATGCAAGCACTTTTCTTATAAGTCTGCGGTAAGTCCGCTTATACAGATGATACAGCGGATTCGCAGTCTTTTCGAGGTTGAAGTAATAATCATCGCCTATGCACGAAACTATAGGGATATTGTACCTTTTGGCAGCATACATCGCTATTTTCGGAATGAAATAATCGTCCGAAAACGCTAAAAATATGCATTCGGGCTTGAAATCGTCCATCCATTTGTTCAGCTTTTCCGTACACCAGAATTTCTTTCTCCACAGCAAGCCCCTGAGAAGATGCGTCAGAGGAGAGTGCTTACGTCCGAATTTATAGGCTGCCTTTGCAGTATCGCCCTTTACCTCTAAATCAGTATCAGTCCATTCATCTTCCAGCTCGTCGTAATTATATATCACGCCCGTTTCCAGCTTTTTTCCCTGCCATCTCTGAAGCATACGATGATCGGTTATCTGATAAAGGGTGCCGCAGTGTCCCTTGCAGGGGCGTTTGGTATTTGAAAATATCTGCGCGATGTTCTCTTTCTCCCAATAATGAAAATATGCATCAAACGCCCGTGATGTAGATTTTGTATTATATGGAACAGTTCCGATAATTAAAAGCCTTGGATGCATATTATCTATCCTTTCAAATTCACCTTTTTATTTTTTCCTGCCGTACAGCCCCAGCTTGAAAAACGAGTTCTTTTCAGTAAGAAGTATCAGCGCCGATACTCCCGCAATTGCTATCAGCCAGTTTGCCGCAGTCAGTGAGACTCCAGATACAGAGCTGAATGCAGGAGTTGTTTTCATTTTCAGAAGGTCAAGGAAAATATAGTGCGCAAGGTATATCTCCAAAGAGTGAGTACCGATCCACACTGCTGCCTTTGCTATTCCTGAATCATGAGGTCTGCCGCTGAGCAGAGCACTGCACAAGCCGCATACGGCTATACAGCCCGTCATCGACGCAGCTGCACGGATAATTACCGATATCCCGCCGTCGTCAAGCTCGAATATATGATATCTCATAAGAAGATACATCCATACGACGCCGCATACCGCAACGGTAACATCAACAGCTTTCTTTCCGCAGCTTTTTTCAAAAATACGGTCGCTGTATGCTCCGAACAGATAGCCTGCGTAATAAAACGGCATATAATAAAGTGTAAGCTTTATCGCAAGGAACGAAAGTCCTGCAAGTCTGCCCGTTACGGCAAGTACAGCCATTCCGGCTGCATAAAGCAGAAAGAAAACAGCCTGACGCTTAATGCCGTCGCGCTTTGCAGCTTTGACCGCCGCAAATCTTGCACAACCGAATATCATGCTGATAGTCCATATCGTGGCTAAGAACCAATAACCCGAGTCCATATGCCACAGCAGCCACCTGATATTCAGGTAATCATGCTGCCCCAACACCAGGCCACGGATAAGGAAGCTCCATACTGCCCATGGCAGAAGATATGCGACAGTACGCCTTTTAACATAGCTCCAAAAGCTTGAAGCACTGTCGATCTCTCTGCTGTATTTCGTAACATAGCCGCTTATCAGTATGAACAGCGGCATCTGCAGTGACCATACTACATTATACAGGAAGCTTTTTTCTGCTCCCTGCGTACATCCTGTCATGGTATGACCGAGAACTACCATAAGTATGGCAATTCCGCGCATGATATCAACGATACGGTTCCTTTCCCCAGACATAGCTGTCTTATTCACCTCATTTTTGCTTCTTTAAGTAGTCTTTATACGGAATATCTGCACTGAAGTGCAGAGCTGAATGATTTGCTGCGTTTTTTACTATTTTTTTCCAGTCACCGTACTGAACTGTAAGGCGTTCCTCATATTTATAAGGAGCAGAAATAGTTCTGTCCTCGAACGGAAGATCAACAGTCTTTTCAAACAACGCCCTGTCCCAAGTGTATTTAGCATACCCGGGAGTATATGAAGTCACTCCGACCTTTTTTGTCCTTCCTTTTTCACATTTTGCAACAGATAAGTATCTTCTGCATATTTTGTCAGAAGATGTGAACAAAGAAATGAGCTTCCACAGACCGCTTGCAGCCCTTCTTGTGGCTGTTGCCTTTACAGAGCTGTTTTTAAGAGCGCGGTCAGTCTCGAAGCACTTGAACATATATTGCAGAGCTTTGAGTCTTATGGTCTGCCATTTGTACTTTGCGGCACTGTCGGGAATATTGTAAAGCGGAAATATATCAATGAAGATACCGTGATTTCCGCCGGGGCTCATTTCCAGCTCCCACTGTGAAAAACACGTGGTATCACTTCTTCTCAGCTTGGCGTGCCAGGGATAAAAACCCTTTTCCGTATTCCAGTACTGCAAAAAATACGGCGGCTCAAGCTCCTCCTTCGCGAATCTGCAAAACGCTTCAAAATCATCCACAAACATCTGAACGTCTATATCATCGTCCCATGGGATAAAACCTTTATGTCTTACAGCTCCGAGCAGGGTTCCGCCGTCCGCATAGTATTTAAGTCCGTGTTTTTTACATATTTTTTCAAGGCGATCGAGCAGATCAAGCTGGACCGCCCAAAGCTTTTTTGTTTCTGCTGTAACTAAATGTCCATCTCTTACTTCTTCGTTAAGTTCCATTTTTTCCTCACATTCTTACTGCTTCACATTATTTTTCAGATTTAAAAGCTATATCGCATATAAAGTGTCGTTCTCTTTTTTCAACAGGAGGCACCTGCATATAATCTCCGTAAAGATTTTCAAGGTATTTCTTGTAATTGTGCGGCATCAGAGCTTCTTTGCCCTCAAATTCTCCCTTAACTACAGGAAAAAAGAAGTCTGTCCTTATTATTTCACCGAAATAGTGACCTCTTCCGGTAGGGATGCTTGATAATTTTGTTTTTTTCCTGTAACGAACAGCCTTATCCACTAAATCGAACCACTTATTGCTGTTCATAAACGAAAATATCCTTCCCACAAAAAGCCTTTTGCGGTAGACATTCTCGCCGTCCTCCGCCTGAGAAAGGTACTTTCTGAGTGTCTCGTTCCTGCCCTCATACGTCTGAACCTGTCCCGCTATATACATAAGACCTGTTGCCAGAAAGCCCTTGAACTTGCGGTACATGAAGTTATCGGGGACATTTTCGATTATAAAGAGGTCAACGGCGATATTATGAGGAATATCAACGCCGTCGTCCTCAACTGTGACCAGCTTCGTACCCTTGATAAGTATCTGAGGGAATCGCTGTCTTGCCCTGCCCTTACAGTTCGGAGCGCTGAGTATGTATTTTTCACCCAGTTCTTTATCAAATACCTTTCTGAACTTATCAAAGTGTTCCCTGCTGATGGCAAGGTCAAGATCGTCGTCCCAGGGGATAAAGCCCTTATGCCTTACACCGCCCAAAAGAGTACCGCCTATGAGCATGACTTCTATGCCGTGTTTTTCACAGGCATTATATATGTCCGTATATGCCGACAGGAACAGCTCTTTGAGCTTTCGGCTCTCATCCTCTGTTAATTCTCTTAAAAAACCCTGTTTTGGTACGCTGTTTAAAAGCTGCTTGTAGGATCTCATATACCTCTCCTGTTTTTATTATTCTCTTGCAAACTTACGGAATACCCAGCCTCTAACCTTGTTTGGCATGAGTTTCTCCACGATCAGCCTTTTTACTGAGTTGGCAACAAATGTTGAAAAGCCAATCATATGCTTTTCAAGCATCAGCTTCTGAATGCCTATCTCACTCTTGAAGTACTTGTTGCCGCCGCGTCTCTGATACATATCTGCACCGACACGGGTATGCACCAGCGTATCGGGAAGATTTGCAAATTTGCAGCCCTCGAGGGCAAGCCTTATCCACAGGTAATAGTCCTCATTCCAGAACCAGTCCTTATAGTTGCCAGCCTTTATGACATCGCTCTTTCTGAACATTACCGTCATGTGATTGAAAGGGCAGCGTTTTTTCATAAATTCCTTCAGCTCTGCGTCTGTCTGCGAAACCACACGTCTGCCTACTACCTTGTCAGGAGAAGTGATGAATTCCTCGATCTGTCCGCCAAGTATTGTAAGCTGCGGATCATTCTCAAAAAAGCGGAGCTGCTTCTCACAGCGGTCAGATACTGCTATATCGTCAGTATCCATACGGGCAACAAGCTCGTTTCTGCAGACCTTGAGTCCTGCATTCAGAGCAAGTCCGAGTCCCTGATTCTTTTCAAGTACCAGTACATTGAAAAGCTCGGGAAATTTGTCCTCGTATTCGCCTACTACGTTGTAAAGCTCGTCAGTAAGAGGTCCGTCCTCAACAAGAACGATCTCGTCAGGCTGAACTGTCTGATTTATCATGGATTCCAAAGCGGAACGGAGATATTCTGGGTTTTCTTTCTGATACAATGACATTAATACGCTGTATTTTTCCATTCAGATCTTCCTTTCATGCTTTTCCAGCAGCTTCCTTGCCTCTGCCTGTAACTCGTCATACCTTTCCTTGCTGACTCTGCCTTCAGCCAGCAGTACATCGCCGTAATCAAGGGCAAGATCAGTCTCGGCTGCGTTTGTTTCGTCTTTTCTTCGTATAAATACCTGCATAGCTGTTTTTACAACAAGTTTCACATCTCCGATGAAACTTACCTTTTCGATGTATTTCTGATCCCAGTTGAGCTTATCGTCCCAGGTTATGGCATTTCTGCCGTTTGTCTGAGCAAGGCCGCTCATACCCGGTACTGCTGTGTGTCTCATTCTCTGTTTTTCCGTCATGAATACCATGTCGCGTACAAGCTGCGGACGCGGACCGATTATGCTCATGTCGCCTTTTAAAATATTGAAAGCCTCGGGCAGCTCGTCCAGGCTCGTTGCCCTCAGGAACTTTCCGAACTTCGGAAGGCGCTGCCCGTCGGGCAGCAACTCTCCGTTTTCGTCCCTTTCATCAGTCATTGTGCGGAATTTATACATATCAAAGAGGGTTTCCTCACCTGTTTTCGGATCAACAATGCCGGGACGCGGCTGCCTGAAAATAACAGGAGACCCCATTTTTATTCTCACAATAACTGCTATGACAGCATATAGCCAGCTGAAAAGAATAATCGCCAGCAGAGCGCATATAATATCGATCAGCCGCTTTATGTACCTTTCATAAAAGCCTCTTTTTCGCTGAAGTCGCATTTGCTCTTTCCTTCCGTATTTATTATTGTGTATCCTTATTTTTTCTGTGCTTTCCCGAAATAAACGCTCTGAGAAGGCCATAGCCCGTCAAAGCGCCCAGACTGTTGCAGATCACGTCATCAAGCTCACACAAACCTAATCGTGCAGCATACTGCGTGACCTCTATAAATACCGAAAACACAAGTCCGACGCTAAGCACCGCAAGCCATTCCCTGCCTCTGAATGCAGAGGGCAGACGCTTAACCAAACTGCGCGGAAAAGACATTCCGAAGGGAACAAAAAACAGGATATTGAAGATATTCTGCAAAACATCTGTTTTCCACTCCGGGTGTCCCGTCAGCATTTCGCGGTAAGCCCACATAAACCGCATATCAGCCTTATGATATGCGCCCTGTTTTCTCAGCAAAAGCGTATAACAGACAATGAAAAAGCAGTAAACTCCGAAAAAGACGAGCTTTATCCTTTGTCTGTTATCCCATATGAACTTCTTTGCCTGTGATATGCTCAATTAAAGCACCTGTGAATTATGTCGATGATCACATTCTGTTCCTCTGCGGTCATCTTGTTATCGGAAGGCAGACATAAGCCTCTCTGGAATATATCAGCTCCCACGTCTGTCATATTGCCTGCGATGTATGCATTGCTCTGACCTCTGCCGTTGCCGTCAGCCGTGATGAATCCATGACTTCTGTAGATAGGCTGGAGATGCATGGGCTTCCATATCGGGCGGCCTTCTGCATTATACTTTGACAGAGCATTAAGTATTTCGCCCGGTGAACTCTTTCCTGCCTCGCTTGTCCAAAGCTCGTCACTTCCGCTGCGTACAAACAGCGTCATGGCGTCAGGATTTATTATCATGCATGAAAGCCAGTAATTCGGAACGCTGGTAGCAGCGTCAAAGGGATTCATCGATATCGGGAGGTCTGCAAGTCCCTCCTTGTATCTCTCGTAAATCGCTTTCTTCTGTCCGATATGCTCGTTAAGATGAGGGAGCTGTCCCCTTACGATACCTGCAATGATATTGCTCATACGGTAATTGTAGCCGAGCTCCTCATGCTGATACCACGGTGCGGCTTCACGGCTCTGTGTAGACCATTTGCGTATCTTGTCCGCATCAGCCTTGTCCGAGCACAGAAGCATTCCGCCGCTGCTTCCCGTTACTATCTTGTTTCCGTTGAACGATATTACTGAAAAGTCTCCGAAAGTACCTGTCTGCCTGCCCTTATATGTAGCGCCAAAGCTCTCGGCAGCGTCTTCAACTATCAGTGCATTGTGTTTATCGGCTATTTTTCTGATAAGGTCTATCTTACCGGGAGTACCATAAAGATGAGCAACCACTATAAGCTTTACATCGGGATATATCTCAAAAGCCTTTTCAAGCGCCTCGGGAGACATATTCCAGGTGTCGGACTCTGTGTCGATGAATACAGGCTCGCCGCCTTCATATGTTATGGGATTTACAGTTGCGTCAAAGGTCATATCGGAAGCAAAGACCTTTTTGCCCTCAAGGCTTCCGTGACCTACTCTCGGAAGACCGTACAGTTTCTCGCCTGCAAGTCTTATCGCCAGATGAAGTGCAGCTGTTCCGCATGACAGAGCAACAGCACAGTTGACATGAAGGTATTCGCAAACCTGCTTTTCAATAACATTGATGTTTTCGCCTACCGTAGATACCCAGTTGGTCCTTATCGCCTCGTCCACCCACTTCTGTTCTTCTCCGTGCATTGTCGGCGACGCGAGCCAGAGCTTTTGCTTAAACGGTTCTATCCCCGCAAATCTGGAATCAGAATTCTGAATGATACTGCCGACCTCCTTAACATTACCTTTCATTTTAACTGCGCTCATCGGGTATGCTCCTTTAATGTAATTTCGTTTTTTATTCTCTTTAATGTCATTTTAAACTTAGAAGTTTATCTTTCTATGTCTTTTCCAGCAGCCCTGAGGGATAAGGCCGCATTCTTTTCATTGTCAGCTGCCATAGCTGCCGTACTTGTATTTGGAATAAAGTATGCCTCTGCGCTTGGTTTTCACGCCGTTAAGGATAAAACCAAGCATATTCATCCCCGAGAAGCCTACCTTCTTCATCGCTTCATTTACGTCATCGGTCGTTGTCTTTCCGTATCGGACGACCATGATAGTTCCCGAAACCTTCTTTGCAAGCTCAATAGCGTCTGTCACAACATTTACGGGAGGAGTATCAATAACGATAGTATCATATCTTTCGCTGAGCTTTTCAAGCATTTCCGTCATATTTCCGGAAGCAAGCAGCTCAGAGGGATTAGGCGGTACAGGTCCCGACGGAAGTATGTCGAGATTGTCCTCTATCTCCCTGAAGATACATTCATCTGTATGTGCCATTCTGCTGACAGCGCTTGACAGTCCTTTGGAGTTCCTGACGCCGAATATCCTTGACTGAACTCCTTTTCTCAGGTCTCCGTCGATAAGAAGGGTCTTTGAACCGCCTTGTGCAAGGGCAAGCGCTATATTTGCAGCTGTTGTGGATTTTCCCTCGCCCGGACTTGTTGATGAAACAGTGAATACCTTCTTATCACAGGTCGAAAGAGTAAAGCTCAGGTTTGCCCTTATTGACTTATAGCTCTCAACAACAGAAAACGGCACTTTCTTGTCTGTGAGCATCAAATATCTGCCTTTTCTCTTCTTTTCAAGCTCAAACTCCTGTACCGAACCTATTATCGGCTTATTGTACGCAGCGCTCAGCAATGCTGTACCCTTTATGGTATTATCAATGTAATAAGCCGCAATTATAAACGTAACGACCAGAACTGCTCCGATAAGCGCTCCCAGTATCGTATACCGCCTGACATCGGGAGATACGGGAGTTCTGTATATCTTAGCCGAATTGATCGTATTTATACTGCCTGCGCCAACTGCCTTTCTTATGTAACCCGGTGCAACCTTTGCCAGAGTATTGCATACAGCAGCGGAAAGCTCCGCATTCTGTGTCGTTGCCGTCACTTTCAGAGCATTTGTATCAGTGGACGAGGTTATAGTCATGCAGCTGCCTATTGACGCAGGAGCTATAACACCGTCTGATATGGTAAAGTTCTCGGCAAGCATATCATGATCAAAGCTGTGCATGAGCTTTACTCCCACAGCATTGAGAACAGCTTCGTCATCAAGAACATTTATGTAGGTATTTATCAGCTGTTTGGAATTGCTGATGTTATTGTAGCTTTGCTCCGACTCGTCATCAAAGCGGGAATAGCTCTGCACATACATGGAAATATGCGAAGAATACTTAAGCGGCATACAGAGCTCGGCATAGAAGAACGCCGCAGCACCGCCTATCAGGGCAGCTGTGATAATGAGCCACAGCCGGCTGAAGAGCAGCGCGAATATTTCTTTAAGTTCAATTTCTTCTTTACGCATTACTGATGCTCTCCTGTACAAACATTATGATCATATACTAAAGAGCTATATTAAATATCATAGACAAAATATAAAAAAACGGACGATATATGCATATGAGTGCAAAAGCCGTGACATCAGAAGCCAATCTCATAAAAAGGAATGTTTTCTCCTGTTGCTTTTGGTATGCATCTCATAATTATCACCCGATTTATATATAAAAAAAATATAACATAAATTTTTAAATCTAACTCAATCTGTATACTTGGAACCAATATCTACTTTTTGTAATTACTATACCTCAATTATATCATCGAAGATTTCATATGTCAATGCGTGCCCGAAACTTTGTTTAAAACACCAAATACAGTTTATTTTATAGTTTTGTTTTCGTTTGCTTTTTCACACACAATATTCTATATGTATTTTATTACTTTTGTTGTTTACAAACGGTATATAAAAAATTAATAAATAAGATTTTTTAGCGGTTATATTTAAATTTATAATCGTTTAAATCACACTAATTCTACTCATTAATTGTGCAAATTAAAAGTGCATAATCACAAAAAAGAGCAGTCCGCATGGACTGCTCTTTATATACATATCAAGTAGTAATTACTTCATAGCCTCTTCAACAGCAACTGCACAAGCAACTGTTGCACCAACCATCGGGTTGTTGCCCATTCATGTATAGCCGATCTGCGGATTCCACAGCATTGCGTTGTGTTGCGTATAATTGTCGAAAAATAGCCGTATTTTCGCAAATACAAATTCTTATTGACCTTTTGAAATATGTGTCAGAACTTAGTATTTTTCAATTTAGGGTGACAAATGGGTGACAAAACAAGCTTACTATAACCAGCTGTACTTTGAGCAAAACGAGTTATATGCTTTTTTCTATTATAACAGATAACGGAATAATTTTCAAGTATTAGGCAGCATTCTTTATAAAAAAATACGTCGCTCAGGTGTGGTCCTGAACGACGGTCAGATTATTTGAAAACATCCTCCAGAGCTTTTTTGCCCTGTTCAGCCTGATTTCGTGTTAGGTGATTATAAATGTTCATTGTAACATTTATGTTTTTATGTCCAAGCCTCTCCTGCACATATTTCAGCGGCAGGCCTGCTTCTAATAAACGGGTACAGTGAGTATGTCTCAGGGAGTGAAAATTAAAAGTAGGACAAAACTCATGTATCACCGTACTGGTATGCTGCATGGTCCGTGGCTGGATAAAGCCTCCGTTCTCATATACATTAATGAAGTCGATCACTTCCCCGCTGCTGGTGTTGATACCGTCTTGCTCATTATAGTGCAAGGTCGTATAGAACTCATCATAAAACTCCTTGTTCGCAGCCTGCTCCGCCCTTAACTCATTTAGCAGATTCAGAACAAACTGATCTATATCGATGATTCTTGAAGAGTTGTACTTAGGCGGTGTAAGATACCACACCTTCTTCTCATCATGCCATTGAAGCTGCTTGTCAATAGTGATAGTCTTATTATCAAAATCAACATTATCCCATGTTACTGCAAAAGCCTCACCTAATCTCAGTCCACAGTGATAAGCAAGCATCATAGGCAGATACGGTGAAGTGCCTTTAGGAAAACGTTCAAATATCTTGTTTATAACATCTTCCTCAATAACATCTCGCACATACAGTGAAGCCTTGAAGCTGCTGCGTGATCCTTTAGGTATCTTCACATAAACCATCGGTGAGGTCTGTATGTAATGAAGCGGCTGAACTGCGTAATTCAGACTGCTCGAGAGAATTCCCTTTATACTTATTATAGTATTCTTACTGAAACCTTCTGAGACCAGATCGTTTATAAGCGACTGCAGCTGCTCAGCAGATATGCTTGTCAAAAGATAATGTCCGATTTTAGGCGAAATATGAAGTCTTATATACTTCTTATAACTTGCAATTGTTGAAGGCTTCAAGTTCGGTCGGCAGTACATTTCTATCCAATAATCCATATAGTCGCTCACAGATAATTCCTTAGGTACAAAGACTGTTCCTGCGTTCAGATATTCGTTCATAGCCTTTGTTCCTGCACTAAGAGCATCTGCCTTTGTGGTAAATCCGCCCTTACTGAAGCGCTTACGTTTACCCTTAACTCTAGCTACTTCAAAATAGTATTCCCAGCGTCTGCCACGCTTTCGGGCATTTATTTCTGCCATACTATCCCTCCTATAAGTATGAGGATAGCACCTCCGGGGCGCTATCCTCGTTTGATTGAATGTTACGCTGATACTGAGAGTTTCTCAATGTTGCCTGGATCAGTGAGATCATATCCGTCGTACTCGTTGAGGAACTTCATCAGAGTTGCGTGTCTGATCTTTAATGAGCCCAGCTTAAGTGCAGGCAGCAAGCCCGAGCTTATGAGCTGATAAACATAACCGGTGTTAGTGTGCATGATTATAGAGACTTCCTTTACGGTGTAAAGGATTTTCTCTGGCACTACACCTTCCGTGCTGCGCTCATTTACGTTCTGAGTGATCGTATTAGGGGTAGTTGTGTTTGAATTGGTATTCATAAAAATTCTCCTTTCGCTTGACCTGACTGGCCGTTTAGCGTATAATTATTGTATACGGCGCGCCCTTTATGGGCGCAACCAGTATTAACTTATTTTATACCGTACTCCTTCTGGAACTTTCCATAGAGAGGTGTGTCGATGAACTTGATAGCCTTTGCGTGAATAACGATAGGCTCGTTCACCCCGTCAATTTTATTGTACAACTCAGCGCAGAGTATAATATCACCGATACCCATAGAACCGAAGCCAGCGTTAGCTGCGTTCTTATATCCAAGCTCGACAGCTATACGCTCGAGGGATTTAGCAGGTCGGAAGAAAATCTTGATACCTGCCTCCTTAACTACGTCGATAGCGCGACTGCCGATTGAGATATATTCCGTAGTCATACCTATGAACTTGGTGTTGAACTTTCTTCCTTGGGTCAATATAGTATGTAGTGGACTGCCTTCAGCAAAACACTGGTCTTTGATCTCGTCCACAACTATTGACAGCGGAGCTGTATCATGGTCTCGTTGCCACTCAAAAGCCGATGCTATCAATGCATCGAGTAATGAGTGTTCTTTATCACCTGATTCGTTCCCCAAGTATAGAACCGGAATCTTTTTTGTTTTTTCAAAGAATTCTGCCCAGCCTTGCTCCTCGAACCCTATCTTGTCAATGTCGTCAAGCGTAGAACTGATAAGGCTGAACACATGATTGCCGACCTTACCGCCTCTTTTAAGCGCGTTACGGAGCATTTCGGTTGAAACTGAAGTAATATTTGGATACCTCTTCAGCATATCCGAAATTACGCCAGTAAGGGATCTTGTTTCGTCCTTATCGAGTTTACCCGCAATAGCCTTAATAAAGCTGACAATGCGGCGCTTCCTAGCCGGAAGGCCGGAACAGTCTCCAATGAGCAAAAGATTTACAGGTATTTTTCTTTTGCCGTCAGCAACTTCGATAAACTCGAATAGAGCATCGACGACCTCTGGGGGAAGTGCTCTGATAACTTCATCACGAGTGAATGAGTCACTTACGTCACAAACGAGCATCCTGCTCCCGAGCATCGCCAATAATGGTAATAAATTTGTTGCGCAGAAGGACTTGCCTTTTCCGCTCTGTCCTGTGATAAAGATATGATCGTTGGACTTATTCCCAAATGATATATCCTTACCAACATATCTGCCATCTGCTGTTATACCCAGCGGAAGTAACTCGTTCTGTCCAAGCTCACTATAGTCGAGAAGGAACTTCTGATAATCGGCAAGTTCAAGCCTCTTACGATTTTCTGCATTGATAAGTTTCTTGCTTACGCCGTAAGTATACAGCATATACGATTCCCCATCGGAATTCTGAACATGAAACCTGTAACACTTGCTATTGTGATCATTGATATTAAGGCAATCGCTTGCTTTTATTGCATCCGTAAGTGTGTTGACGCTATTAAGCTTTAACTTACTGCGAGCAAGCTCTCCTATTATGTCCGTATCGAAATAGACGTAGTCATCGTCAACGATGACCGAGTTGTTTCCTTGATTGATAACGATAAACTTCGTCCGCTTTATGAAATTAAAGCGTCCGCTGCTAATCTCCTC
>NZ_JAFYYT010000030.1 GCF_017549005.1 Ruminococcus sp.
CAATCTCATCCGAGAGCTTTAATGCTTCTTCTTTGAATTCTTTACTGTACTTCATAGTCGTTTTCCCTTTCCGGTTTTGTTATTTATATTCTACCAGATTTTTGGGTGTTTGTCGACTGCTCTTTCAGTATAACACTTCACAACAGAAATGTCTCTGTTTGTCTACATTATATCATGTGTTTTGTGTAAAATCAAGTGTATTCAGAGCGGAAATATGCATTTCCATGAGCCCCGCGGAACAGCCTGTATGCTTGATTTTTTCAGCACGTTATGATATACTTATAAATACATATAAAACACATATAACTGTGGAGGATAAAATTTTTTAGGGAGTATATTATGAAAAAACGTATTATCAGTCTTGCAAGTGCAGCAGTATTTGCTTTATCAGGCATAAGCGGCAGTATTTCGGCGGCATATGCTGCTGAATCGGCTTATCCCTCCGTGGCGGAAGCTGACACCCTATCGGAATACAGCGCTCTCTGGAGCTGGAGCAATTGCGCAGACCATATAGAAATGATGGGGTATTACGGAAACAGCGCCGATGTAGTCATACCGGATACGATAGAAGGACTTCCTGTAACTTCTGTGAGCGCTGGCTGCTTCGCGGAAAAAGCCGATATTGTCAGGTCTCTGTATATCCCTTCAACGGTAACGGAGATCAGCGGTGTTACGGGTGGACTCCCAAACCTTGAAAAAGTGGAGACAGATGAGGGGAATACGAGCTTTATATGCCAAAACGGCGGCGTATTTACTGCTGACGGGAAAGTTCTGCTCAGATGCCTTACCTCTGTGGAGGGGGAATTCAGTATTCCCGATACGGTGGAGCGTATTGAGGAAAATGCGTTCCTGAACTGCAAGAAGCTCAAAAGTATAAACGTCGGCGAAAATAATGAGTATTTCACAGGCAGGGACGGCGTTTTATTCGATAAATATATGGAAAGTCTGCTGAAGTTCCCAATAGGCAGCGTGAACGTCAGCTATACCGTTCCCGACGGCGTAATGGAGATAGCTCCCCATGCCTTCGATGACGCCGACAGCCTTGAAAAGCTGGAAATATCGGCTCGTGCGGAGATAATCGGCGACTATGCGTTCTATGGCTGCGATAAGCTTAACAATGTCGTTATACCCGACAATGTCCTGGATATAGGAGAGAGTGCGTTCCGGAACTGTACAGGGCTTTCTGATATCACCTTTTCTACGGAAACTATTTTCGTAGGTGAGTGGGCAGTCTCGGGAACTCCATGGTACGAGGCTCAGCCCGACGGAGTTGTCTATACGGGAGCTGTGCTTTACAAGCTGAAAGGCCGTCTGCCCGAGAATTCAGAAATAGTTGTCAGGGAAGGAACTGTCAGCATAAACCGCTGCGCCTTTGACAGCGGCCTCGACGGACCGACAGCTGGCGATCCTGACCTTATATCCGTAACTCTGCCTGACAGTGTCAGGTACATAGGCGAGAAGGCTTTTTTTGACTGCGAGAGCCTGAAGAAGATAAATCTCCCCGACAGCATTGAAAAAATAGGGGAAATGGCTTTTGCCTCATGTCTTGCGCTTGAAGAGGTGCATATCCCTGCATCGCTTGATGTGATAGAAGCCGGGACCTTCCTTTCATGCAGTTCTCTTAAAAAGCTGACTGTTCCCAAAAATATCAGTGTGATCAGGGACGGCGCTTTGGGGGACTGCCGCTCTCTTGAGTCTGTTGTTTTTGAAAACGCCTACTGCATTGCTTATGAGCCGCTTGAGTATTATTCACTGAGTTCGGGGTATGTCGCTTTCAGCGGAACTATATACGGATATGAAGACTCTTATGCTCAGTATTATGCCGAAAGTAAAGGCTATTCCTTCGTTTCTCTCGGTAAATTGCCGAAGGAAGAAGCAATTTCCTTTGAATATGAGAAAAACGACACCTGGAAATGGCTGAACTGCAAGGAATATGTACTGGTCTCGGCATATTACGGCGACTGTGAAGTCATAGAGCTCCCCGATAAGCTGAACGGACTTCCTGTTCGTGGAGTTGACGGCTGCCTTGAGGTATCCGAGCCAGACAGGGTCAGGACTGTAAAGATACCTGCCGGTATTGAAGATATCGGTGAAATGTTTGATGGCCTCCGCAATATATCCGAAATTGAGGTGGACAAGGACAATAAGTCATTGGCCGTTGAAAACGGCGTATTATACACAGCTGACAGGAAATCGCTCATAAAGTGCATTCCTGACAAGGTCAGGGGCGGGTTCAGCATTCCCGGTACAGTTACATATGTTCATAAAAATGCATTCAACGATTGTTCGGGTCTGACAGTACTGAATGTTCCCGCATCTGTGCAGAGTATGAACTGCAGTTTTACGCGCTGCGACTCTCTTGAAGCAGTAAACGTTTCAAAAGTCAATAAGAGTTTCAGCAGTATCAACGGCGTAGTATTCAATAATGGAGCAACTCTGCTCTGTAAATATCCTCCGAAACATCCCGGCAAGAGCTATAAGCTCCCCGAAAGTGTCAGCAGCATTGATGCGGGCGCCTTTGAAAACTGTGACGCACTTGAGAGCATAGTGTTTACAAATAATGTGACGGGGATCCATGACAGAGCTTTTGCAGAATGCGACAAGCTCGATAACGTTGAGCTGCCCGAAAGACTGATATATATATCCGATCATGCCTTTGAAAACTGCAAAAGCCTGAAAAGTATCAAGGTGCCGGATGAAGTTACCAGTTTTGGTGCGGATGTATTGAAAGGAACTGCCTGGCTTGAAGCTCAGGATGACGGCCCTGTATACTGCGGAACGCTGTTCTACGGCATAAAGGGCGAGCCTGAGAAGCTGACGGAGATCACCGTAAAGGAAGGTACAAAATGCATAGCGGCTAAGGCTTTCAGCTTTGAAAAGCAGGATAAGAACGGCGGTACAGTATATGAAAATGCTTACCTCAGGTCGGTGATACTGCCAAAGGGTCTGAAGTATCTTTGTTCAGGCGCTTTTATGGGCTGTTCGGCGCTTACGTACGTTGAGCTGCCCGATGATGTTTTGAAAGTAGATGGGCAGACCTTTTCAGGCTGCAAGTCACTTAAAGACATCGTCGTTTCCAAAACCGATACGATAATACGGAATAATGAGTATTCGGGCTGCGATTCGCTGAAAAACGTGATCGTTCCCGAAAATATCAATTATATCGACTGTAAGGCCTTCGTGAACTGCGCTTCGCTTGAATCGGTAACTGTACTGAATCCCGAATGCAGTTTCTATGATTCTTCAGATACTATCTGCAATAAGATCATTTATCCCGGGGAGCACGAGGACAAAGAGACCGTCGTTTATAACGGAACTATATACGGCTATGACGGCTCAACAGCGGAGACTTTTGCAAAGGGAGCCGGATATAAGTTCGTTTCTCTCGGAAAAGCTCCAAGCGATTACGAGCTCGGCGATATAAACGTGAACGGTATTGTCGACGCAGTTGACGCTTCAATGGTGCTGGCTTATTATGCAAAGATATCCACAAATTCGGACGGCGGATTCAATGCAGGTCAGCAGGTTGCGGCAGATGTGAACCGGGACGGCATAATAGACGCAGTTGACGCCTCGAAGATACTTTCCTACTATGCATATGCTTCGACCGCAAAGGGAAAGCTGCAGAATATTAGTGAGTTCCTTTCGGGCATAAGAGTGTTTGCAGGCTTTGATGCAGGCGGAACTATCAGAAATGTGGTCGGAGCTTCTGATGGTCAGGTAGTTGTCGGCTGCGAAGATAAGAGCGGAAATACCTGTTATGTGTTCGATACCCTCAATGATAAGATATTGAGGAGCATAAATCTTTCGGACAGGGATGAAATGCTCATCGGAATGTTCGCAGGCGGAACAGTCGTCACATGGAAAAAGACTTATGCGGATGAGAAGAACAAGCTGAAAATGTACCCTGCAAACGGCGGTGAGCCATATGAAGTGGATACGGGTTCTGCGGGATATACCGAGTGGTGGTTCGACAGCGAAACTGATAATATATACTGGGTCTCCTATACTGATGACAGTATTATGAAGATAAATGAAAAGGGCGAGAAGAGCAGGCATTTATCCCTGTCAGGATTCATCAATGCATATTTTTATTTGCATGAAAAAGGAGTATTCGTCGGCGGAAAGACTTCAGATAAAACTGAGATCGGCGTGGAATACGGTCTGTACTCTGTGGTCACGGGTGAACTCATAGCGCCTATGTGCGAAGAAAATTCTGATGTCTTCCTTACGAAGGATAGCTGCGTCAGCCCTTATTCCGTCGGAAACGACCGCGATTACTACATTAAAGCCTCTGATACCAGCGGAAACAGCCCCGACAAGTATTATAAGCTCACACTGGCGGAACCTGGCATGCTGCAGTTTATAAGCAGCAGCAAAAGCAGTTATTTACTTACGAAAACAGGTGCAGGCAACAGGCTGTTTTTTACCGACGCTGTTAACGGTAAGACTGTATACGGTGATGTCAAAGAGCTAAATACTGCATATGTCAATGAAGACTGCTGCTATGTTACCGACGGTAAATGGATAATCGGCATGAACGAGATGTATTCCGTCACAAAAAGCAATTCCCTTGTGATGGTAGACCCAGGCAGGCTCAATTACAGCGTAAAGCTTAAAAATGCTGATGGAAAGGTGTTTGAAAAGACAGGCCCCGTCGAAGTTGGTGAGAAGTTCAAGGAAATACGTGCGGAGGCTGACAAGATCGAAGAAGAGTTCGGTATCAGGATACTTGTGGGCAACGAGGTCAAAAATGCAGAAGCAGGCTCAGAATACAGTTTCGGCTCTACAGAGGCGTATACAGATGAAAGTTCGCTTCAGTACGAAAAGGACAGCTTGAAAAACCTGAGAGAAACGCTTTCACTTTACCCTGAGGGGTTTTTCAGCCGCTTCAATAAAGAAAACGGGCAGATCGGTCTGAGAATATCTCTTGTCCGCGAGCTCATAGGTAAAGACGGTTCTAAATTCAAAGCGGGAGGAGTTGCATTTGCTTCGTTCGGCTGGTATGAAATCGCCATACTGAGCAGGCAGACATCAGAGAATTGTACGACCCTTCACCATGAGATATGGCATTCAGTGGAAAGAATGATCAGCGAAAAGTACGGCTCCATAGATGAGGAGGAGTGGAAGAAACTCAATCCCGCAGACTTTGATTATTCCGCTGATTTTGAGGAGTATGCTGAAAACGACGAAAAAGGCATGAATGTTCATACCTTCTATAATGCCATAGAAAAGTCAGAGCCACAGTATGATCTCCCGTATTTTGTCTCGGATTACAGCATGGTCACAGCCTATGAGGACAGAGCTACCCTCATTGAGCTGCTTTTCCTGTGGGATTACGACACGGCCAACAGAATAATGTATCGCTACAGCGAGGAGTATATCAAAAAATATCCTCACCTGAAGGCAAAGCTGGAGTTCCTTGAGAACTGGTCGAAAAAGGAGTTCGGCTATGTTTACTGGCAGAAAATGCTGGAAAATATGGAGAAAACAAGATAATACAGTTATCAGGAAGACAAAAAGATGACATTTTATGCTTTTTTTGACTTTCTGGGCAGTTCGTGCAGCCACAGAAAATGGCTGCACGATTTTTTCTCTACAGATGAATAATATTTCCGCTGTTTATTGTCTTTAATTTGTTGATAAGTGAAAAAAACAGTTTTTACTTAGTGCAATCCCTTGACATATGTATGATGAATGTATTATAATAGTACATGAGAATTAATTATTACGAAACGTATATTTCGGGAAGAAAAATACAGATAAAAATTTTTCCCGGATCCACATATCGGGATATTTGCGCTTCGTATGTGTTTTATGTGCGCGGCATTTGCTGGCGTATTGAAGCTATCCTGCGATTAGGTGCTGCGGGGAGCTTTGTGTTATGCCTGAAATGAAGGAAAAACGGTTTTATCATTGCCTGTGAGGCGGGCGGCGCTTATTGTGCCGCAAAACAGGCGGTACGTTTTGAATATTCCGGCACATGAACATTACCTGAAAAAATAAAAAGAAAAAGGGCGGAAAATAATGCTGACAGAATACCATTGTCATGTTCTTCCTGGACTCGATGACGGCTCAAAAGGTCTCGGCACTTCACTTGCAATGCTTGAGATGATGAAGGAGCAGGGTGTAAAAAGAGTTATTTTTACTCCTCATTTTTATTATCATCAGGAAGAATCGGTGGAAGCTTTCCTTAAAAAGAGAGCGGCTTCGTTTGCGATAGTAAAGGACAGGTCTCCGATAAAGAATATGCTCCTCGGAGCGGAGGTCGCTGTCGAAAGAGGCATATCCGAGGTAAAGGATATCGAAAAGCTGGCGATCGAGGGAACGAACCTTATACTCATGGCATTCCCTTATCGTAATTATGAGCCGTGGATGGCGGAAGAGGTATACAATCTTTCCATAGAGTACGGCCTCAATGTTATGCTTGCTCATGTTCACCGCTGCGTAGAGTTCTGCAGCGAGGACGATATCGACAATATACTGGCAACAAATGCTATAATGCAGGTGAATAACGACGCTTTCGGCAACTGGAACGAGAAAAAGCTGGCAAAGCGTATCGTTGACGAGTGCAGCAATGTTGTTTTCGGAAGCGACGCTCATAATATTTCCGACAGTATGCCCAACTGGGACGTAATAAAGAGAAAGGTGAAGCCCGAGCTTATCGAAAGCTCCGATGATATGCTTGACCGTTTTATAATATAATGAAAGCTCCATGCTTAGCATGGAGCTTTTTATCGTTTTTGCCGTTATTTTCCCAATGTATGTTTTATCCTTATGCCGATAAGTCTCAGAAGCGTCTTGAGGTAGCTTATCATGAAAGGAATGAGGGCTCTTTTGGACTCGCCGAAAAGCCGCTTCTTGAAAACTATAGGCACTTCCGCTATCCTGAGCTTTCCGTTCAGGAGCTTGAGCTTTAAGAGCACTTCCTCCAGGATATCATAGTTTTCGGAGTCGAGCTTTACCTTTTTGAGCTGTTCGGTGCGGTAAAGCCTGTAATCCGTGGAGATGTCCTTTGCCCTTATTCCGAGGGCTATCCTGAACACGAAGTTGAGACAATGTGACATGATAACAGATGTCCTGCTGTCGTTGGTCCTGCCGCCCTTTGTGTAGCGGGAGCCGATAACAAGGTCGATATCGGGCTTCATTGCCCTGTAGATAGCAGGGATATACTTAGGATTATGTGAGCCGTCGCTGTCGAGTATCAGGAACTTGTCATATTTCGCACACTCGATACCTGTGCGGAAAGCTCCGCCGAATTTCGGGTACTTCTGATTGACGTACTGAGCGCCGAACTGTTTGCAGACCTCTTCCGTGTTGTCGAGAGGCTTTTCCGTGTCGATAACTATGATCTCGTATTTTTCGCCTGTGCTGTCAAGCTGTTTCTTTATCTGCGGAAGGAGGACCTTGAGGTTTTCGGCTTCCTTGTAAGCAAGCAGGACTGTACTGATGGACATTTCTTATCATTTCCCTTCGTTCTTCAAATATGTTCAGACTGTTTTGCTGAGATGTATTTAAGTCATTATAACACATATTGTAAAGTAAATCAACAGGCAGGGAGAAAAATGCTATTTTTTATGTGTGTTGTGAAAATAATTAAACAAAAATGGTAAATAAAACGAAAAGGTGGACTTCCTGAGGGGGCTATTGACTATTATCTTGAATTTATACACATAATCTTCACATTGTGGGTTGACATATCACAAAAATTATGGTAAAAAAGAAACATGAGATTGTGTTTTTTTATATTATTTAAAGGAGGAAAGAGAATGAAAAAAAGTATTTCAACTCTCTTGGCGGCAGTAATGGCGTTTTCAGCATTAGGCGCTATGCCGGTATCTGCCGCCGACCAGGACTATCTGCTTCACAGCACCTTTGAAGAAGGTACTGACTCATGGAGCGGCAGAGGCTCTGCTTCTGTAAAGGTAGTCTCAGGCACATCACGCTCGGGAGAATGCTCGCTTCTTGCAAGCGGCAGAGCAAGTGCCTGGAACGGCGCTATCGTAGGATTGGGTTCAGGCTTTAAGGCAGGTAACGACTACTCATTCAGCGCTTATGTAATGAGCGAGGAGGAATCGGCAACATTTTACCTCACGCTCCAGTACAGCGACGGAAGCAGTACCAAATATCCCAAAATAGCTGAGGTGGCAGCTGAAAAGGGAAAGTGGGCTCACCTTGAGAACAAAAGCTTTACGATCCCCGCAGGAGCGTCAGATATCCAGCTCTACATCGAGACTGATGACAGTACCTGCAATTTCTATGTCGATGAAGTTGTCGGCGCGGCGAGCGGCACAGAGATAGGAGAGCCCTCGGCGCCTGTTGCAATGCACAAGGGCGACATCAATTATGACGGAAAGATAGACTGCTTTGATATCGTTCTTGCAAGAAAAGGTCTTATCAACGGTATCGAGGACAAGAAGGCCCTGAAAGCAGCCGACGCGGACAGCAGCGGAGTTTTCGATCTCACGGACGCTCTGCTCATTATGAAGTTCGTTATGGGAAATATTACCGAATTCCCAGTGGTAGAGCCTGAGGTAGTACCGGGTCAGCAGAAGTACACTATGGAGGAGCTTACCAAGATAGTGCAGGATTCGCTGGTAAACAATGAGCCAAATGATTCTCATATGAAGAAACAGGGCGTTCAGTACGGTACGATAAAGAAGGAGACTTACTTCTCCAAGAAGGCAAACAAGAACAAGCCTTATAATATACTTCTTCCCGCAAACTATGACGAGAGCAAGAAGTATCCCGTACTCTATGTTCTCCACGGCTTCTTCGAGAACGAGAACCGTATGATAACACAGGGCAACGGTCAGATGTATACACAGCAGATCATCGGAAACGCTATCGCCGAGGGCGCAGCCAAGGACATGATAGTAGTTGTACCGTTCGTATTCACGAGCGCAACAATGAACGACGCTACAGGCTTCGCGGATCAGGGCTCGAATGAGGGCTATGACAACTTCGTTGACGATATCGTGGACAGCCTTATGCCGCATATCGAGAGCAAGTACAGCGTTGCTACAGGCAGAGAGAACACAGCTGTAACAGGCTTCTCAATGGGCGGACGCGAGTCGCTCCAGATAGGCATGAAGCACGGTGACAAGTTCGGCTATGTAGGAGCTATATGTCCTGCACCCGGAGCTTCGGGATCATGGAAGTGGAGCAATGCTGATGAAACTCCGTATCTCATTATGATAACAGGCGGAACTCAGGACGATGTTGTCGGACTGAATACTCCCGAGGGCTATCATAACAACTTTACAAAGAACAACGTTCCTCACGTATGGCACGTTGTAAACAACGGACACCACGGCGACGACTCCATCCACTCGCACCTCTACTGCTTCGTAAGAGGCATATTCCAGGCAACTGAGGGAACTGTCTCACCGGCAAGCAGCAGTAACAATCAGTCAAATACAGGAAACAACAACCAGTCCAATACGGGAAATAACAACCAGTCAAATACAGGAAACAACAACCAGTCGAACACAGGCAGCAACAGCTCAAACACGACTAATTCCCAGACTTCAACAGGTCAGCAGAAATATACTATGGAAGAACTTACCAAGAAGGTGCAGAACGCACTTGTAAACAACGAGCCCAATGATTCTCACATGAAGAAACAGGGCGTTCAGTACGGCACTATCAAGAAGGAGACCTACTTCTCCAAGAAGGCAAACAAGAACAAGCCTTATAACATACTTCTTCCCGCAAACTACGACTCCAGCAAGAAGTATCCCGTACTCTATGTTCTCCACGGCTTCTTCGAGAACGAGAACCGTATGATAACACAGGGCAACGGTCAGATGTATACACAGCAGATCATCGGAAACGCTATCGCTGAAGGCGAGGCGAAGGACATGATAGTAGTTGTACCGTTCGTATTCACGAGCGCGACAATGAACGACGCTACAGGCTTCGCGGATCAGGGCTCGAATGAGGGCTATGACAATTTCGTTGACGATATCGTGGACAGCCTTATGCCACACATCGAGAGCAAGTACAGCGTTGCTACAGGCAGAGAGAACACAGCTGTAACAGGCTTCTCAATGGGCGGACGCGAGTCGCTCCAGATAGGCATGAAGCACGGCGACAAGTTCGGTTATGTAGGAGCTATATGCCCTGCACCCGGAGCTTCGGGCTCATGGAAGTGGAACAGCGCAAGTGAAACTCCGTATCTCATTATGATAACAGGCGGAACTCAGGACGATGTTGTCGGACTGAATACTCCAGAGGGCTATCATAACAACTTTACAAAGAACAACGTTCCTCACGTATGGCACGTTGTAAATAACGGACACCACGGCGACGACTCTATCCACTCGCACCTCTACTGCTTCGTAAGAGGCATATTCCAGGCAACTGAATAAAACAAAAACAGCCGATGTTCATTACGAACATCGGCTGTTATCATTTAATCAAGAATTAAGAAGTCTTGACTGTATCTCCTGTGCGTCGCCTAAGGTTATACCGTCGCCTGTGTTGCATACATCGCCGTTGAATCTGCCTGCGTATGAGATTTGATACTTATTGGGATTAGCCAGTGCCTGCATGATCTTTACAGCGTCGGAGAGATCGACGTTTCCGTCGCCGTTAGCGTCGCCTGAACGCTCTATCTCGACATTGCTGAACTCAGGTGCGGCAATGCTCATCGGGCTGTACTTAACGGCAGGAATGCCGCTGACAGCTGAGAGACTGTTTATATAAGCGTTTAAATTCTCATTGAAATTGTCGTATATACTCTCCATTTCTGCTTCGGGACCTGAAAGCATATATCCGAGATCAAGAATGGACAGATCATGGATATCTCCGCTCAGTCCGTTGCCGTTGATATCGCAGTTTTCCGTGAAGAACTTCCATACGTTTACGGGAAGCACTGAATCCTGTGCAGCTGCGTGTGCCTGAAGGTCTTCTTTAAATATCATGGCATTGAAAACATCAGAGCTGTTGATGACGCCGTCGCCGTTGGTATCGGGGAGCTCAACCTCGCCTGCACTGAGCTGTTCCCAGAAAACCGTAAATTCTCTGTTGAACATTGCGCCGTTGTACTCAAGATACTCGTTGACCGGCATCCACTCGCTGTAATTATACTTCAGACATTTTGCGAGCGAAAGCTTGCCCGAGCCTTCTATGAGGCTGTCGTAATAATCTTCGCTGAACTGCTGGTCGGTGATACCGTTCTGCTCGATACAGTACATTTCAGCATACTCATAGAACCAGTTGGTGTCAGAGCCGTTTGCGAAATGACCTATGAGCTCCCGGCAGCGCTCGTTTATCTCGTCGGGGATAACAGGCTTCTCACTGTCGGGTACGCTGTCGTACATGAAGAAGTACGAATTGTATCCGAATATCCAGAGGTAATCAAGGTCGGTGTAGTCGTAGACGCCGTCGCTGTTCACATCGCAGCTGACAGTGCCGTCTTCAACAGCTTCCCTGAACATGGTATATCCTGCCATCAGGTACGATGACTGGGTCCTGAGTTCCTCAATGAATGCATCTGAGAGCCTTGAGCTCCAGCTGTGGTACTCGTTTGTAAATTCCTTGACGAGGTCGATATCGCTGTAGGTCGCATTATCGGTATCCCTTGCGGATATGCCGTTCTGGAGGAGATAAAATCTGGTAAGGTGCTCTGCGTCGAGCTGGTCAGCCTTGCCGTCTGCGTCGTAGTCGCCTATGCTATCCATACGCTGAGCAAGCTCTGCGTCTGTATCATACGAATGTGTGTATCCGTAGAACAAAGCGCAGTCATCTAGACCGAAAGAGCCGTCTCCGTTGATGTCGGTAACAAGGTCGCCGTTTTCCATCATAGGGAACATTTCTATTTCCTCATCCCAGATCCTTCCTGCGGGAACGTTTTCAAACATTGCGTTTGCTGATAATGCTGCGGCATTTACGGCAGTTGTGAGAGCTGCTGCAGCCGCGATTAACTTCTTCATGGCGGGTGCTCCTTTCATACTTTCATAGTAAATAAGCATATAAATGTGGACGTACAATCTTACAAGTATATTATACAGCATTTTTGATAAAAAATCAAGAGTTTTTGTTTAAATCCTATAAATTATTATGATTTAACTATGCTAAGTAAATGTACGTATATAAATTACATATCGGCATGATCCTCTGCTGATTTGACAATTTTCGTCAGGTATATTATAATGAAGTGTATGATTTGACAGTATTATGTCGGAAGGAGCATCAAGGTGAGCGATATAAAGCGCAGAAAGGGAAAAAGCAGGATCGCCTTCCCCGAGGATTATTGTGTCGTGGATATCGAAACTACGGGACTTGACCCTGCTGAGAGCGAGATAATCGAAATTGCGGCAGTACGCTACCGCGGCGGCGAAAAGGCAGAGGTCTTTTCAACACTCATAAAGCCCGAGCACCATATAAGCTCCTTTATCACGGGTCTCACTGGAATCGACGACGGAATGGTTCAGGACGCGCCCTGTATCTCTCAGGCGATAATGGATTTTTACGAGTTTGCAGGGAATGATATGCTCATGGGCTACAACGTGAATTTCGACATAAACTTTTTATATGATAATCTCCTGCGCTGTCATGGTATAATATTTGACAATGACTTCGTTGATGTGCTGCGCTTTGCGAGAAAGGTCCTGCCGCTCCTGCCCGACAGGAAGCAGACCACCGTTGCCGACCATTACGGCATTTCTGTTACGGGAGCTCACCGTGCGGAAAAGGACTGCGAGATATGCAACGCCTGCTATATACATCTGCGTGACGAGATGAAAAAACAGAACGGAGAGTGAGCCGTGGCAGCTTTGAAAATGAGGGACAGGCTCTTTGCCTTTGCAGCCGAACGCTTCGGCACAAAGCCCGAATACCTGTGGAGCAGGACTCCCGATTGCGCTGTGCTGAGGTGCAGCAATGATAAGTGGTATGCCATAGTCATGGATGTTGACGGCTCAAAGCTGGGACGCCCCGAACTCGGAAAGGTGGATATCGTCAATGTCAAGTGCAGCCCCATGATGACGGGCTCACTTCTTGCTGTGGACGGGATATTCCCTGCGTACCACATGAACAAGGAAAGCTGGATATCGGTGCTCCTTGACGGCAGCGTTGATATTGAGCAGCTGAAAGCCCTGCTTGAAATGAGCCATGAGCTCTCGGGAAAATCCGGGAGCGGCAGGCGTATGCGTACAGAGCCGAAGGAATGGCTCATTCCTGCCGCGCCTGCAATGTACGACGTGGAACAGGATTTCAGGCGCGACGGTACCATAATATGGAAACAGACCGCCAATTATATCGTGGGAGACACCATATACATCTACATGGCTGCTCCTGTTTCCGCTGTCCTTTACAAATGTGAGGCAATTGAAGTGGATATCCCTTTCAATTACGATAACGGCAGCTATCACATACGAAAAGCGGTAAAGCTGAAGCTGCTGCACCGTTTTTCAGCGGAGGATATGCCGCTCACGGCTATGAGAGAGCTGGGCGTATCGGCTGTCCGCGGCCCCAGGGGAGTCCCCAATACCCTGAGCTGCAGGCTCAGGAAACTTTGCACGGAGAAATGAGAAATCAACGCGCGGTTGCATTTTCGGATATTCTGTGTTATAATATGCTTTGTAACGTTTTTATTTTCCGCTTTTGACAGGAGGAAGTATATGCTAAATGCTGATCTGAAGGAATTTGAGTTCATCTCTGACTTCGACGAGCTTGTTATCTCGGCAGTCCTTGCAGTACCGTCGGGAGAGATTAACGGCATTGTTCAGCTGGTCCACGGCATGAACGAACATAAGGAACGCTATTACCCGTTTATGGATTACCTTGCCGAGCAGGGCTTTATCACGGTCATTCATGATAACCGCGGCCACGGAAAGAGCATAGTCGAAGCCGACGATCTCGGATTTATGTTCAGAAACGGCGGTGAGGGCTTTGTAAGCGACATCGCTCAGTTCAACAAAAGGATACGGGAGGCTTATCCCGGTGTCCCTGTATTCATGATAGCCGGCGGTATGGGTGCGGCAGGCGCAAGGTGCTTCCTGAAGGAGCACGACAGCGCAGTTGACGGAGTTGTCCTCCTGGGAACTGTCTGCTACAGCCCGTTTTCACCTGTAGTTAGGACGATACACTCCGTTTCCTCCAAGCGTCCCGGCAGCCGTTTCAGGAGCGAGAAAATATTCGACGCCGTTGACCACGGCTTTGGTCAGTTCTTTGAGGACCCCATAAACTCGTGGAGGTGCAGCGACGCAGACGCGGTGCTCGCATTCAACGAGGACCCTCTCTGCAACTTCAAGCCCACCCTCAACTGCTATGAGGAGCTCCTGTGGCTGGTGAAGCAGTCGGACTCGTCAAAGGGCTGGAATGTGAATAATCCCACTCTTCCCATACGTTTTATATCTGGTAAGGAAGACCCTGCCATGATATCTGAGAAAAAGTTCATGAAAACTCTGGAAAAGCTTGAAAAAACAGGCTATGAGAGCATTTCACACAGACTTTTCGACGGTATGCGCCATGATGTGCTCATGGAGAAGAACAGTATCAACGTCTACAAGGACATAGCAAAGACCCTGTTCTCATGGCTCGACCGCTGGAACGACAAGCACGCGGAGAGCGAAGCTGCCGCGGCGGAGGAAGTACCTCAGCAGACTGAGGAAGAGGTCAGGGAATAAAAAAGTATAACAACAGAGTGCGGAGCTGACGCACGATGAAAGGAAGCATTATGGATATCAATAAAACACTTGCCAAGGAATTCGGGCTCAGACAGGAACAGGTCGACAATACCGTAGCGCTTATCGACGACGATAAGACTATCCCTTTCATAGCCCGTTACCGTAAGGAGCTCACAGGCTCTCTCGACGATCAGATACTCCGTGAGCTTTATGACAGGCTCATGTATCTCCGCAATCTCGAAAAGCGCAAGGAAGAGGTAACTGCCGCTATCACCGAGCAGGAGAAGATGACTCCCGAGATAGAAGCAGCTATAAGCGCAGCCGTAACTCTTGTTGAGGTGGAGGATATTTACCGTCCTTTCAAGCCGAAGCGCCGTACACGTGCAAGCATTGCCCGCGAGAACGGTCTCGAGCCGCTTGCAGTTATGATAATGGCTCAGGAGAACTCCACAGAGCCGGAGAAGGAGGCAGAAGCCTTCATCGACGAGGAGAAGAAGATCCCCGACGCTCAGACTGCTTTGCAGGGAGCTATGGATATCATTGCAGAGGATATCTCCGACGACGCGGATATAAGAAAGAAGCTCCGTGCCCTTGCAGGCGAAAAGGGAGAGCTCGTCTCAAAGGCGGCAGACCCCGAGGCGGAGAGCGTATATATGAACTACTACGAGTACTCCGAGGCTATCCCGAAGGTGGCAAATCACAGAGTCCTTGCCCTTGACAGAGGCGAGAAGGAGAACTTCCTCAAGGTTTCAGTAACCCTTGACGAGACTCTTGCCACAGACGTTATCTTCGGCAAGTACATCAAGGCTAACAATGCCTGCGGAGAGCTTGTAAGAGCAGCTGCCGCTGACAGCTACAAGAGACTTATCTTCCCGTCCATCGAGCGTGAGATTCGTTCGGAGATGAGCGCAAAGGCAGCAGAGGAGTCCATAAAGGTATTTGCTGCAAACCTCAGACAGATGCTTCTCCAGCCGCCGCTCAAGAGCAGCATTATCCTCGGTCTCGACCCGGGATACGCTCACGGCTGCAAGACAGCAGTCATCGACGGCACGGGCAAGGTGCTGGATACGGCTATAATCTACCCTGTAGGCTCTGCAGGCGCAGTTGAGGCTGCAAAGAAAAAGGTAAAGGAATTTATCCAGAAATATAACGTAAACGTTATCTCTATCGGAAACGGTACGGCTTCGCGTGAGACTGAGAGTTTTGCCGCCGAGATAGTCAAGGAAGTGCCTCAGGACGTGAGCTACATGGTAGTAAGCGAGGCAGGAGCTTCCGTATATTCGGCTTCAAAGGTGGCAGCCGAGGAATTCCCCGAGTACGACGTTTCCATAAGAGGAGCTATATCCATAGCCCGCCGTCTTCAGGACCCTCTTGCGGAACTCGTAAAGATAGACCCGAAGGCTATCGGCGTAGGACAGTATCAGCATGATATGCCGCAGGCAAGAATGAGCGAAGCTCTCGGCGGCGTCGTTGAGGACTGCGTCAACTCCGTCGGAGTTGACCTGAATACCGCTTCACATTCGCTTCTTTCGTACATCGCCGGCATTAATGCCTCGGTCGCAAAGAATATTGTTGCATACCGTGAGGAAAACGGCAGATTTACCGATCGTAAGGAGCTTCTCAAGGTCCCGAAGCTGGGTAAGAAGGCTTTTGAGCAGTGTGCAGGCTTCCTGAGAGTCCGCGACGGAAAGAATCCTCTCGATAACACAGCCGTTCACCCCGAAAGCTACGAAGCAGCTTCATCGCTGCTTACCGAGTGCGGCTTCACACTTGCGGATATCGCAGGCGGCGGAGCTTCAGGCATAAACGAAAAAGCCGACAGTATCGGCATTGAAAATATAAGCAAGTCACTGGGAATAGGCGTTCCCACTCTTACCGACATCATCGGCGAGCTGAAAAAGCCGGGACGCGACCTCCGTGACGAGCTCCCCGCGCCTCTCCTCAGAAGCGGCGATGTTATGGAGATAAAGGACCTCAAGCCCGGTATGGAGCTTGTAGGAACAGTCCGCAATATCATTGACTTCGGCTGCTTTGTGGATATCGGCGTACACGAGGACGGACTTGTGCATATCTCGCAGATATGCAGCAAATACATCAAGCACCCTCTCGAAGCCGTAAAGGTTGGCGAGGTAGTAAAGGTGAAGGTCCTCGATGTAGACCTCAAGAGAAACCGTATCTCGCTTACAATGCGCCTTAACGACGAGGAAGAGAAGCAGCAGAAGTCCGAGCGCAGACCCAATAACAACAGAAAGCGCGAGGACCGCAAGCCCAAGGGATTTGACGCTTCAAAGCTCCGCAACAGCAGCTTCCGCATAAAGCAGAAGTAAGGAGTGCGGAATGGGTATAAAAACAGAAGAAAGGGAGCTGAAATGCGCTGCCTGCGGTGAAGCTTCAGCGCAGACCGTGGTAACGGAGTTCGACCGTGACACCAGTGTTCCCGACCTCGATATGCGTCCCGACGAGCCTCATCGCTCCTATATAAAGTACTGGGTCAGCAAGTGCCCGCATTGCGGTTACTGCAATGTTTCCATAGATATTCCCGTGCTTTTCACTAAGGAATACCTTGAGAGCGGCAGCTACAACAGGTTTGACGACAGCCTTGCGGGAAGATTCCGCAAAATGGCTCTTGTCTGCGAAAAAAACAAGGTCTATGCGGAGGCTCTCAAAGCCTGCCTCTACGCTGCGTGGGTTCATGACGACCTGAACGAAGCGGAGGAGGCTGCGGAGTGCCGCAGAGCTGCCATAAAGATATACGACAGTCATAAGGCAGTTCTCTCTGAGGATCACGATATAGTACTGCTTTGCGCTGATATCATGCGCCGGAGCGGAGATTTCGACCGCGTTATCCGCGAATACAAGGGAAAGTTTTTCGGTTCGGGCCTTTTATCGGTGATCGCAGCCTATGAGGCGGAGCTTGCCGAAAAGGGCGACGACAAATGCCATAAGGCGGACGAAGTCCCCGGAGTAACCGTGAAATAGCAATATTTGCCGCACTTGCCGTGCGGCTTTTCTTTTTCGGCATTGACAATGACAATAAATAGTGGTATAATCGGATTTGAAAAATGATAAACATATTACGGAGTGAGAAATATGAAACGGACAGCGGCATTTATCATAGCAATGGCAGCTTTATTCAGTACAGTTACGGGCTGTCAGCCGAAAAATAAAAAGCAGGAATACAAAAACACAACTGCGACCCAGCAGAAAAGCGAGTCATATGAGGACGCTGTCAGGGAGTGCTTCAACGCTTCATATTCTCTTGGCGGCGGAGAGGTCTTCTACGCTTATATGTATCCTAACGCTGCAATAGACGCTATGAAGCAGTCGGAGCAGTACGACGAGCTGATCTCTATATTCAATAGTGGACAGGAAAGCCGTTTCAAGTCAGATGACAGCAAGCTCGAATATGAAAAGATAGTGGATTCGCATGAGATAAACGACAATCAGAGAGCAGCCGCAAAGAAGTACCTTAAACAGCTGAGCGAGCAGTTCGCACCGGAGCTCACAGAGGAGCAGCTCGATATAAAAGAGGGCTATGAGGTGACTTTTTCACATCTCAGGAACGGCAAATCCGACGGAAATGACACGGTTCTCGTTATAAAGCTGAACGACGAGGGCTGGAAGGTCATCACAGGCTGACAGGGGAGCGAAAATGAAAAAAGATTCAGGATATAACACAAAGCAGAAGGAAAATCTGCTTGAATATCTCATGAAAAACAAGGAAAAGCATACGAATGTACAGGAAATAAGCGCCTTTCTGTCAGCTGAGGGGACTCCCGTAGGCGTGGCGACTATCTACAGGCAGCTCGACAGGCTTGTGGAACAGGGACTTGTCCGCAAGTACGCTTTTGACGGAAAGACCAGCGCCTGCTATCAGTACATAGAGGACGAGGAGCAGTGCCGCAGTCATTTCCATCTGAAATGTCTCGGCTGCGGCAGGCTCATACATCTTGACTGCGAACATCTTGCAGGTCTTGCCCGTCATATCGAGGAGGAGCACGACTTCGTCATTGACTATTCGCAGACGGTATTCTATGGACGCTGCTCCGACTGTAAGGGCAAGGTCTGATCCTGAGGAGCTTTTTCCGAGTTATCCCTCGGGATATATATTTTAACATCATCGTCAGGTCTTTCGGGCATGATATCACCTCCGTGAATATTATGCCCGTTAAATTTTTCGGTATTCAGCACGGAAATTTACGGAAACTGACAAAAAGGAAGAAAAATGAAGGTTACGGGAGCTGTTCTGAGACTTGCGGCTGCGGAAGTACTCAGTCTTTTCATAAATATGACGTTTGCAGGCTCGGGGAGCACGTTTGTACGGCTTATCTGCCTGGTATGCACAGTTCTGATACTTGCTGCGGTAATGGCGGATCTTTCCGTAAGAGCCGCAAAAACCGACGCCAAGGGCGGCGGAAAGATCAGATACAGAGCGCTTGTATGCGCGTCGGCAGCTGTCACGGCGTTTCCGCTGCTGAGCTGGATAATACTGTTTATCTCCGCAAACAGCGGCGCATTTGATTTTTACGGAGCACATAAGCTGCTTAACGCGCCGTTTCTGCATTTTTACAATCTCATAGAGCCCTCTGCATCTGCGTCCAAGCTCGGAACAGGGGAGCTTTTGGCCATGCTGCCGCCTGCCTTTGCACCTGCGGCAGTTCTTGCCGCCGTATATATCGCGGCTTTCAGAAATACCGAAGATGAACGCCGATAGCTGAAAAATCAGACAGTCTGAATGTTTTTGTGCAATTCGATGAAAAAACGGGCATAATTCTTTACTGCCGGGCGGTTTAGCTTGACATAAAAAGTATTGATATGATACAATAATGATTAGAATATTTTTTCTTTGTGGAGGTATTGTTTATGGCATACTGTAAATACTGCGGAAAGCTCATACCCGAGGGCGGTTCCTGCGACTGTCCTGCGGCAAAGGGAGAGTCAGAGATAAAGGAAACTGCCGTTAATATCGGAAATGCAGCTGAAAGCGTAAAGAGCGAAGCTGCGGAGGCTGCCCGTGAGGTAAAGGAAGCGGCTTCCGATACGATAAATGAAATAAAGAGCGAAGCTGCCGGTGCTGCACAGAAGGTGGACGCCGTTGCAGGCGAAGCGGCAGAAAAGCTCCCCGGAAAGGCTAAGAACAACAAGGGCCTTGTTTATATCGTTGCAGGCATTATTGCAGCACTCCTGCTTTTCCTTATCATTGCGCTGTGTTCGTCGGGCGGCTCAACGAGCGCTGTAAAGAAGTATATCAAGTCCAGCTATGAAAAGCGCGGTGCAAAGACCATGTACTCACTTACGCTCCCGAAGCGCGTTATCAGGGAGCTCAAGGAGGACGACGACTACGATGAAATGGTCGACAGCTACAACGATATGATTGAGGATATGATAGATGACCTTGACGGCAAGGAGACTCTGCCGAAGTTTGACAAGATAACAAGAAAGAATCCCTTGAAGAAGTCGGAGCTCAAAATGGCAGAGCAGTACTTCAACCGTATCTGTGACAAGTACGACGCCGAGGAGGGCGGAATGCGCGTTACAAAGGGCTATGAGGTAAAGGTTAAGTCGCGCTACAAATCAAAGAGCGGCGAAATGGAGCACCGCACGGACATAGTCTGCGTGGTCAAGCTCAGAGGGGACGGCTGGAAGATCATCACACATCCGCTCTCGGAGCTTTCGTATTACAACTGATAAACGTCAATAACTATCATAGGGAGAGCGGTAAAACAGCTTTACCGCTCCCTTGCTATATACTGATCACTGTTTACTATTAACTACTGACTACTCACTAATTACTGCAAAAAGTCATAAATGGGCAAAAGCTCATTTATGACTTTTTGTTTTCACTTTGAATTTTTTATTGACTAATCGTGTTAAATGTGGTAAAATAATCTGGTTGCTTTAAAGACAAGGCTGAAAACGAGGGAGTGAAGCGTATGAAACCTAATAGAGCAGGGGCTTTTGCACCTTTATTTGCAGGAGCGGCTGCGGCTCTTATATTCCTTGCGTTTTACGCGCTGCACGGCTTCTATCCCTTTGGTGAGCGCTCTGTTGTATGGTGCGACATGGATCAGCAGTATGTACCGCTGCTCATGGAGCTAAAGACCGCATACGGCGAGGGCTCGCTGTTCCTCGGGCGGGGCGGAGGTCTGATGAACTTCTACGGAGTGTTCCTTTTCTTCGTAGCGTCGCCGCTTTCGCTCATAACTCTTGCTGTGGACAACAGCAGTATGATTTTTTTTGTGAATATACTGCTCGTGATAAAGATAGCTCTTTGTGCTGCTACGTCGGAGTATTATTTCCGCAGGGTGATACCGCGGCTCCACATTGTATTCGGAGTCCTTATGTCTGTCATGTACGCTGTAAGCGGCTATGTGATGATGTTCTATCAGAACGATATGTGGCTGGATATGATGATAGTGTTTCCGCTTCTGCTCACAGCACTGTTCAGGCTGCTCGACAAGGGCAGGTGGGGAGCTTTTACCCTGTGTACGGCGCTGTGTGTGCTCCTGAGCTTTTATATCAGCTTCATGGTGACAGCTTTTCTTGTCATGGCGGAAGGAGCAGCCCTTTATCTGTGCTGTCCTCCCGAAAAAAGGGGCGACAGAGCTGTGAAGCTCATTATCGCGGATATATGCGCGGCGCTCCTCAGCGGAGCCGTATGGCTGCCTGCGTTTATACAGTACACCGCATCGGGCAGGGGGAACTCCCTGGCAAGCCTGTATTTCGGCGGAAACTTCTTTGAAAATACATTCGACAAGGCTGCTCTCCTTTCGGGCAGCTGTCTTGCTGTTGCAGGAGCTGTTCTTGTACTGCTGCTGCATAAAAGGATAAGTTCAGGGAAAGCTGTGCTCTTTGCGGCAGGCGGTGTGATATCCCTTATCGGAGCGTTCATCGAGCCTGCGAACAAGCTCCTCCACACCGGCAGCTATCAGGCTTACCCGTTCAGATATGCATTCATAGTGCTGTTGCTCATTTTCTCAGCCTGCGGCGAGCTGCTTTCCGAGCCCGATAAAGAGGCTCCCAAAAAGTCGGCATATGTAACAGCTTCGGTATTTGCGGCGGTATTTGCGGCTGCGGCGGCAATTGCCTATTACTTCCGAAGAAGTCTGAGCTCATACGCCACTTACCTTTGGGTCAACGACGAGGCAGGGCTGCTCTTAACGGGGCTGTGTTTCCTCGGAGCTGCCGCGTACCTGTTCTGCGTGCTTGGATATTGCAGAGGGCGTACAAAGCGCGGCTTCACGGCAGGTATCATGGCTCTTATCATGACCTGCGAGAGCCTTGTGTGCTTCGGCGTGAATGTGGACGGGATATCGGACAGCGTTGAGGGCTTCAAACGGACTGCAGAAGCCTTTTCCGTTATTCCCGACGAGGGCTTTGTGAGAGTCAAGGCAGGGCGTAACTACTACTATCCCAACTATGCCGAGGGCTTCGGTAAGTATTCACTCGGGCATTATACCTCACTTACGGACTGCGATTTTCTCTACGCCATGAAAAGGCTGGGCTACTCGTCCTACTGGCTCGACACGACATCTGCGGGAAGCGTGATGCTCATTGACGAGCTGCTCATGAACAAGTACATAATCGGACGGCCTCAGGGCAAAAACAAGGCGTATGATGTGCTCAGCAGCAGCGGCGCACTTACGGTATATACCGATCCTCACGTTCTGAAAGGCGGAATCATTTCCGATGTTCCCCCCTCTGAGCTTGAAGATATTGAGAAATACGAGCGAATGGGAGCTGCGGACTTCATTGCCGGGCGCCTTTTCGGTACTGAGGGGCTTTCCGAGAAGCTTTCGCCCGATGTCCTCGACAATGCGGAGATATCCGAAAACGGTGGAAGGACGATCGTGAAGCGGCTTCCCGGCAGGAAATGCAGTATCGGCTACAGCCTTTACGTTCAGGGCAGAAAAGAGCTGTATTTCGACATTTTCGGCAATTATTCCACGGAGCTATCCGAGGATTACTACGATTCCGCCGAGATACTCGTCAACGGCACAATGTATCAGGAGCACTATCCGTCCTCGTTCTGCAGCGGTATCATCGACCTTGGCACCTTTGAGAATGAGAAGGTCGACGTTACGGTCAGGATAAGAAAGGACTTTGAAGCGACTTCCTTCGGACTGTGGCTGTACGACCTTGAAAAGTCGGAAAAGGCTGCGGATTCTGTATATACGGCACCCATAGATGTAAATGGGCGGGTGCTCACTGCTTCTGCGGACAGGGGAGGATATCTCTATATCCCTGCGGCCTGGTCTGAGAACTGGAGTTGCACCGTGAACGGTGAAAAAGCTCCTCTTATCCGTACTCTCGGGGCGCTTTCGGCTGTAAAGCTGCCGGAGGGCGGAGGAAAAGTGAAGCTCAGTTTCCTGCCTAAGGGCATGAAAACGGGAGCGGCACTCAGTATATCGGGAGCTTTGCTCTTTGTGCTCCTGCTTTTAGTGATGAATAGTGACAGAAAAACGGAAAAACTCGGGAAAACTGCGGTAAAGGCGATATATATTATCAGTATCGCAGCGGTTTCCATGTGTTATATTGCCGCGCCTCTGCTGTGGTCTGCGGTAAATATCATCAGTCTGGTCGTCGGAGGGTAAAATGGCGTCAACTATATTATATAAGACCGCGATAATGCTGATCCTCATCGCGGTGGGCATATTGTGCTCAAAAACGAAGCTTATAAGCGCAGCTTCAAACAAGGACTTGTCAAAGTTCGTATTGCAGGTCGTCAATCCTGTGGTAATATTCATGTCCTATCAGACTGATTACCGTACAGAGCTGGTAAGGAACCTGCTGCTGACATTTGTGATATCCATTGGAGCGATGGGAACAGCCATAGCGTTCTCCTACCTCTTCGTCCGCAGAAAGCAGGGCAGGGAGTTCGAGATAGAACGGTTCTCGGCAGTATACTCCAACTGCGGATTTATGGGTATCCCACTTGTGAACGCGGTCTACGGCGACGAGGGAGTATTCTACCTTACCGCTTTCATCACGGTGTTCAACCTGATAGTGTGGACTCACGGAGTTATACTTATTTCGGGAGAAAAAAACTTCAGACAGGTGGTAAAGGTGTTCTATTCGCCGACTATCATAGCTATTTTCCTCGGAATAATCACATTTTTCCTGCGTTTCCGCCTGCCTGCATCTGTGGCTGAAGCTCTCGGGCTCATAAAGGAGATCAACACTCCCATCGCCATGATAGTTTCGGGAGTGACCATAGCAGGCACGAATGTCATGAAAATGCTGAAAAATTACAGAGTGTACTATGTATGCCTTCTGAAACTCATAATAATGCCGCTGATAGTGGCAGTTCCCATAGCTTTGCTGACCGGAGTTGACGAGACCGTCCGCATGACAGTCCTCATAGCTGCGGCAGCTCCGCCTGCGACCATGTGTACGCTCCTTAGCCTGCGCTACGGAAAAAACTCAATATACGCATCGGAAATTTTTGCCGCCGGAACCATACTCTCAGTGGTGACATTGCCGCTGGTTGTGAAAGCTACGGAATATTTAACAAAAATACTATAAAAGGTTTGTAAAAAATGCTGATTTTATAAAAAATCGCCCTAAAATGTTTGAAATTTAATAATATTGTGTTATAATATAATTACGATAAAGAAGAATAAGTTGACTATAAAAAGATAAAAATATACGGTCAGTTATAGTCCTTGAGCAGAAGGCTATAAATCATTTGGGGATATGTAGATTGTACAGTGCGGACTTCACGTAAAACACTTAATCAAGAAGAAATGGAGTTGTTGTATTATGGAAAAAAGAGGTATTAGTAAGCTTGATCTGAAGAGAAGAAACAGAATGCAGATTCTCAGAGTAATCAGGGAATCCGGACCTATTTCCAGAGTCGATGTGGCAAGTGCACTGGAGATCACACGAGCTGCTGTCACTATCATCACAAATGAAATGATCGAAGAGGGCGTTCTCGTCGAGATCGGAGAAGCTCCTGTAAATACAGAGAAGCTCCAGAAAGGCAGAAGAAAGATCCTCATTGATATAAATGTGAACAGCCGTTTTGCACTTGGTGCGACCGTAGATGAAAGGGAAGTAAGTATCGGTCTTACAAACCTTAATTCAGAGGTCCTCGACAAGGCAAGCATGATCATTGATGAAAGAACTACAAGCAAGGATATCATCAATTACATAATCAAGACAAGTAATGAGATGGTAGAGAACAGCGCCCTTACCAAGGATAAGATACTGGGTCTCGGCGTAGGCGTGGTTCCGTCAATGTGGGGCAAGCTCAAGATTTTCTACAAGGATGGCGTCCTTGATTTTACCAACTTTATCGACAAGCTGTCAGGCGGTCTCGATTTTGAGATACACTGCGGCAACGCTATCGGTCTTATGGCTTTGGCAAGCAACGATTTCAGAACACTGAACGGATATCAGACCAATCAGGCGTTTATCCACAACGGTAATCAGGTAAATCTCGCTATCATAAACAAGAATGAGCTTTCAGCGGATTATGTGTCTTATACATCGACTATCGAGAGGTATATAGTATGTCCGAACGGAAAGTCCTATGAGGGCTATCCTAACGGCTCGGTAAAGGCTGAGCTTTCAAGAAACGCAATGCTCAATGCATTCTATGAGATCTATTCAAAGGACAAGACTCCTGTGCTTTATGAGCTCACAGAGGGCGACAAGACCGCTATCAATACGGATAATGTGTTCATGGCTCTCATGAGAGGCGAGGAGGCTGTCAAGAATGTGGTCGACGATATTATCGCGAAGTATACCGTACTTATCAACAATCTTGCAATAAGCCATTTTGCCAAGAAGATAGTACTTCACAACTTCAAGCTCAACGAGAAGCAGTTCGACTACTGCAAGCGTGAGATGATACGCCTCGTGAGCGAGGAGATAGCAGACAGAGTCGTACTCAGCAAGCTTGACGGAAAGAACAATTTCCTCGGCGGATGCGCTCTTATCATTCAGGATAACTTCTATGTAAGAGGCGGAATGCAGTAAATCAGTAACAAAGCCCGTAAGAAGCTTAGCTTCGTACGGGCTTTTCAGCTTTTTCGGGCGGATATTATCCGCCCCTACAAGCTAATGGCTAAGGGCTAACGGCTGTTCCGCCGTTTGCGGAGAAAAAGTGCAATTATTGCCATAACTACAAGAGATATGAGCATACCTGTGAGAGCTCCGCACGTATCTATCATCATATCGCGGAATTCGCAGGAGCGCCCTTCGCTGAAGCTCTGGTGGAACTCGTCAGAAAAGGCATAAATAAAACCGAAAAGTACTACAAACAGGCTTTTGAGCGAGAAGAGCCTGCGCTTTCCGACAGTGAACGAGGCGCAGAAGCCGAGTGCGGTATAAATGGAGAAATGAGCGAGCTTTCGCACGGTAAACGAGGCTTTTTCCCATATTTCATGCTGCTTTTCGGGGGAGAAGCTGCTGTAGTCAGCGTAAAATATTTTTATGAACAGCTTCGTGAAACGGCTGCTGGTATTCGATGAGCTGTCCGCATTCTGAGCCGACAGGCAGAAAATAGTCACCATCAGGGCTATAGTCAGCAGAAGGAAGACTATCTGCGTTCTGCTGAGCTTCTTTAACATTTTCATTCAGGTAATTCCTTTCAAAACTTGCTCTTTACATTATACAATTATTGTTGACTTTTGTAAAGTAAAAGTTTTTTTGGAAAAATTTCAAAAATAACTTGTAACTGCGGAAGAAAAATGATATAATATATTGTGTGTGACTTTAAGCCGCATAGCTTTTATATAGATAATCATTTTCGGAGGCAATAATGAAAAGTTTATTTGCAAATGTCTGGACAAAAAGAGTAGTGTCTGTTTTGAGCGTTGTTTATACATACTTCGTTATCAGACTCTGCTATCTTTCTATCTTCTACAATATAACCGTACATGAACGCACTTCGCTGTGCATTGCGCTTTCGGGACTTTCTCTTGCGGCGATAGTAGTAATGCTCTACACGAGAAAGCAGATACTGACGAGAATATGCAGCTTCCTGATACTTCCTGCAATGCTGCCTGTGGTGCTGCTGTATTTCGGCGAATGGGGAATGATAATCCCCATAATCGTTGTCGGTATAGTGATACTCCTCCTCTCAGGTGCGGGAGAGGGCGTAAAGACAGCTCTTGCCACAATGATACTCCTTGCGTACATCTTTACGGCGCTTGGATATTTCATGTTCACTTCCTTCTTCGTGGCTTCAACAAAGGAAGAGGTGATAGGCTCGGGAGTTTCTCCGTCCGGTGAATACAGATACAGGATAGTCAATACCATCGACAGCTCCGACGGCTGCACTTCTGTTTATGTAGAGCCGAATACAGCCGATATCAAGAACGCTTTCGCAACATTCAGCCTCAAGAACCTTGAGCGTATCGTCTATACCACAAGACCTTCCATCGAGGAGGTCGACGTAAAGTGGGAGACTCAGACGCGTCAGGACATCACAAAGTACTACAACTCCATATCCGACAGGATAGAGGTTACTCTCACAGACGCAGAGCTCAAGGACCTCGGATATACCTACGATAACAAGCTCATGCTGACAAATCTCTCCGCAAGCCGTAAATTCGCTCTCAACAGGACGGCTTCTCAGGTAGACCCCGTACCGATAGACCAGCTAAATCAGGAGCAGCTGGACTTCTTCGGCATTGCAAAGGACGCAGAGGGAAGATACTACGTTAAGGATCCTTCTCCCGAGCTTGTGAAGAAGAACGGCAGCGAACCCGGGGACAGGCTCTACTTCAACGAAATGAAGCCGAAAGCTCTGAAATATTTCAACAACAGGAACGTTGACCCTCCGACGGGTATCACATACTTCAATGTGCAGAAGAGCCATACAGTAATGCTCAACAGCCTTACTGACGAACAGCTGGCAAAGCTTGGAGTTTCCGACAAGGGCGACGTTATGACCATAGTTATCCACAAGAACAGCCACAAGTCCGTGGATGAAGAGGACGGGGAGGATACTCAGGACGAGCAGCCGACCTCAGAAGAGCCGACTGCTGAAGCTGCCTCCGAGGAAGGCGGTCAGGAGCAGACTGATCCCGCGGAGAACAGCGGCGAGGAAGCTCCCAAGCAGGAGGCGAAGCCTGCTGAAGAGAAGAAGGACGAGACCGATACAAAGGTCATTTTCCGCTATTATGTAGCCGAACTCGAGGACTATTACGACCTGGATTCGAGAAGGCTCTCACTTGAACTGCTCAATTCATAAGAATGTCTTTCAGGGCGCTGCGGACAGGTCTCTTTACGGGACTGTCCGCAACGCCTGCTGCTTATATTGACACAAGACCGCAAAAGAAGCGCAGAATGTAAAAAAATGAGCAAAAAACGTCTTGCAATGATCGCTGATATAGGTTATCATGTTTAACAGAGAATAATGCAGGGAAGTTTCCTGTAAATATACAAAAGGAGTTGCTAAAATATGGCATATGTAATCGGAGTTGACTGCGGAACAAGCGGTACAAAAACGGTACTTTTTGACGAAAAGGGAAGCGTTATAGCTTCAAAAACCATCGAATACCCAATGTATCAGCCTAAGAACGGCTATGCAGAGCAGGAGCCTGCCGACTGGGCTAATGCAATGATCGAGACTGTAAAGGCTGTTATGGCAAAGAGCGGAGTTAAGAAGGAGGACGTTAAGGGCATCGGTATTTCCGGTCAGATGCACGGACTTGTTATGCTTGACAAGGACAACAACGTACTTCGCCGTTCCATTATCTGGTGCGATCAGAGAACAGCTGCCGAGGTCGAGGAAATGAACCGTATCGTCGGCAGAGAAAAGCTCGTTGAGATAACTGCCAACCCTGCCCTCACAGGCTGGACAGCTGCAAAGATCCTTTGGGTAAAGAACAACGAACCCGAGGTATTCTCAAAGGTAGCTCATATCCTTCTTCCTAAGGATTACCTCAGACTTATCCTCACAGGCGAGTATGCAACAGAAGTTTCAGACGCTTCCGGTATGCAGCTCCTGGACGTTCCGAACCGCAAGTGGTCTGACGAGCTCCTCAGCGCTTTCGAGATCGACAAGAACTGGCTCGGAAAGGTCCATGAGAGCTGTGAGGTAACAGGCAAGCTCACAAAGAAAATGGCTGAGACACTCGGTCTCTGCGAGGGAACTATCGTAGTAGGCGGCGCAGGCGACAATGCTGCGGCAGCTGTCGGTACAGGCGTTGTTGAGGACGGTAAGGCTTTCACAACTATCGGTACATCGGGCGTTGTATTTGCTCATACATCGAGCATTTCCATCGACAAGAAGGGCAGAGTGCATACCTGCTGTGCTGCCGTTCCGAATACATGGCACGTAATGGGCGTTACACAGGGCGCAGGTCTCTCACTCAAGTGGTTCAGAGACAACTTCTGCATGACAGAAAAGGAAACTGCAAAGCTCATGGGCGTTGACGAGTACTACCTCATGGACAAGCAGGCCGAAACTGTTCCCGTAGGCGCAAACAGACTTCTCTATCTGCCTTACCTCATGGGCGAGAGAACTCCTCACCTCGATCCTGACGCAAGAGGCGTATTCTTCGGACTTTCTGCTATCCACACAAGAAAGGATATGCTCCGCGCTGTAATGGAGGGCGTTACCTATTCTCTCCGTGACTGCGTTGAGGTATTCCGCGAAATGAACGTAAACGTAAGCGACATGATGGCTTGCGGCGGCGGCGGATCATCACCGCTCTGGAGAAGTATGCTGGCTGATCTCTACAACTGCAATGTAAAGACTGTTGCTTCAAAGGAAGGTCCCGCACTGGGCGTTGCTATCCTTGCAAGCGTTGGCGCAGGCATCTACAGCAGTGTTCCCGAGGCTTGCGGAGCTATCATCAAGACTGACAAGGTCCAGGCTCCGAAGGCTGAGAACGTTCCCGAGTATGAGAAGTACTATCAGCTCTACAGGGAGATATATCCTGCACTCAAGGCTCAGTACGCAAAGCTTGCTGCTCTCTGATAACTGCCTGTGATAGATACCGAAAGACTTTTTATCCGTCCGTTCCGCCCGAGCGACGCGGAGGACGTGTTTGAATGGCGCTCAGACCCCGAGGTGAACAGATTCATGCCATATCCCTGCGACGGGAGCATTGAGGAGCTTCGGGAAAGAATAGGCGAATGGATCGCAGATAATGACAAGTTTGCCATAGAGCTCAGGGAGACAGGCAAGGTCATCGGCGATATCAGCCTTGAATGGAGCGAAAAGGACAAGTCCCACGAGATAGGCTACAATATCAACCGCAGCTTCTGGAACAAGGGCTTTGCTACGGAGGCGGTCCGCGGAATGATAGACTGGGCTCACAGAGAACTGGGAGTCCGCGACTTCACGGCTTTTTACGCAAAGGAAAACGGAGCTTCCGGCAGAGTCCTCGAAAAATGCGGTTTTGTCTGCGAGCATACGGGACAGTATTCCCGTGACAACGGGAAAAAGGTCTTTGAGGCATTATTTGTGGGACTGCATATTGAATGATAACTAAAAGAGCGAACCTGAACGTGATACTTATATAGGACTTTATGCTTTTTTATCGGGGAGAAACCTTTTTCAAAAGGGTTTCCCTCAATAGAAAGTACAAAACTGCCATATAAGTACTACGGTTATGGTTTGCTCTTTTTTGTATCGGAGAAATTTGCGCGGATTGTGAGTTTTTCACGAAAGACTTGAAAATAAGTGTTGTAATCCTTGGCGTTTTATGATATAATATATTATATATGTATTATAGTCAGTGCGGACTATAACTTTTTTGTAAAGGAGAATCAGAATGGCTATTACCGAAGCAGTTGAAAACTACCTCGAAACTATACTTATACTCTCTCAGAAGCAGCCCGATGTCCATGCTATCGACATATGCTCGTATCTCGGGTATTCCAGGCCGACTGTGTCCATAATCCTCAAGAAAATGAAGGACGAGGGGCTCGTTACGGTCGATGATGATAACCACATCAGGCTCACGGATACCGGAAAGGACGTAGCTGAGCGCATTTACGACCGCCATACGGTCCTTACCGACCTCTTCATTTGTCTCGGAGTCAACCGCGATGTGGCTGCCGAGGACGCCTGCATGGTCGAGCATGATATCTCTGACGAGACCTTTGAATGTCTGAAGGCTCATTACAAAAAGCTTTCGGAGGGCAAGTGAGGTCACTGCTGATTCTTTTTCGGAGGGTCTAAATGGGTAAATTTGAAGAATTAAGGGAAAAATATCCCGTTTTTATTTATAAGGCGTATTATGTTAACGAAACCAGGGATACCGTGGAGATAGGCTATGAGTTCTCGGTGCCGCAGCTAGCGGAGTTCCGCCCGAGCTGGAGTTTCCGCAAGCCCGAGGGCTTCAAGGTAAAGGGCGACCTTTGCTTTGAGAGGCTGGCTTTTTCGCTGGGTATGGCGGAGGCTGTAAGCTACTGGAAAGCTACCTGTTCTCCCGAGTTCCGCGTGGAGTGCGGAGAGCTCGACGACGAGCAGATAAACTGGTGGAAGAAGCTGTGGTTCATGGGACTTGGAGAGCTTTTCTTCGTCAACGGCATATCTGCGGATTTCGACAGCTTTGTGAAGATAGTCCCCACAGGTCATTACGACAGCTCCCTCAGGGAGTTCTACCGTGAGCGCGAGGGCTGCCTTGTGCCTATAGGCGGCGGAAAGGACTCCGCCCTGACACTTGAGACTCTGCTGAGGGCAGGGAAGAAGTGCCTGTGCTATTCTATCAATAAGCGCCGCTCCATAACCGATACAGTCCTGACAGCAGGACTTCCCGAGGAAGCGCTTATCATCTCTCACCGCCACTTTGACCGCTCTCTTATCGCACTTAACGAAAAGGGATTTATCAACGGTCATACGCCGTTTTCGGCGATAGTTGCGTTCTCTGCGGAGATAACGGCTTACCTCAACGGACTTAAATATATCGTCCTTTCCAACGAATCCAGCGCCAACGAGAGCACTGTTGTGGGTCAGGACGTCAATCACCAGTACTCGAAGAGCTTCGAGTTCGAGCAGGATTTCCATGAATATGAGGAGAAATATCTGCGTACAGGACAGTATTATTTCAGCTTCCTGCGTCCTCTTGCGGAGTTCCAGATAGCAAAGATGTTCGTTTCACACAGGAAGTACCTGTCCGTTTTCAGGAGCTGTAACCTCGGCAGCAAGGTCTCGCCCGATATATGGTGCGGAGAGTGCCCGAAGTGCCTGTTCATAAGCCTTATCCTTTCGCCGTTCCTCAGTCTTGCGGAGCTCAGGAAGATTTTCGGCAAGGATATGCTGAGCGACCCTAAAATGAGGGAATACTTCATCGAGCTCATCGGTCAGTCCGAGCATAAGCCTTTCGAGTGCGTGGGCAGTATCGACGAGGTGAATTTAGCAGTATCACTGGCTATACGCAGGCTGGAACAGGAAGGGGAGGAGCTCCCTTTGTTGCTTGCGGATTACAAAAAGCGCGGACTCTATCATCCCGAGCATATTGATATGCTCAATGCGGAGTGCTGCGGTTCGTTCAACGAGCAGAATCTCCTGCCCGACGAATTCAAGACTATTCTTACTAAGGAAATGGAGCGTCTGCTTTGAACAAATTCTGCGAATATATAAAGAAATACACCGAGGGAAAGACGGTATGCATACTGGGCTTCGGCAGGGAAGGAAAGTCTACGTGGAAGATACTGGAGAAGTACTGCTCGCCGGAGGCGGTAGCCATAGCTGACCTCAATCCCGTTGACAGGGAGGCAAACGGACTTCCCGGGAGCGTTGAGCTTATATGCGGTAAGGACTACCAGAAATGCCTTGACCGCTTCGATATGGTGTTCAAGAGCCCGGGTATCGTCCTCGAAAAGAGCCTTCCGGAGCTTAAATGCATGATAACCTGCGAAACACAGGTGTTCTTTGAGGTGTACAGGGAGCAGATAATCGGTATTACGGGAACAAAGGGCAAAAGTACCGTTACATCGCTGATATACCACGTTCTCCATGAGAGCGGCGTGGACTGCCGTATCGCTGGAAATATCGGTATTCCCGTGTTTGACATTGCAGAGGGCATGAACGATGACACGGTCGTTGTCTGCGAGCTCTCCTGCCACCAGCTCGAATATATGACCGTATCCCCAAGGTCGGCGATATTCCTCAATCTCTATGAGGAGCACCTCGACCACTACGGCACTATGGAGAACTACTACAATGCCAAGAAGAACATTTATCTTCATCAGGACGTATGCGATGTCCTGTGGTGCAACAGCAGCATTGTTTCCGATGATATGCCGTCTATTGTGGTAACTGTCTCGAATACCGACGATTCCGCCGACGTTTACGTTGAGAATGGCGTGGTATGGGACTCGGACGACGAGGATTACGAGATACCCACCGATAAGATAAAGCTTCTCGGAACTCACAACCATTACAATATAGCCATTGCGTGGGACGTATGCAAGGATCTCGTTGAGGAGGAGGACTTCACAAAGGCTCTGTGCAGCTTCGATCCCCTTGCTCACAGACTGGAATTTGTTGATACGGTGAGAGGTATACGCTGGTATGACGATTCTATCTCAACTGCCTGTGCTACGGCAATATCGGCATTGCAGAGCGTTCCTAAGGTGGGAACAATACTCATCGGCGGCATGGACAGAGGTATCGACTATCAGTCCCTTGTGGACTTCCTTTCGGGCTTCGATGTGCGCGTTATATGCATGGAAGCTTCGGGCAGGCGCGTGTACGATATGATACAGGCGAGCGGCTCTTTCAGCAATAAGGAGCGTGTTCACTACGCAGACCACCTTGCGGAGGCTGTGAAGCTTGCCGCGGAGATAACTCCCGAGGGCATGAGCTGCGTTATGTCGCCTGCGGCGGCAAGCTACGGTATTTTCAAGAACTTCGAGGAGCGCGGCGACGCTTTCAAGAAGCTCGTGAACGAGCTAAGGACTAAGAATTACGAGCTAAGAACCAGGAACTGATTAGGGAGGGGACTATCCGCCCTTTTCTCAAGGAGGCTTATTATGGCACATCTGATATGCAGGTGCGGAAATGATATGTGGAACGGCGAGTCGCCCAACGATATCGAGTTCTGGGTGTATTCGGACAAAACTCTGGACGCGCTTTCCTTTGAGGACAGTATCCCGTTCCTTTCTCTCTGTAACAAGGACGATTATAATGTGTGGCGCTGTCCTGAGTGCGGAAGGCTCTATGTTTTTGATGAAAAGGTTAGCCAGGATAAGCCGTTATGGGTTTATAGGCTTGAAGAATGAACGATCTTAACTGCTGCAGGTCATGGTTTTATATGTTGCATGAATTTTGAAATGAAATTGATAAAATGTCTTAATAATTATGGAGGTAATCATTTATGTTTAAGGAAGCAGGCAAGAAATTAAAATTAGCTGCAAAAATCCTTTTTTGGGTAATAGCTGTTATAGGTACGATCGAAGGACTGGTTCTTGTTTCCAAGACGACATTCTGGGCTGTATTGCTTATACCGTTATCCATAGGGTTGGGTTATGTTTCAAGTTTAGCACTGTATGCATTCGGAGATATGTGCGAGAATATTGATCTGATACGCTCTAATTTTTATACAGTGACAACCATTATGGAAAAAAGATTCCCTGATCTGGCAGAGTCTGATATTGAAGATGATGACAATCAATAAAACAACAGTGAAGTAAACGAATAAATATGGCAGGGGCTGATGAAGGTATCAGCCCCTACTTTTTTATGGGGCTATCCGTACAAACAGACGGGCGGATATTATCCGCCCTGTGGAACGCCGAGGGCGGCGTTCCCTACAAGTTTATGTTCCATTTTGATAAGGTGCGGACGCCCAACGGGCGTCCCCGCTTAGTTCTTAGCTCTTAGTTCTTGGTTCTTAATTTCGTAACCCCCGGGACGTCGAGGACGCCGTCCCCTACAAGACCTTAGATAACTAATCACTGTGCACTGATTACTAAAAACTTGCTTAATAGACTATTATTGCTAATTTTTTATTAAACTCTTGCAATTCACAGCAAGCTATGATATAATATTAACGATGGGGTCTTGATCCCCCTTAAATGAATTCTCAGGAGGAATTATATCTATGTTAACTTCAGCTTCAGAAATGCTCAAGAAAGCAAGAGCAGGCAAATACGCAGTAGGTCAGTTCAATATCAACAACCTCGAGTGGACAAAGGCTATACTCCAGACAGCTCAGGAGTGCAATTCTCCTGTTATCCTCGGCGTTTCAGAGGGTGCAGGCAAGTATATGTGCGGCTTCGAGACTGTTGCAGCTATGGTTGCAGCTATGGACAAGTCCCTCGGAATCACTGTACCTGTTGCACTTCACCTTGACCACGGCTCATATGAGGCTTGCTACAAGTGCATTAAGGCTGGTTTCACTTCTATTATGTTCGACGGTTCACACTTCCCGATCGCTGAGAACGTTGCAAAGACAACTGAGCTCGTAAACGCTTCTCACAATCTCGGCCTTTCTATCGAGGCTGAGGTAGGCGCTATCGGCGGCGAAGAGGACGGCGTTATCGGCAGAGGCGAGTGTGCTGACCCTGCTGAGTGCAAGATGATCGCTGATCTCGGCGTTGACTTCCTTGCAGCAGGTATCGGCAACATCCACGGTGTATACCCTGCAAACTGGGAGGGACTCAGCTTTGAGACTCTCGAGGCAGTAAACAAGGCAGTAGGCGATATGCCTCTCGTTCTCCACGGCGGTACAGGTATCCCTGACGATATGATCACAAAGGCTATCTCACTCGGTGTTGCTAAGATCAACGTTAACACAGAGTGCCAGCTCGTATTCGCAGAGGCTACAAGAGGCTATGTTGAGGCAGGCAAGGACAAGCAGGGCAAGGGCTTCGACCCAAGAAAGCTTCTCGCTCCCGGCGTAGACGCTATCAAGGCTAAGGTTAAGGAAAAGATGGAGCTCTTCGGAAGCGTAAACAAGGCCTGAGCCTGACAAAAAGGAGAAATCGCAGTGGCTTGGGGCAGATATGAACAGAATTTCGCATATAATTATGATATGAATGCTGTTCTTGACGCTGTTATGCGTACAGGCGCTCAGTTGAAGCTGGGCGTTGTGAACGCTGACCGTTACCGGTACAGAGTACAGTTCAGCAACGGTATTTCCCTGACGACATGGGGCGAAAAGATCAATGTCGTGCTGGGAGTTCTTCCCGACGGAAAAACGGGATTACATATCGAAAGCGTCTCAAATCTCGGACTTGAGCTGTCTGCAAAATCCAGAAACGAGAAAAATGTTCTGAGTTTTATAAATACTCTCAACTATTTTCTTCCGCAGAGATAAAAATAACAGCCATAAGGAATCATGTTTCCTTATGGCTGTTTTGCATTTATAATGGTTTATACGGACTTTACGCAGTTTCTGCCGCTTGATTTTGCGTTATAGAGCGCTCTGTCCATACGGTTGAAGGCGTCGTCAAATGTATCGTCCGAATTTATTGTTGTAACGCCGATACTACAGGTTATCTGACCGATCTTTCCGAAAGGCTCTGCTGAAATAGTGCTGCGGAGTCCCTCTGCTAAAGCGATCGCTTTCTCGCTTCCTGTATCGTAGCATACAACTACAAATTCCTCGCCGCCCCAGCGTCCGAGGACTGCATTGAGGTCGCGTATGTAGTCGGTAATTATCTTTGTGAACTGTACAAGGGTAACGTCGCCTGTGGAGTGACCGAACTTATCGTTAACGTGTTTGAAGAAGTCGATATCCAGTATCATAAGCGATACATCGCGGTTCTTGACACTTTTCTCCCTCAAAGCGTTTCTTATCTCGGTCTCCATTCGTCCGTGGTTGAATACGTTTGTAAGAGAGTCGCGTGAAGCGAGCTGCTCATACTTCTTCATGGTCTCAAGGAGCTCTATGGAGTTCTCATGGATATTCTGAACCATGAATACGAAACGGAAATCGTCCTCATTGCTTGTTTCCGAACGGCTGAATATGAGCTTTACCCATATGTACTTGCCTTCAAGGTTCATCATAAGACAGTCAAAGGATGTGGTACGTCCGGGAGCAAGGTTCTTTTTAAGGTACTCGGGAGCTGTTCTTTCGAGGAAGAGAGGCTGGTCATCGGGCCAGATCATATTGATGATCATGTTTCTCCACTCGGAGTACTTTATCTCCTGCTGCATAACGTCATCGGAGATCTCAGTTACGCTGATACTGCTGGTAGTATCCATGACGAGGTCTATGTACATTGAGAAAAGATAGGTGCTCTGTATAGTATTGACCTTCTGAACTGTAAGTTCTTCATTTACGAACATACCCTTTTCGAGCTCGTCAAGTATGAAAAGATAGATATGGTTAGCTTCAATAGGATAAACAGACATCTGGACCACATGAGTGACGTCATTGTCGATAATGTTTACACGTTTGCTGTATTTACCGCGGAATTTGCCTTCATTCGGGATAAATACATGATAATCCTCAGTTATGTCATCGCCGCTGTTATGGAAGTGATACCAAAGCTTTTTGACAAGCTCGATATAATCTCCCTCATCGTCGATATAATCGGCAAACATACCATCTTTTTTTAGGGCTTTGTATTTATCGGTCTCGTCATCGGCGATAATTACGCAATCAACGCTGCTGCCGATAAATTTTGCTGCGTCTTCATAAGAATAGTTATCAATATTTATGTTGCTCATAAAACAGTCTCCCCCTAATGATGTGAAATATTTGTTTTCAACCTTTAAACGGTGAATTTGCCCTGAAATGATATCCATAAAAAGAATATCACTACCCAATAATATAATATCACATTTTGGCTAAATAATTGAAAACAAATTATGAACAGAAGGGAATGAGAGAATAATTTGTAGTTTTTACCAATTAATCCGTTCCCGTCTTGTTTAAAATGACAATTGTATTTTTGTGAGTTTTTACAGGATAGACTGTGTTTGGCAGAGAAGCAAAGTTCAAAATTATAATCAATACACACGAAGTTTATTGAACGTTATACATAATTGTGTTGACAAATAGCCCTGAAAATGGTATAATATTACAAGAAAATACAGCGCAAAGAGGCGCAGGGGGGATAGTATGGATTTTGAAAAATTGCTGGACGCATATAAGCAGAAGACCTGTATTATCTCTGTTGAAAGGTTTGAGGACGGTTCATACGGCAATATCCGCATAGTTACGGGAAATAAGCTGTACTGCGACGCGGTGCTCGAAATAAAGGGCGAGCAGTTCGTACCCGATTCTCCTTACGATCATTTCTTCCCGAAGGACCTTAATTTTGAGGATTTCTGCTACAGGAGCGCTTTCCTCGGCACTCCGCTGCATACCTATATAAATCTGAATGAACTGGGGATATGGGTCAATATGTTCCTGTTTCCCCTCAGATCCGACAAGGAAAACATAGGCTACTGCATTTATTCGTATGAGGCTACTCCTCACGCAGACGCAGACCGTATGTCCAATCTTTCGGCGGATACTGCCGCCGATGTTATCAGGACCTGCATAAAGTTGAGAGGTTCGGACAATACTGCACAGGCTTTTTACGATGTTATAGAAGATATCCGCAGGATATGCGGCTCGGATCACTGCTGCATACTCCTTACGGACGAGAACGAGCGGCAGTGTGTCACGCTTTGCGAGTCTTTCAGGGAGGGCAGCGGACTGCTTCCGATGGATACCTACCTCGACGAGAACTTCATTGATATAGCCGCGACTTGGAAGAAAACTATCGGTGCGAGCACCTGCGTCATAATCAAGGACGAAAAGGACATGAAATGGCTCGAACAGACAAATCCCTTGTGGCATGAGTCCCTTACCCAGGCAGGCGTTAAGAGCATCGTGCTCTTTCCTCTGAACTACAACGGAGAGACTCTCGGATATATGTGGGCGCTGAACTTCAACGTGGAAAATACGGTCAAGATCAAGGAGACCCTTGAACTCACATCGTTCTTCATAGCTTCGGAGATATCGAATTATCAGCTCCTGCAAAGGCTGGAGATACTGAGCTCCATAGACCTTCTGACCGGTGTTAAGAACAGAAATACCATGAATAATTTCGTCGACAGCATTCTGAGCGGACAGGTAAAGCTGAAGCACCCTCGTGCTATCGTATTTGCCGACCTCAACGGTCTCAAGCGCGTGAACGACGAGGGCGGTCATGTTGCGGGAGATAATACCCTCAGAACGGCGGCTTCGCTGATAAATGGAGTTTTTTACGACTGCGACGTTTACCGCGCAGGCGGCGACGAGTTCATGGTGATCGCGGCAGGAACAGCTGCGGAAGAGCTGGAAAGCAGAGTGGCTCAGCTCCGTTCACAGGCGGAAAAGACGGAAAATGTCCGTTTTGCCATCGGAACGAGCTCCTTTGAGAAGAACAGCGATATACTTACAGCCATGAGATATGCCGACGAGAAGATGTACGTTGACAAGAAGAATTACTATCAGAAAAATCCGGGGCTTAAATACAGATAAAAGCTGTGATACATTGTATCACAGCTTTTTTAGTTCCTATTCATGTGCTCTGAGAGAATCGCGGACTTCCATAAGTGCAAAGCCGAGGATATTCTGTCCCGACCACTTTTCCGCGTTGAGCCGGCTCTCGTCGCGGAGGTCTATACCGCAGGCCCAGACCTTGTCGTTTACCGCACATTCAACAAGATATGCGTCCCCTGTGTCAAGGAGGAGCTTCCTGAGGCCGTCGTTCTGCGAAAACTTCGCGTAAAGTCCTTTCAGGGCGATGAGCTGGCGCCTGCCTGCCCATACATTGTCGATGTAGTTCTGAGCCTTCCTGCCGAGGGACTTCTGCATAGCCGTGTCATCTGTGGCAAGGATATCCTTGGCGGTAATGCTGTCGCCGAAGCACAGGCATTTGCTGTACATGATGTACTGCTCCATAGAGGTGAACTTTATGCCGTCAACGGTAAAATCGGAGAGGTACCAGTTGCTGAGGAAGCCGTAGGGCTCGTTTGCATTATGGAAAAAATATGCGTCGAAGGACCGACCGCCGATCCTGAGCTTGTATTCCGTGGGTTCGCTTTTGTCGGAATGTGCCGCACCGAATTTGCCGAGGATCTCGCTGCCCATTTCATAGGCTTCATCACGCAGTACCGAGAAAACTATATCAATATCAGAGTTTTCGGCTTTATGGAAGTCCCTGCAGGCTGAGATAGCGGTCTCCCATGCGGCTTTCTGAGGATATCCGTAGATACCTGCCGAAACAAGGGGGAAAGCTATGGACTTGCAGCCGTTTTCCTTTGCGACCATAAGTGACTGGTAGTAGGTGCTGTAGAGCAGCTTTTCCTCGTCCTGATCGCCGCCGCGCCATATGGGACCTACAGCGTGTATCACGTATTTGGCTTTAAGCTCGAATCCGGGAGTTATAACTGCCGAGCCTGTGTTGCAGAAGCCTATTTTATCGCAGGCTTTTTTCAGTTCGGCATAGCCTGCCGCTGAAAAGATAGCCCCGCAAACGCCTCCGCCTGCCGAAAGATGGTTGTTTGCGGCGTTGACGATAGCGTCTGTATCAAGGCTTGTAATGTCTGCTTTTACGATGGATATGTTTTTCACTGTATTCCCTCGCTCTCTGAACATCATAATAAACAAATCAGGAAGCAGTGAACGCCTGCCGCGTTCATGACTGCAATTTAATTATACCATTCGGTCGTCAGAAAATCAATAGTATTGTGACTGTAAGTTGAAAAAAGTTGTTAATGTAAAAACATATCGTGTTCAGAATGATATCATTTAACTGTGTATCGGCTGTATTTTGCATTCCGGCATATTTGCGAAAGAATAAACAGGTGGTATATGAAATTTATATATCAAATTTTTGATACAAAAGCAAAATCACAGATAATACACTGTTTTTTCACGATTTATCTATATTTTTAGGTGCTTTAAACTGTTGCTTTTGGACTGAAAATTAAAGATACGCAAGCAACTTTTGCACACAATGCATAACGACCGCAAGATTTGACTTGTTATTGAAAAGTGGTCAGTGTATAATAAGTTCAGATAAATAAAAAAAGAGCAATAGGCTCGATCGGGGATTACTGAAATCATAAATTTGCTTTTTAAAAAACAAAGGAGTGATTGAAGTGAAAATTTCAAAAATCAAGAAGGTCATCAGCGGAACCGTATCTGTAATGATGATCGCAGCAAGCGTTCCGTTTTCAACTTCAGCTGCTGTTGGAAACATCGATTTAGGTAACGTTTCCGACGGTAAAGTAGAAGGCGGCTTCGGCGGCCAGGCAGGCGGCTGGGACATGGGCGGCTTCGGCGGCGGCCAGGGCGGCTTTGATATGAGCCAGTTCGGCGGCGGCCAGGGCGGCTTCGACATGAGCCAGTTCGGCGGCGGCGGCCAGGGCGGCTTTGATATGAGCCAGTTCGGCGGCGGCGGTCAGGGCGGCTTCGATATGAGCCAGTTCGGCGGCGGTGGCGTCCAGGGCGGTATGGACTGGAGCGGCTTCGCAGGAGGATTTAACGGCGGCGGCGCTAACATCGGTTCAGACGCAGGCAACGGCGGTAATGCTCAGTCAGGTCTCAACGCTAAGATCAAGGGCGATATGCCTACAACTGTTCCCAGCGGAGCTGAGAAGAGCAGCCAGTGCAAGGTCGAGAAGAAGACCTATATGTGTAAATATACAGGAAAGCAGAAGAATTGTAACGTAATTCTGCCTCCTAATTATAATTCAAGCAAACAGTATCCTGTAATGTTCGTTCTCCACGGTATCATGGGCAGCGAAAACGACATGGTAAGCGGTATGGGCGTTCAGGAGCTCATGACAGGCCTTATGACAAGCGGTCAGGCTGAGGAGTTCATCGTTGTAACTCCTAATATGTTCACAAGTAAGACAATGAACAGCCCGAGCGGTATCAACCAGCAGACCTGTGCTGAGTACGACAACTTCCTTTATGACGTAACAGAGAGCCTTCTTCCTTTCATCAAGGAGAACTATTCTGTAAAGGAAGGCAGAGAGAACACAGCTATCACAGGTTTCTCAATGGGCGGCCGTGAGGCTATCTACTGTGGAATCATGCGCCCTGACGTATTCGGTTACGTAGGCGGCGCCTGCCCTGCACCGGGTATCACACCAGGTACAGACTCATTCATGAGCCACCCCGGCTGTATGCAGGAGAGCGAGTTCAAGTTCAGAAACGTAGGTCCCGAGCCTGAGGTATTCATGATCACAGGCGGTACAAACGACTCTGTTGTTGGTACTTTCCCGTCACAGTACAGCAGTATCCTTACAAAGAAC
>NZ_JAFYYT010000031.1 GCF_017549005.1 Ruminococcus sp.
ATGGACTGGAACGGTGCATCTTCCAAGGACGTTCCCGGTGTTACAACAATACTTGAAGCTTTTGAGAGATACGCTGAAGATTACGGCATAGAAGTAATAACAGATAAAGAAGAAGCAGACAAAGCTGATGTTGTACTGCTTTGTTTGGGTGAGCAGGCATATGCCGAGTGGAACGGCGATACTGAGGATATGAACCTTTTCGGCGAACTTGGACTTGACGGCAATTCTGAGGCACGACAGGAAGCCAAGGATCTTGGCAAGCCTATTGTAACCTGTATCGTTGCAGGCAGACAGGTTCTCATAAATCCGAGAATATACGATCAGTGGGACAGCGTTGTAATGTGCTATCTACCCGGTTCGGAAGGTAAGGGCATATCCGATGTACTCTGCGGCTGTGCTGACTTCAAGGGTAAGCTGCCTGCGCCGTGGTACAGCTCTCTGGATCAGATCCGCACTGACAAGTGCTGGCTGGAAAAGGGTTACGGACTCAGCTACGGCAGTGATTTCAAGGCTAATGATGAGCCTGAAACCCTTCTTGATCCTCCGAATGCAGCTGAACCTGATCCTGCCACTGTAGATACGAACTATACCGTTGGTCTTTTCAAGGACGGGGTATATGTCAATGATTACGCTAAAATCACATTGAATGTTCCCGGTAATCTTAAGAATTATCCTATTGATACAGAGCAGAAAAAAGAATATATTGCCCAGCTTACAGATGAAGAAGAGATCAGACGTGAAATGGCACAGATAAGTGACGCACAGTTCGGAAGTGCAAAAGAAGCCATAATGGTATTCTTTGTAAATACTAAGATCGGTTTCCCCGATTCTCCCGAAGTTTCTGCGGAAGATGTTCTTGACTACTGCAAGAATTGGGTAGATGAACAGATCACAAACGATGGTGACAAGGGAGACTGGAAGAAACGTGAAAAGGTCAAGCTCGGAAACGAGGAATATTACAGAGATGTAGTTTATTATTGGGACGGCAAGGCTTTTGATTCTTTCTATATGAAAAAGCTTGACGACGACCTAATTTGCTTTATATATACGACCACAAGCGAACAGGGAAGAACTCCCGAATATTATGAGGCTCTGTTTTCCTGATACCAGGTGAGTAAACAGGTAATATCAGGAGAAAAATATGGCATTTATCGCGTGAACAGCGAACAGCCGCACAGTAATGCTCCGCTGACTATCTTTCCGCGAGTCTTTCTTATTTCTATTGCTCATTTTTCATCATGCATTTTGTTATTGTATGATATTCGCATTTGGTGTTTTCGGAAAAGTGGAAAATCTATACGTTGCGCCGGCTTTTTGACATGGTCATGCTGAAATATCATTGAAGCAATTGATAAGCCAAGAATGATTTTCATAATTTCAGAGAAAGAAATCCCGCATTTACGAATGAAATCATGTTCAGGCTCAACAACGGAAACAGATGATTCCAAAAGCTTAACAGTTATAAAAAACAGTCACAGGATTGTTTATGAATCTGTGACTGTTTTTCCTTAATTACTTATTATCTTTTTTGAGAAAATCCTCAAACGGGACGATGCTGTCCTTTGCTGTAGATAAGTATGCGTAGTACGAAAGTACCTGTGAAGCATCAACTGCGTCGATAAATCCGTTTTTATTGACATCGCAGATGTCCAGATCTTCCTGAGTAGGCTTTGCAGCGCCTGTTGAATACTTCGCATAGCTTCCGAGTATCTTGGAAGCGTCAACTGCGTCGAGTATGCCGTTTCCGTCTATATCACCGAGAGCCTTTTTAGTTACAGGTGCAGTTGTAGTGGTTGTCGGAGCTGTAGTAGTTGTTACGGTTGTGGTCTTGGCAGTTGTAGTTGTGGCAGCTGTTGTGGTAGTTGCTGTAGGCTTAGCCGTTGTAGTTGTAGAAGCTGTTGTGGTAGTTGTAGTAGGCTTTGCTGTTATAGTTGTAGCAGCTGTTGTGGTAGTTGTAGTAGGCTTTGCTGTTGTAGTTGTAGTGGTTGTGGTTGTAGTAGTGGTAGTAGTTGTTGTTGTTGCGTTAGGATCATCCTTGATATGTACAGTCTTCTCGAAAGGTACTGCTGCTGCATCTGAATAGCTGTGGCATCTCTCTGAAACGCTTACCTTGACATCATAAACATCGCTGAAATCACCGCTTATTATGAATGTGTCAGTAGTTTCTTCACTGTTTACATGATAATCGGGAGTTATCTTTATATCGCTGCCTGCATTGAGAGAAACAGTATTCTCGCTGACAGTTGCTGGAAGCATATACTTGCTGAACTGAAGATTGATATTCTTTCCGTCGTAGGAGATATCAGTTACCTTCGGAGCTTCATTGCTTACAAGTGCAAAGTTGATATCATTATGAACAGGCGGGATTGCTATCCAGTTGCTCTCCATTGTATCAAAGCCCTCAGCCTTGCATACTACCTTCCAGTCTCCTTCGGGAACGTCCCAGACGTAAGCACCGAATTCATCTGTAAGTAATGGGTTATTCTGGTCGAAATCAGTACCGTCCCATGCAACAGCCTTGCCCTCTTCGTCCATGTAGTAGATGGTCATCTCAGCGCCCTTTACTGCATTTGAAGGAGCTCCCTCATATACGATACCAGACGGGTCGATGATAAATCTGATAATGCCTGAACGTGAGAAGTAGCAGTCTGTAAAGTCGATATCCTTTTTGGCTTCCTTTAATGCGTCAGCCTTTGCCTTGGATATTACAACGACGTTGAGTTCTCCGGGAACATAGTTGTTTTGGCCGTCAAACTTACCCTTTACACACCATAATTTGCTCTTTTCGTCGTATTTAGCTTCGAGCTTTGAGATATCGTCGTCCTTTTTGCTGGTGATGAATACCCTGTCAACGTTCTCGCTGTTTGCAATGTCGAGAGCAAATGAAAAATCTTTGCTCGGATCGAGATACATTACAGGAGATTTGCACTTTGTGAATATACCTGTGATATCAGTACCTGCATCGTTGCCATTGATACCGATCTTGATGCCGTTTATTACAGGCTCTTCCTTTGAATATACAAGAATGTGGTCAGAGGTCGAGTAATCGCCGTACTTAGCCTTGAGTACGAACGATGTGCCGTCCTTGCTGTCTGGGAGCTCTATTTCAAGCTCGTACCTGCCTGTATTTGCGTCTGCAACAGGCTCGCCTATGAGCTTGTCACCAAGGTATACCTCTATCTTCTGACCCTTAGGACCTGTACCGCTTACCTTTGTCTTTAAGCTGTTTACAGTTCCGGGAGCGCTGAGACTGAGGATATCCGCAGTAAATCTTACAGAGTGGATAGCTTCTTTTCTTGTTCCTTCATTCTCGTCTGCGTCCTTGAATATAAGGTCTGCGTCAATGTCATATGCGCCTGGTTCTGTAGCTCTTGCAGAGAATGTAAGCTTGCCCTTTGACTTTTCATATGGTATTTTCAATTCAGTAACTGTGCTGAAGTCAACAGCTCCCGAATTTGTTTTGAATGTGTCGGGGAGAATGGTCACTCCCTCGGGGATAGTAAGTTCAAGTGTGAAATCGGTATCAGCCGAGTAATGACCTGCAATAACGTCAAAATCAACTGTAAAATCAACAGTGCCGTTTACAGCAGCCTTTTCTGTTGAGATAGTCATGGCCGAATCGGGACGCTTGAGGAAGATGAGGCTCATATCCTTGAGAGAATAGCACTTTTCAAATGTTGAAGTATCGAAAGAAAACTCAGTCTTTGAGTAGTCAAGAGCCGAGAGACTGCGGCAGTTTTTGAACGCCTTGCTTCCTGCCTCGCATTTTTTAGCGGTCAGGGTTACTTTTTCAAGTGAAGTACAGTTTTCAAAAAGACTTTCCTTCAGTTTATCAAGACCCGAGCCGATACTAACTGTTTTGAGGTCCTTACAATTGCTAAATGCGCCTGCATCTGCTTCTGTAACGCTGTCGGGGAGTTCAAGGGATCTGAGTCCCGATTTGTAGAATGCATATGAATCAATGGATGTGATCGCCGACGGGAACTTGATGCTTCTGAGATGTGTGCAGTACGAAAATGCATTGCTGTCAATAGTTGTTAATGAATCGGGCAGAGTAACTTCCTTAAGCAGAATGCATTTTTCAAATATTCGGGCCGGAATTTTCTTTGTTCCGTCGACGAAAGTCGCTTTAGCAACATTGCTTTCGCTGAATGCGTATGCGGCAGTCTCAAGCGTAGACGGGAGGGAAACCTCGGTAATACCTGCGCCTGAGAAAGCATATCCGTCAATATCTCTGAGGCCCTCGTGGAAGGTGAATTTCTTGAGAGAAGTACAGTCAGCAAAAGCGCAGTTTCCGATAGATGTAACGGTATCCGGAAGAGTGATATCAGTAAGCTTGCGGCAGTTCTGGAATGTACGGTTCGGAACGTTCTTGGCACCGTCTGCAAATGTTGCCTTTGTGATATCTGTACCGTCGAAAGCGTATGCAGCTGTTTCAAGTGTAGACGGGAGAGAAACCTCGGTAATACCTGTACCTGAGAAAGCATATCCGTCAATATCTCTGAGACCCTCGTGGAAAGTGAATTTCTTGAGAGAAGTACAGTCAGCGAAAGCACAGTTACCGATAGATGTAACGGTATCCGGAAGAGTGATATCAGTAAGCTTTGTACAGTTATAGAATATACGCCTCGGAACTGTCTTTGCACCCTTAGCAAATGAAGCCTTTGTGATATCTAAGCCATCGAAAGCATATGTAGCAGTTTCAAGTGTGGACGGGAGAGCTACTTCGGTAATACCTGTACCTGAGAAAGCATATCCGTCAATATCTCTGAGCCCCTCATTGAATGTGTACTTTTTGAGCGAAGAACAGTTATAGAAAGAACAGTTTCCGATAGATGTGATCGTATCAGGAACATTAACATCTGTAAGCTTTGTACAGTTATAGAATATACGTTTTGGAATTTCCTTTGCACCCTTAGCAAACGAAGCTTTGGTGATAGGGCAGCCGTCAAAAGCATATGTAGCAGTTTCAAGTGTAGACGGGAGAGCTACTTCGGTAAGAGCTGTTTTTTTAAATGCGTAATCTTCTATAGTTGTAAGTCCCTCGTTGAAGCTTACGCCTGTAAGAGCTTCACAATTGTAAAATGCATTGACTCCGATAGTCAGTATGCCTGAAGGCAAAATGACTGATGTCAGTGTCTTATTGCTTTCAAAAGCATCCTTTCCGATACCGCATACCGTATAGCCGTCAAGCTTGTCAGGTATGGTGACTACGGAATCGGTACCCGTATACTTAGTGATCACAGCACCAAATTTTTCGAGGGTGTACTGATAATCGCCGCTTGTCTTAGTTGCAGCAGCGTGAACCTCGAGAGCTGTTATCGGCAGCCTGATGCCCATGTCTGCAAGAGGAGCACAGCATACGGAGCTGATAGCTGCTGCAGCTGTGATCGATGCCAAAAATCTTTTTGTTTTTTTCTTCATCATTTTTTCCACCATTCTATCATATTTGCGGTATTTATACCGATATATATTATAATATATTTTTCTGAAAAAATAAATATTATTTATTGAATTTTGTTAATAATATGAAATACATATAGTGCAAACAGTAACCGTTTGTGCAACTTTTTAGCTATAAAATCATAGTATTTTATCTTAATTTCTTATGAACTCTTAAACGGATTCAGTGTCTGTTCCGGCTGTTTTTCAGTGCAGGGCAAATATGCTTCCATCGGCTTTTCTTTTTATCATTTGTTCCATAAATTCAATTATGTTTTTTCTGCTGAAGACAGCTAAAGCCTTTCGATCTCTTTTGTATCTGGAGTCAGAATTCAAAAATGCTCCTGTCCTCATGGGACAGGAGCTGTTTCATTCACTGCAATATATTGATCTCCGCTGCGACCAAGCCTCCGCCGCACGCAGCATTTTCGATAGTTATGCCGCCGCCGAGCTTTCGGCAGAGCAGCCAGCAAATGTAAAGTCCGAGACCGAAATGCGTTTTGTCCTTCTCGTTTTCATCACGGTAGAAAGGTTTCCATGCCTGCCTTATAGCGTCTTCGGAGAAGCCGCAGCCATCGTCCTCGACAACTATCCTGAGCGAAGCTGAGCCGAGTTCCGCACGGCATTTCACATACGTTTCCGAGTAGTTCAGCGCATTCGCCGCGAGATTAAGGAACACCTCCATCAGCAGCTCGGAGTCGGTATAAACGATACTTTCGGTATTGCCGACAGCGTCAAAGCTGAACTTCTCTCCGCACAGCAGTTTTCCGCTCTCAGCGATCTGCCTGCAAAGTTCACCGAACGTAACAGGCCTGACGTCGGGGATAATATCCTCGAGCTTGTTTACGCCGCTCATTTTCTCGGTGTAACTTTTGAGCCTTTCGATCTGACCTTCCATTTTCGCCATTATCTCCAGCTGTTTCTCAGCAGAAAGCTTTTCTCCGCACTGTCTTATCAGCTCCATATAGCCGCTCAGCACGGTAATAGGCGTGCGGAGGTCATGCGAGAATGCAGAGTTGAGCCTTTTTCTCTCTTCAAGGGCTTTCCATAACGTATAGTTGCTGTCGTAGAGGTCTTGCCGCATTTCCTCGAATGAGGCGCAAAGCCTGCCAAGTTCGTTGTCTGTTGCACATTCGACCCTGAAATCAAGGTCGTCATTCCTTATCCTGTCGGAAGCTTTTATCAATGTATCCACAGGAGGCTCTATCTCCCTGTGCAGGTAAACTCTTGCGGTCACAAGCAGACAGAGCGCCGACCACAGCGGTACAAGCACTATCCTGGAATAATAGAGCAGCTGCGATATCATATAGAATCTGTCTGCAACGGCGTTCTTTTCATACAGTCCTTTACTGTCGAATACGCTTATGCACCATGCCTGCAGATATGACGTTACAGCCTCGATAACAAAGCTGCCTGCTGCGCACACGACTATACAGGGAAAAAGACTTTTTATCAGTGCGGACATCAGCGTCCTTTTTCTCATTTTATCCATTTATACCCCATACCCCATACAGTCCCGAGGTGTGATTCTTCACCGTATTTTGCGAGCTTTGCCCTCAGTCGGCGAATATGCTCCGCGACGACCGAGCTGTCGCCGTCGGCGTCATAACCCCATATTTTCTCATATATACGTTCCTTGTCGAACACCTGTCCCATATTTACCGAGAGAAGCTCGACGATGCCGTATTCCTTCTTTGTAAGGTCGATATCATCATTCCCCACCCTGACCGTTTTCTCTGTGTAGTTGATAACGATATTGCCGAAGAACCGAACATTTGCCGAAGCAGCCGAGCGCTGCTCACGTCGGATATGTGCGGCGATACGTGCACCGAGCTCGTCAAGCGAAAACGGCTTGATGATGTAGTCGTCGCCGCCTGCGGCAAAGCCGCTTATCTTGTCGGAATCCTCCACCCGCGCAGTGAGGAACAGAATGGGACAGTTTATATGCTCCCTGAGCCGCGAGCACACCTCAAATCCGTCCATTCCGGGCATATTGACATCGAGCAGTATCAGGTCGGGAGCGTTCGAGGCAGCTTCAACAGCCTCAACTCCGTTATATGCTGTGAACACGCAGTAGCCGTTGAGCTCAAGGTAGTCCCTGAGCAGGCTCACAACGTCCTTTTCGTCGTCAGCAACGAGAATTTTGTACATGGCTTCACTTCCTTGCATATATTATAGCAAATTGCGTCAGGAATAGCAAGCCGCGGAGGTATCATCTCTCATTCTTTGCTATTCTGCGATATATCATAGCCGCAGCTATAAGGAACGCTCCTGTTGCCGCTGCCACCGGCTTGCAGCCCTTTATGCCGTAGGTCATGGACATGAGGCAGAATTTTCCGAGTTCCCTGTGCATGAATAGATTCATCATGAAGTACATCAGCGAAACCATATAACCGATAACGGGGTTATCCGTAACTGCCGCAGCTGAGAAGCCGAGAGCCCCTATCGCAAAGGCTCCCGCGAAAGCTCCCAAACACATTTTCAGTGTGACGCTGCATTCATTGTACCGCATATAGCCGCCGAGCGCTCCTGTCAGTACAGCAAGCAGCACAGCCGAGCAGAGTATCCTCAGTCCCGTCACGATATGACGACTCATCTTTTTGGCACGTACAGTTTCGAGTATACACTCATTCTGCTCCGGAGCAAGTATGGGCGTGAACAGGATTATCCCTGTCAGGAGCGGTATTATCTCGAGCGGCTGTGCCGCCAGCCTGCCGCTGAGCTCAGTGAGTCCGAATACAAGCGGGGATACGGCCAGCACTCCCACGGCAGCAGCGTAATGCGGCAGGAAATTATGCTTTACGTCTGAATATACTATCCTTGCCAAACAGCCTGATGCCATTGAAGCGTCCCCCTCTCTCTGCATTGTATACCACAGCCGCCAGCAGCATTATCAAAAGCGATACAACAGTCCAGAAGATGCGGCTGAAAATGAAATTGTTCCGGCTTTCTAGGAATACGTTTCTTTCCATAGGAGTGTTGTGACGGCACACAAGAGTGAATCTGCCTATCCTTCCCGCAAGCTGCCCGAATCCTATCATTACACTGTAGAACCATACAACGGTCTGCGTGAGTATCGCGAAAGCCGACGAGAATATTTCAGTGAGAAGTACTCCCAGCGCCGTGGTGAACATAAGGTTAGGCAGCAGCCATACCGTTGGGAGCTTGAAAAATGCAAGCATATCCATTGACTCTCCCTTGTATACCGAAAGCGCCTCCAGCAGCGCAACGACCATTTCCGCGAAAACGGGGACAAACATCGTGCACAGAAGAGCAGCATACCGCGTGAACACCAGCTTTACCGAAGACGTTTTCCTCGTGTAGACAAGCTCCTCCATGCGGCGTTTTTTGTCTGCAGCAGTCAGCCACGCAGCAACGAATACTGGAAGTATCGCAAGGATTATACCTGTGTAATCGCAGAAAAGCCTTGCAAGTCCGCGCGTGATCCTGTCTTCCTTGTAGAAGCCGTCCTGCTCTGCCTGTATTTGCTCCTCGGACATGGGAACGAGCGAAAACGAATACATGAGATTGTCAGGTCTGTACACAGAGCCTCCGCCCAGCATATCATCAACATCACCCATTATCTCCCTGAACCTGTCGTATGAAAAATTCTCCTTTACGGGTATATCATGATATCCGTACTGCGCCTCTGCCGAGTATCCTTCGTAATAGGCCTCCCCCTTATCAAGAAGTTCCTCAAAACCTTTTTCGTCGGTACCTGTTATCTCTTTCAGGTATTCCCTGATCTTGTCGCGCTTGCTGCCTTTCAGGCGGACAGCCTTATAGTATCCGTACGGGTAGCATATATACTTGTTTGAATTGTAATCCTCCATAAGCGAATTCAGCGCACCTTCCATGATCAGGTCATGATCCTCGACCGCAACGAGTCCATCTCTTCCGACATCCTCTTTGCCGGTGCAATCGGAGAAGTAGTTCGTGAAGAAGAACAGCAGCGACAGTATGCAGTACACGATGAATGCTGCCGAGCGCAGTATTTTTTTGCATTCATGCCTGAACAGCATTACTCATCACCGCCTTTCATATCGCAGCCATTCGAGCGCAGGCAGTACATATATGCCCCCTCGATGTCAGGCTCGGTCAGAACTGCATTCGGCAGGTCGGGCTCAGAATCGGAAACGATAGTGACAGTCGTGTATTCAGCCTGCGACACCATTCCTGTAACGATGTATTCCTTCTTTATCTGAGCCATGTACCGCTTCTCTATATTGGCAGTATAAATATGACCGCGCGCATTTTCGATCAGCTCGCTGACAGTACCATGCCATAGTATCCTTCCCTCGTCCATAATGGCTATATTCTCACAGGTGGACTCCACGTCACCGACGATATGGGTAGAGAGTATGACAATACGCTCCTCAGCCGTTTCGCAGAGCAGATTGCGGAAGCGTATACGCTCCTCGGGGTCGAGACCTGCGGTCGGCTCATCAACGATGAGCACCTCAGGATCATGGAGCAGAGCCTGTGCGATACCGAGTCTGCGCTTCATACCGCCCGAGAGCTGTTTTATCTTCTTGGAGCGGTCATTATACAGGTTAACTTTTTTCAGCAGCGATCCTACCCTCTTTTTCCGCTCTGCGGCAGGTATGCCCGAAAGTGCACCGAGGTAGTCAAGAGCCTCGTCCGTGCGCATATTCGGATACATGGAAAAATCCTGGGGCAGATAGCCTGTCATTGAGCGTATCTTTGCCGCTTCTTTCACGGGGACACCGCATACAGTTATCTCGCCGCTCTTTTTGGGCTGAAGAGCAGCGATAGTCTTCATCAGCGTAGTTTTTCCCGCGCCGTTACGCCCGAGCAGGCCGAACATACCCTGCCCGATAGTAAGGTCTATATCAAACAGCACCTGTTTTCTCCCGTAGAATTTATTCATGCCTTTTATGACTATTTTTTTGTCCATACAGACACTCCTTTCATTGTTGTACAAACATCATAACAGGAGAATTTCAACTTTTTATCTGATTTCAGACAACAATCCAAAAAATATTTCTGACGGCTTTGCACCGTATCCCATCGCGTATTTCCGTCACGGTCTGTGTATAAACGGTCAAGAAAGTGTTCCATGCGCTGTATTGCACAAAAAAGCTCTCGAAAATGAACTTCTGCCATTTTCGGGAGCTTTCATAACAGGTCATCAATAAAGCATTATTTCTGCTTGTCGGATATGTAAGCGTTCGTACTGAGATCAACGATTTCAGGTCTGAAAAATGTTCCTGTCCTGAAAACAAAGGAAATATAGATATTGTATGTTTCGCCGTCAATAGTTACTTCCCGCGCCAATTTGTCATACAGGCTGCTTTTATCCGTAGGGAAATAATCCGACCAGCTGCCGTTTATTTCGTATTTATAGTCCATATTCTTATATTTGTCGCAGAATGAGAACATTTCTTCATCGCTTGAAAATCTGAAGTCGTTTTTATCTACCAGCTTTTTCAGGTCGCTGCTCAGCATACCGTAGTCGATATAATCGCCGAGCTCGCTTATTCCGTTGCATTTATTGTCCATATTTTCATAGAATTTATTGCAGTAAGCCCTTTTAGCAACTATCCACGTTGGAACTGCCGCTATTATTACTCCTACAGCGATCAAGAAAATTATGACTCTTTTTAATAATATTCCCCTTTTTCCTTCCATCTTTTTGTCTCCTTATATCAATTTAGTTTTCAGACGAGTATTGAGTACACTTTGTGATCAAAGATCAAGAAGCTTTTCCTGGATCGTATGAGCGTCCCCTACTGTCAGGCCATTGCCGTCTGAATCTGCATTAGCTCTGCCCTGTGCGGAAAGATGTATCGTTGCTGTGCCATTCTCGCCGTATTTATTCGGATTTGCAAGCGCCCGCATTACAAGGACAGCGTCGGACATATCGACCTGACCGTCGCAGTTGGCATCTCCGATAACTGAAGCAACAGGATTTACAACAGGTGCGCTTTCGGTTTTGAAGTCGCCGGTAGTAAAGCTGCTCATCTTCCAGCTGCCGTTTTCAAGTACAAATACCGCTTTGCATTTGCCCTGTATCTGATTGCTTAAAACCGTTGTTGCCGTGAATTTGTCTGCGGTAACATCTGATACCATAACGCCCTCACTTGTATCGAACAGCAGCGAGCCTCTTCTGCCGTCTGATTCATAAAGAATATTGTCTTTTTCAGCAAAACGTGCGTCGCATTCCTTCATGAAGTAGTCTTTCACTTCACCTGTGAATTTCTTTCCGATGATATCCTTCAGCTCTTCAATTGACTTGAATAATGAAAAATCAGTGACTTCATAGTAGCTTATATCACCTTTTTTGAATGCTTCCTCGTCACTGTGAGCAATTCCGCTTGCAAAAAGGCTGTCAAAAAATGAGTAAGCTTCCATTTTTTCAATAGCATGAGTATTAAGAGACTTTTTGTCTGCCTCGCGCACAAGGCGTATTCTGCCGGAATTGCCGAGATAGAGCTCATCAGGTCTTGCATTAAGGCAAGTAGCGGTATATTTTATCTCCGAACCTTCGATAAATCTGAGAACTGCAAACATTTTGCCGCCGATAGTCTCATCGCCGACCTTTACTTCGCCTTTGCTCGTATTGCCGTCAATATCAGTGTATTTATATGTACCGTCTGCACTGATCTCAAATGTTCCGCTCTCTCTTGCGGAAATATCAACAGGATAGCCGCCGTTGGATTCCTGATATTTCCACTTGCCCAGGAAATCATTTAGGTTAACTTCTGCCGAACCCTTGCGGACAAGACGTGAAATACGGTTATTTCCCATATATAATGCGTCGGGATCGTTCTGACGGTAATAACCGCCGAATTTATGCTCTGAGCCCTCATAGAAGTCAACTGTCTGTAAGGTCGTGCTTCCGATAGTCTCAAAACCGAGCTTTACTGTACCTGTTGAAGTTTTTCCGTTTACATCTGTATATGTGTATGTTCCGTCCTTGCTGATAACAACTGTGCCATTGTCCTTTGAGCTGATATCAACATCATAGTTAGTATCAGAAACCTGATATTTCCACTGACCGACAAGCTGCTCTATGCTGACATTTCCGTCAGAAGCTTCTGATGTTACGGAAGCTGTTGCTGTCTCAGCTGCATAAGCTGATGTGATGGGAGCTGCTGAAAGCATAATGCCGAGTGCGGCAATAACAGAAACGATATTCTTGGTGATCATAATGATTTCCTCCGATATTCTCTTTTATAATAATCTGCACATAATAACCTGTATGTGCGTTTTGATGTGTCCTTGCGGAACGTTTTGTTGTGGTCGACCTTTCATAAACAACAATCGGAATGCAAATATCAAGTGTTACATCAATGAAAAAAATTTTTTGTGTTTTTTTCCGGCAAGAGGAATATCCTTGGGAAAACAGCGTATTTACGGACTTGTTTCCAAGCTTCAGATGTCATAATTATAAAAAAACCGCCCTCAATCTGATATGCACCCCAAAAGTTAGACACTTTTGGAGGTGCATATCAGATTGAGGGCGGTCACCTGACACTATCAAATCATGCTATAATATCGTTCACGAGCTTTTCCGCGTCCTCTGCCGACATGGGACGTCCCCATATGAAGCCCTGCACATAATCGCAGCCGATGGTGCGAAGAGCTTCAAGCTGTTCCTGTTCCTCGACGCCTTCCGAAATAACGTCAAGTCCCATGATATGTCCCATTGAGATCATCGCCGCAACATACTGCTTCGAGGACTCGCTTGTATTTATCTTATCAATAAACGACTTGTCTATTTTCAGCAGATTTGCAGGTATCTTGCTGAGATAGCTCAGAGACGAATAGCCTGTGCCGAAATCGTCTATGGCAATTTTCACGCCCATTTCTCTCAGGGCATTTATACAATCCAGAGCCTTATCAGCCGAGTCGATAAGTATGGATTCGGTTATCTCTATCTCGATCTGGATCGAAGCGATACCGCTTTTATTTATGAGCTCCCTTATCTCCTCAAGGAAACCTTTTTTCATAAGGTGTCTTGCCGAAGCATTAAGGCTCAGAGTCAGATCAAATCCTGTTTTTTTCACAAGGCTGCTGAAAAAATCCGTAGCTTTCCTGAAAACCATACTGTCTACCTTATCAATAAGACCGACTTTTTCCGCAACGGGTATGAACTCTCCCGGAGAAATGAAGTTTCCGTCAGAGTCCTTCATACGTGCAAGTGCTTCAAAGCCGCGAAGCTTGTGTTCCATGTCATACTGCGGCTGTAAATTGAAGTATATCGTTTCATTTTTCAGGGCTTTGCGTATTATGTTCTCGATTTCAAGAGTACGCTCATTTTTGAGGATATCGGAAGAATACCTAAGGATATGATCGCTGCTGTTGGCTTTTTTAATCTCATTCATAGCAAGATCCGCGTGCGATAAAAGTGAATCAGCCGTACTTGCGTCCGTAGGATACTCAGCATATCCGAAGCTTGCCGTTATGTAAATATCACAGCCGTCCACAGTCAGACTTTCATTGAGAGCGTCGGCATATCGTGCAATAATGCTTCTCAGCTCTTCATCGGAACTGTATCCGTGAATAATAAGCAGAAACTCATCGCCGTTCAGACGGGTCATGTAGTCCGTATATCCCGAACTCCTGTTATCGGAAATGGCTTTCCAGCGCTTTGAGACTTCGGTCAGCACCTTGTTTCCTGCCTTGAATCCCAATGCGTCATTGATACTCTTAAAATGATTGAGATCTATCGAGACTACGGTAAATCTTTCTTCCCGTCTGACAAGGTCGGCAACATAATCCGAGCTTGCAAAACGATTCGGAAGTTTCGTAAGCGCGTCGGTATAGCTCAGATACCTGAGGTGCTCGACCATTCTGTTGCTGTAAAGCTCAGACGCAAGGATAAACGTAGTCAGTTCCAGTGTTTCCTTGATAGTGCTGACTTTATCATCGCTGAAATTGATAGCCCATATGTAGCCCAACAGTTCATTTTTGAACATAAGCGGAAACAGTACTATCGTTTTACCGCCTGCACTTGTAATGGAATTATGCCATATGGGATTGCGTTCCCTGACAACTTCCATATCGCGCTCGTTTTTTACTATCAGACAGTTGCTTCCCGCAAGGGTGTCCAGCCACGAATAGGCAATATCGTAAAAGGCGTCGTCCACGTATCTGTCCATAGGAAGAAGATCCGTATCCTTTGAAAAGGCTTCGCACAGTACGGAACACTTTCTGTTCGCAGTATCCATTAGCAGGATACAGCAATGCTCGGATTCGCATAGATCGCGGATATCAGAGCATACCTCTTTCATTGCCTGCTGAAAATCATCGGGATTCTGCAGCTTAATACAGGTCTCGAGCACATAAGAGGCTATGTTTCCCGAAGGCTTTGCCATTCTCTTTGCATCCGGCTTCAGATCAACATCAACGATATACAGGCAATAGCATATGTTGCCGTCGTCTGAATACAGCGGTACGAACGACATATCGAACCATATATCGAATCTTGTAGGATGTGCATAGGAGTGAACGCATTTCTTCTGCACAGCCGCTTCATAACAGGCCTCTTCAAAATTCAGGTCTCTTTCCACATAATCGCAGTATTCGGAATTCGGTACGAATTTTCGCTTCAGCATACTCATTCCGTCTACAGGTCTTTCGATCGTGTCTACATAAGCCTGATTTCCCGTAACTATCCTGATTTTTCCATATGTATCGTAATCTATTTTTTCAACTGATATTACACAAGCAGCTTTCCCGATACTGTCAACAATTGCACGGAATCTCATGATATGATCCCCCCTGATTATAAAAGAACATCTATCCTGTATTCTTAGTTCTATTTTACCATTTTTACCCAACTGCTTCAATAAACTGTAATTAAAGTTTACAAACCCGAACAAAAAATAGGCAGTTCATACAAAGTTGCAAATGAGATTTTGTGCGTTAATACAATTACCGCTCATAATACAGTGAAAGATCTTTACGTAAAACTTTTTTTAAAATTTTTTCCAGAAATGTAACACTTTGTTTCCCTGCTGCGATTGTTATTTATGAAAGGACAATCCATATATCGAATTGCCCTGAAACGATTAAAGAGTTCAGGCGCCGAACTATTTAATATACTTCAGATCCAGAATAAGATCAAGAATTACGGAGGTAATCAATATGACAAACATCAAACGAAGAGTTTCCGCTTTTATCGCTGCTTTTGCCATGATGGGGGCAGTAACAGTTCCCGCTTCAGCAAAGTATGTGACCAATGAATCCGCTGTTACGGCATCAGCAGAATATATACCGTGCTGCTGTTATGACATTTCTTACAGAGCTGACGTAAAGGCAGGCACAAAGTTCAGAGAAAGCCCGTCAAAGAACGCTAAGGTAGTTGCTTCGGTCAAGAAGCGTACTTACGGAAAAAAGGTGTATTTTGAAAAGGTAGCCTGCTATAATTTCAGTGCCGATTCGGGATACAGCCATATGAACGGCACCTGGCTCTATTCAACCTATGATAAGGGCTGGGTAAATTACAATGATATCATTTCCTGATCCTAAAAAGTCAAAAATATTATTTATCAAAGCAAACGAATATATCATGGTGAAATCTATAATACAGATCATTCACAGTTGCAATACTGTCACACCTCTCATATTCACAGCATAATATGTAAAAAAGGCGGCTTTGCCGCCTTTTTTTATTCAATAAAACATCTTCCGAATAACTTAGTTTAAGTTGTTTCGCAATGGCATGCATTAAGTATCACGATTTGTATTTCATTTTCCATATCTGTAATAGCTATGGACATTGCATCGTTATCAGTTCTTTTGGCTATTAGCGATACTCCGTACATCGTGAACAACGCACAGCCATAAATTAATACTCCGCCGACTATCTTTCAGTTTACTTTTTTCATTTCAGTTGCTCATTTTTCATAATGCGTAATTTGTTACCAAACGCGGCAGCTGTTTAGCTGCCGCGTTCATTATATTATCAATACATTAATTTAAAAATTCTCGCGCATACCGAGAAGGTATTCCTGAATTCTAAGGGCGTCATTAGGAGTAAGTCCGGGTGAATCCTGATCAACGTCTCCGTTTCTAACACCATTCTCTGTGATGTGGCGGGGATCTGTGCCGTTCAGTCCGTACTTATTGGGATTTGCAAGAGCCTGCATGATGAGCACGGCGTCTGCCATATCCACCTGACCGTCCTCATTTACGTCGCCCATGGTATCAAGGAATTCCAATTCATAAATGTTGTATAATTTCATTGCAGTCGAGTTATTATAGCAGTATATCTTGTCTATCTCTCCGTCGAAGGGAGTGCCCTTAAGCACACATTCGGGATTGAGTATCGTTATGTTAAGTTCCTTTGTCTTCTTCGGTATAACTATAGTAGCTTCCTTGAGCTCCGAACCATCATAGTTAAAAACAGTTTTTTCTTTGTCACCGTCTTTCGACTGTAAGAAACTGAATGCATTGCTGTCGATGAATTCCACGCCTTCGGGAATAACAAGGTCATATATGCTTGTTTCATTAAACGTGCCTGTCTCTATCCGTTTAAGCGTGTTAGGTATATTCACCTCTTCGAGGAGGCAGCAATTATTAAAAGCACTCTCTCCAAGCTCTTTAAGTCCTTCATTCAGAGTCACTTTTTTAAGGTTATAATCCCCATCAAAAGCATTTTTGCCTATACTTACAAGATTTGAGCCGCATTTTACCTCTTCAAGGTTATAGCAGTCTCTGAAAGCTCCTCCGTCTATGGTTCTGAGGCTGTCGGGAATATTTACCGAGATAAGATTATAGCACCTCTCAAAAGCGCCTATGCCTATAGTCCTGAGGCCATCGGGAAAAGTTACAGAGGAAAGAAAGGCACAGCTATCAAAAGCATAGTCTCCGATACTTTTAATTCCGTTTCCGAGCTCAACAGCCGAAAGCTTGTCAAAATTAATGAATGCGAATTCTTCTATGGTCTCAAGGCTGTCGGGAAGCTTTATTGTCTTTAACGTTTTCCTGCATTTTTCCAGGTCGTCTTTGCCGATACTTCTGATACCCTCGCCTATAATTATGTGTGCAACGTCGGGGAAGTCCGCAAATACGCTGTAATCCAGATCTCTTACGTTGCCCTCGACAATTATTGTATTGATCCCTGTAAAGTCATAGGTATCCTTAAGGCTGCTGTCCCATACGAGCTTTGTGAAGGGCTTGCCGTCAACCTCCGCAGGGAAAACTACTGTATGGTCGTTTAGTTTGTACAGATTGAATTCGGGAATGAATTCCTTGAGCTTCATGCTTTCGTCATGCTTCACAAGCTTTATGAACTGGATCCTGCCGTCTAACTTACCATAATTCTCGGCAGTAGAGCCCTCATAGCCGTAGAGCACGTCATATTCATCAAGACCGAACACTACATTATTTCCCGAAAATTTACAGTCGGTGCTAAGAACGGTAATGCTTGTTTCCGCGTCGTTTGCAGGTATGATGACGGTATTGCTGCCTTCTGTCAGCACCACGTCCTTTTCCTTATCGGGCATATATGTGAATGCATACGCGCCTATCTCTTTAACGGATGCAGGAATAACTACCTCCGCAATACTTGTACAATCAAACGCCATCTCTTCTATCTTTTCAAGCGTGGAAGGCAGATTTATCTTGCTAAGTAAATAGCATTTCCTGAAAGCTTCATTGCCGATAGTCTCCAGGCCTTCGTTAAACTCTACGGTCTTAAGGTTGAAATCATTCTCAAACACACGGGAATAATCCAGTCTTTTCAGACCTGAACCGAATTTTACATATTCAAGCTCATCACATAACGCAAATGCCCTTTCTCCTATGCTCGCAAGCTTGTCCGGAAGGGTAAGTGACTTTATGGAACAGCCCATAAATGCACTATGACCAATATATTCAACACTGTCGGGAAGCTCAATGGACTCTATCGGACAGTTCCAAAAGGCATAATCGCCGATAGATACCAGTCCCTTTCCTAAGGTGACGTCTTCAAGCTTGCTGAAATAACTAACGTTCCTATTGCGTATATCTCTGAGGCTGTCGGGGAGCTTTAGGGATCTGAGGGTTTCTTTGGAAGAACTGAAAATAGAGATGTCCAGAGTCTCTAAGCCCTCGCCTATCTCAATATTCTCAAGCGAATTGAAAAAAAGAAACTGCTCGCCGTAAAGCGCAGGTAAGCTTGCTTCTATTTTCAGATTTACCACATTTTGGGGCAGTTCAGGGGAACGGTTAAAGGCGTCATCTTCAACACTAACAACGGGCTTGCCGTCTATCTCAGCAGGGATAACGAGAGTGTCTCCCTTTATGCCGGTAACGCGCATTATTTTAACCCCGCCGACCGTTTCCTCAGTCTCGAATACTGCGGAGCATTCTTCTTCGGGCTCCTCAATGTCGCCCACCTCGGCAGTTTCAGTATCGTTTTTGTCCTTGCTCTCAGGTGTTACAGTTTTTTCTCCGCTCTTCTCCGAAGCCTTTTCCCCCTTGTCAGCTTCTGCGGATACTTCTTTTTCAGTCGATACGGTTGTTTCTTCATCTGCACAGGCTGTGATAAGTATGTCCGTGTTTGAAGTTGCAGGATACGCTCCCCCAATGAGCGCAAGTGACGTAACAGCTGCGATGATTTTTTTGATTTTCATAGTAATTACTCCTTTTATTATCATTAAGTCTTGCGACTTTAAGATATCATAGCACAAATGCGGATTTTTCGCAATATTCTTTTGTCAAAATTTACAATCCCGTAATATTTGATACATATTTGGCGCAAAACGTTATGCAGTCCCAATGTATCAGGCAATGCCATACATTGTTTGACTAAAAATTGACGTTCTTTAATTATTTATGTTATTAAAAACTCACATTGACACAAGCCACCATTTGTTGTAAAATATACTTAGTCTGTATAATTTTTTTACACGACATTACACTAACAAAAGGAGTATTTTGACAAATGAAAAAACTTAGTACACTATTGAGTACAGCAGTCTGTATGGCAGCTCTTGCAGCTTCGCCTTTATCGGCATCTGCTGCGGACAACGAAAAGGTATACGGTACCATGAACATACCATATGCCGAATTCTACAAGGCAGAGATAGAGGACGCATACACTGTTGACGCTGTTTCCTCCGCGACCACAAAGGGCAAGTGGGGCATGAACGGCGCAGGCGAGATCGTTGAGGGAACATACAACAACGGCAACGGAACTATCCTCGGCGTAAAATTCCCGGTTGAAGTATCATCAGCCGACGTTGATGCTCTCAAGGAAAAGTATGACTTCTCTCCCCTTGACAGCAAGCCAACAGCATACAAGGAAGTATCCCTTTCAGGCGATTCTCTCAGCGTATCGAAGCTCGTTGACACAAACGGCGAGCAGACAGTTGACGGCTCTGCAACAGTTTCAACAAACAGCTATTACGGCGACTATCAGATCAAGGTAGCAGGCTATCCGGAGAATACCGTTCTTTACGGCGTAATAATCAACACAAAGGAAAACGACCATTACGCTATGCGTCATCTCGAAAACATCTGGAGATCGGGGTCTTATGCATGGTCGGCAGGCATAAAGACTGTAGAATACCACGGAAACCATGTAAAATACGAAAACTACGCAAGCTCAATGGGCAAGACAGTGACCTCGGTAACATTTATCACACTTGACGGATATACCACTGTAAATGTCGGCGAGCATTACCTTCCTATCAGATTTGCAGGCGAAGTCAAGGCTGAGGACGCTTCCGCAGGCACAGGCAGAACAGCCCTTTCGATCACAGGCTTTCCCGAGGACTACAAGAAGGTCATCAGTACAGACGAGGGACTCACAGCTACCGAAACAGAGGTAAGCTATACAAATGCAAAGCCCGGTAAGTATAACGTAACCGTTAACGATGAAAGCGGCAAATATGCTCCCATGACTGCTCAGTTCCTGCTTACCACAAATGATATCCCCGTAAAGTTCGCAGACGGAAAGCTCACAGCCACTGACGGTTTTACTGCCGATGACGCTGCAAACTTCATCAGTAACCTTGCTACTGTTGATATAAACGGAACTTCTTACAAAGCAACAGGCAGCAAGGGTATCAAGCTCTTCAAAGAGGACGGTTCTATCGACCTCAATGCTACAGTAAGCGAAGCAAAGGTATTTGAAAACTGCGGTACTTACACTGTCACTCTCAACTCAACAGGCTATAATGCACCATACAGCTTTGAAGTCAATAATGAAGCAGCTGCTGCAGCAACTACCACGAAGGCAGCTTCAACAACAGCTGCAAAAACCACATCATCTTCTTCAAACAGTCCGAAAACAGGCGTAAACGGAATGGCTCTGCCTTTAGCGCTTCTCACTATTGCAGGAGCTGCAGCTTTTGCGCTCAGAAAGCAAAACGACTGATATTTCGTTTCCTGACAGATAAATTTAATGCAGCTGACCCCTGTAGCTTTTGCGGCTCGGGGGTCAATTGCTGAAAGGTTGTAATAATATATGTTATTTATCATTTCACTTCTAATTGCGCTTTTTACAGCATTTATCCTCAATAAGCAGCTTAAAAGGCGCCCCGTGATATTCTATGTCGCGGCTGCTGTTCTCACAGCTGCTTCTATTGTAGCAGCACAGTCCGATATCACCATAAACAACAGCTTTGTGAGAGATAACGTTTTGGGTATGTTCTCACGCGGAGCTCTCGGAGCTGCTTTCTGGGCAGTCGTAATGTTTACAGGAGCTCTTCCCAACGGCTCGGCTCCCATAAAAAAGCTCATGCCCATAAGAGGAGAGCTTTCCATAACTGCCGCTGTGCTCACACTTTCGCACATAGTTACATTCGGTATGAGATATGTGTCAAGCCTCATAAACGGCAGGACAGGCAGCGGCGGCGCTTTCAGGGACTTCGTCATAACCTTTGTTTTATCGGCTGCAATGACACTGATAATGGTACCGCTGACTGTAATGTCCTTCAAGGCTGTCCGTAAGAAAATGGACGCAAAAACATGGAAGAAGATACAGCGCTTCGCTTATCTCTTCTATGCGATGATATACATTCATATCATGGTACTTTTTGTTCCGAAGGCTCAGAAAGGCAGAGAGGGCTATTTCCTCAGCGTTCTCGTATACAGTGCAGTATTCATCGGTTACGCTGTACTCAGACTGAGAAAGTATTATCTTTCCAGAAAAGAAAACGCCTCAAAGCTCATTCCGAATGCAGTTTGTGCCTGTGCTTTTATTCTCCCCATATGTCTCTGCGGAGTTGTTTCACGTAACACAAATGTTAAGTCAAAGCCTGTCAGCACATCGGCAAGCTCGACATTTGAAACTCCCGAAAACGAACAGGCTCCTACAGAAACAACAGCTATCTCCACAGCTTCCACATCAAAAACGACTGCAACAGCAAAGTCAACCGCGACAACTGCAACAACTTCCGATAAAAGCGAAAAAAGCACTGAAACTACAACCGCTGAAACTACAGAGCCAACCAACGAAGCTGAAACCCAGAACGAACAGCCTGCAGAAGCTGAACCGGAAGAAACTCCGCAGCAGAACAGCCGCTTCAGGAACGGTACTTTTGAGGGTACAGGCGAGGGCTATGACGGAAAAGTCCACGTTTCCATCACAGTTGAAAATGATGTTATCACTGCAATTTCGGCAACTGCCGACGCTGACGATCCCGACTATTTCGGCGATGCTGTGAATAAGGTGATACCTCAGATAAAAAGCAGCCTCAGCGCTGACGGAGTTGACGCCTGCTCAGGCGCTACGTACAGCTCAAACGGTATCATCGAAGCCGCAAGAAATGCTCTTGAACAAGCAATGAACTAAACAATGTGAAAAGAAAAAAGCCGATGCAATGCATCGGCTTTTTGGCATAATTATGCTCTAATATCACATATCTCAGCCAACTTCAAATGTAACAGTATCTTCGTCCGAACCCTTGTCAATAACCGGTTCTGCCGGATCAGCGTTCTCTTCTTCAACAGGATCGTCATTTCCTACTTCAATAGTCTCTGTTTCGGATGGGGCAACAGGCTCCTCTTCTACAGGATCAACGGGTTCCTCCTCTACAGGGGCAACGGGCTCCTCCTCTACAGGATCAACCGGCTCCTCTTCTACAGGGGCAACGGGCTCCTCCTCTACAGGAGCAACAGGTTCCTCCTCTACAGGGTCAACGGGCTCCTCCTCTACAGGAGCAACGGGTTCCTCCTCTACAGGGGCAACGGGCTCCTCCTCTACAGGATCAACCGGCTCCTCCTCTACAGGAGCAACGGGCTCCTCTTCTACAGGATCAACTGTTTCTTCTTCAACAGCCCCCGGCTCCTTTGTAAGAACGAGCTCATTTGTGCCCTTTTGTATATAGCCTTCTGCTCCGTCTGCAAATATCAGTGTATATGTTGAAGCTGACCATGCCCAGCTGCTGATCTTGACAGAATCCTTTGTACCTTTTACAGATATTACCAATGAATATGAGCTGTCAATCGAAGTTGAGATCTCATCAGAATCAACATCATTGAAAACAATAAAGCTGTGATCGCTGCCCCACTCATTAACAGAGTCATTGCCATAACCCTTTCCGAAAATGTACGTATCTTCGCCATCAAAACCGCAAAGGAAATCGTCTCCAGCCAGACCATCAATTATGTCATCTCCGGAAGTTCCGTTTACAGTTTCACTGCCGTTTGTACCGATTATCGGAGCTGTTCCATTAGCATTTCCTGCTGAAAACACATTGCCTGATATCATATTCGGCAATATTATCACTGATGATAACAAACTTAAAGTGATCTTATTAAGTATCTTTTTCATTAGCCATTATACTCCTTTTTGATTTGTGATAAATTAAATTGTCTCTTTTTTGCAGTATTTCAGAATAAAGCTTTTTATTTATCCTCTGACTTATCTGAACTGCGCCAATGTACTGCCATTGTATAAAAACGGTTCCCATAACTTTTATGACGGCTGAGGAATATCATTGCCAGAATGATCGTCAGCTCACCCAATGATAAGTGTATCAGCTTTCTGACCGCTTTTATCGTACAAATAATATCCCATTTTAGCCTCCCTTATATCATGATTTTCTGATACACTATAAGTATATTGCAAGGCGGAAAGAAAGTCAATATTTTTTATTACTTTCCACATTATTAATATTCAGCATAAAAAAGCTACCCCATTTTTTGTTGAAAAAGTAGCTTTTCGAGCTGTAAACAATTGTAAACGTCTGAATTCAATTAATATAATTAATATATACATGCATTTTAACAAAAGGTTATAAACTTTCAATTTATTAAAGAGCAAACCAAATTGAATACATAATACTAAAAAAGTCAAATGATTACATAACTGACTAAAACATCAAAAGCCGATATTTCACATTTCAGGAAATATCGGCTTTTTTGATTTCTTTTGTTCATGAGCAGTGTTTTTTATCTAAAAACTCCTGATTAGCATTACAGCCTCTCAATTCTTTACGTTGACCATTCTCATAGTTTCTTCTGCTTCTTCAACGATCTCGCGATTGCCCGGACGGTCTGTAACATAAAGCGTTGATTGGGCCAACTGTACCTCTGCGATCACTTTTTCATCAATAACGATCGGTGTAGCTATATCAAGAAGCTTTTCAACTGCTTCCGCATTGTCATAATCCACAATTCTTTTTATGCTGTAATCATAAAAAATGCGGTCTCTGTTTATACCAAGGCTGAGGATACGGTCAAGCTTTATACAGTCGCATAGATCCTCGGAATCATAGTCTCTATAATATCCGCTGATAAAATTGGAATCACTGAATGCCTGAACAGGAAACAAATACTCGGGGTCTGAAACTATCGTTATATAATTGTTATCACGATCCATCTGATATATCGTTTCTTTTGATGTATTTTTGTATTTTATACCATGATCTTCCATGAACGCAACAGCATTATGACACGCAGAATTAATTATCAGGCCTTCCAGGCTGCAATAGTATTCGGAATTCTTCAGCTCCTCAGGCGTCATTGCAGTCATGTCCATACGTAAAGCTTCAAAGAATTCCTTTCCGTATTCAACAGAAAGCAACTCCTCCTTTACTCCGCCTCTCTTATCAGCGAGTCTGATAATACTGTATTCCGCTTCTTCAGGATTATATGCGTAATCGGTATATAAACCGCGTTTCTTATGCAGGCTGTACCTGTACAGCTCACCTGTTATCTGTTCTGCAAACTCTTCGCTTGTATACAGATCACAGGCAAAATCAGTGAGCATTGCTGTCGGAACGTAATATCGGCGAACAATAGCTGCTCCGCTCCTTGTATAATAGGTTATTTTTATCCACTCCCCGTCATAGGAATAATAAGGATCCGGAGTATATTGATACGGGTGTTTATTTTCTTCGCCGTATTTTATCTCAGAGAGCTCATATTCATACTTATCGTGATGAAAATGCCTGTCAACGACCTCCCTGTTAAACTCGACAATATCGCCTATCAGCTGCTTATCGCTCAAAAAGCGTTTTTTAACGTCCAGGACTTCATTTCTTCCGCTCAGATTGATCTCCATATCAGTGACAGATGAGACTGAAGGAACGTACTTTGCTCTTCCGAGACCATTGGTAACATCAATGACCTTTATCACCCCTATTACGGCAGCACTTGCCGCAGCAAAGCCGACCACTGCAGTCCAGAAGCGTCTGAAGCCGCGGCGTCTGATGACCTCCATAACGAACCAGATTATTCCGCTTATGATAAGAGCGGCGATCAGTCTGTTTGAAAAGTCTGTCATATTCATCAGAGAAACGATGCAATATATAGTAACAGACATTATTGCATAATAGAATCCCTTGTAAACATACGGCTTTGAAACGTCCTCTGCCTTGCGGTGCTTATAAAGCAGATAAGTCACCATAACGATAAAGGCTGTAAAAAGCAGAGCTCTCAGCATAAAACCTGAATAGCTTGAATTCACGAATAAGGGTAATCTCTCTTTTCCGTCGATTAAAACATCATAAGGAGAACGTTCGCTGATGTTAAGGAAGTATATGATATATCCGAAAATGCCTGCGGGACTTGTTGTAAAGAAGGTAAAGTTCTTGACGATAGAGCTGCTGTCAAGTCCGAAATGTGCAGCCTTGACGATGTTTTCCCATGTAAGGCTTATAAATGAGGGGATCATGATATTTACAGCCGCTATGCTGAACAAAGCCTCAAAAGTACTGCCTGCGAAGCTTATGGCAAATACCGCAAGGGAATACTGCATTATCATGCCGAGTATCGCTATGGAAGTGATCTTCAGGACAAGCGGGATGTAATCAAAGAACTCGTGCATATCTATAAATGCCGAACCGATAAGCAGTTCTATCGCAGCAATTGCGATACCTACAAGCAAGGGAACGATATATACAACAAGTCCCGAAATGTAATCCGCAAAGAAACGCTGACGGTTGCTGAGCGGCAGTGAATAGTTCATGTCCACAAGGGATTTATTGTAGAGATAGCGGAAATTCATCATAGGAATAACAAATCCCAGTGAAATGCTGAGCATGAGCGAAATTACCGCTATGATCACAAACGGCAGACTTTCAGAGCCGCCCGGGATATTATTTTCGTCGATATACATCTCTCTCAGCAGTACTCCCATAAGAACGGGAAGACACAGAAGCTGAAAAACCATATTAGTTATAAGCAGCTTCATATCCTGCGAAAACCTGCTTTTAAGACGTACAGAAAAGAAGCTTTTTTTCTTATTCGGTGATGTTGTCGCTGCTGTCATATCCGAGCACCTCCAGTTCATAGATAAATATTTCTTCAAGTGTGAGCGGTATTACTTCTGTAAGCATAGGATGCTTTGGCACAAGGGACGCCTTGATAGCCTCTATGTCGCCCTTAGCGATTATGAAGCATATACTCTGGCTCTGCTCATAGTGAAGTATCTCTATTCCGTCCTGAACAAAGTCTTCCTTTTTATAATCTGCGACCGTACCGTCCTCATTCCTGCTGAATACGACCTGTATCTTATGCACGCTGCCCTTTACATCGTCGATATCACGCGAGAAAACTATTTTTCCGTTGTGAAGCAGAGCAGCTGTATCGCAGACCTCGTTTATCTCTTTGAGATTATGTGATGAGATTATTGCAGTGAGCTTGCGGTCGAGCATTGCGTCAACAAGCATTTTCTTTACGATTATACGCATTGTCGGGTCAAGTCCGTCAAACGCCTCGTCAAGCAGAAGATAATCCGTACAGCAGGCAAGTCCGATTATAACTATAGCCTGACGCTTCATGCCCTTTGAAAAAGTATTTATCTTCTTATCGAGGGGAAGACCTGTCTTTTTGCGGAGAGCTTCAAACATTTCATCCGAAAAAGACTTATAGTAGTCCTTATAGTAGTCTTTAAGCTTTTTCAGTGTAAAGCTTCCGAATTGAATCGTCTCATCGTTTATGAAGAAAACTTTCTGTTTTGCGTTAACATTGTCAAAAACACTTTCGCCGTCAATGAGGACTTCTCCCGATTCGGGAGCGTAAATACCCGAAATAAGTCTGAGTATAGTCGACTTTCCCGCACCGTTTGAACCGAGCAGACCAAAAGCAGTACCCTTTTCTATAGTGAGATCGACAGCGTCAAGAGCAGTAAACCCGTCGAATTTCTTTACTGTATTTTTCAGTTCAATCATATTCGATCTTCCTTTCTGTAAGATAAAAATAATGTGTCGATCCTTGCTTTAAGATCCTCGGGGGATATTCCTCTTTCAAAAGCCTCATTCACGGTAGCATCGAAATCGATCATTACCTTTTTGCGGAACTCATCAAAATTCTGTGCAGAAACAAAACTTCCCCTGCCCGGAACAGAATATATCACACCATTGCGTTCGAGCTCCTGATAGGCTTTTGAAACAGTATTCGGATTGACTCCTGTGGATTTAGCAAGCGATCTTACACTCGGAAGCTGGTCATTCTCTGCAAGTGTCCCGTTAAGGATAAGCATGACGATCTTCTGATATATCTGCTCATATATGGGTATTCGGCTTGTCAGGTCAATTGAAAACATAAGCAGCTCCTTTCTGTGTTATGTGTACTATGCCGAGTAGCACACTTGTTACACTCATATAATATCACATCTTTTTCCGTTTGTCAATACTCTTTTCAATTTTTTTACTTGCATTATCCGTTTCATTAATCACAAAAAAGCTCCGATCATAAATCGGAGCTTTTAACTGTTATTCTAAGGGATCGCCTTAAATCATATTTTTATCCTGTACTCTGGTGCCGCCCCATTCAACAACTGTAAAGCCCTTTCTTTCAAAGGTCTCAAGCTGCTGCGGTTCAACATCGACTGCATTTTCAAGCGGAATATACGCCATAAATATGCGAAGCATACTGTCAGGCGCAGGTGTGATGTCAAGCTTTGCTGCTTCCGTATAAAGGTCGCCCTGGAATGTGATGAGATTATACGCATTATGCTCCATAAGCGGCAGCCAGTATACGATAAACTCGTTCATTTCTTCTTCCGTAAGGCCCATATATGTAAGCTTTTCCTTGAGGAAGCTCTCTGTATCGCTTCCTGCGACGCAGAAACCCTTCGAGTAATCAAATCTTGTACGTGCGTTAACGCTTTCCCAGAAAAGATACTTGTGATGTGTGCCGTCTGCCTTGTTGAGAAGTGAACCGTCGGGGTATGCTGTCACATCCCAGCCGTTGTTGTACTTGGGATAGGTAGTATAAAGGTCTGAAGAAGTCAGTTCAAGCTCAACGTGAACGTCGGTCTCCTCCTCCGGATAAAGGTATATCACAGGTTTGCCCCAGTTGAAGCCTGCGGAAACAGGATCGACTCCTTCGTTTAAATTTACCCAGCCATACTGTCCGTTGTATTCAGTAAAGAACCACACATCTTTTATATCCTGAAAACCGATCTCTCTGATCTGTGTTCCTGCGGGGATAGAAGCAACAGCTTCATAACTTTTATCAGGACCGCGGTAAAGTTTTACTTCATCTCCCACAACATCATAGAACGATACAAAACCATTACGGTTATCAGGTTCAACATACTCCAGAGAAAGCTTATTGACAATCTCTTTTCTCATAAGGCAGATATCATATATATCCCATTTTCCGTCACCGTTAAGGTCGTAATCCTTTCCAGCGGGGATATCAGATGTTTTGCCGAGTACGAAATCGCTGAGACAATTCAGATCGTCATCAGTGTAAATAACTTTCTTCTTATTCACCTTCTCGACAGCTGCCGAATTGATCACAGCCGTGCCTTCGTTGCCATAGACCTCCAGCGAGAAAAATGCGTCCCATATGTCATATGTCTCGATACCGAGTCCGCCCAGCTTTCTGGTGATATCTGCAGCATCTATAGTGCCTGCATAGCAGTTTTCTTTCCCGGGAACCGACTCAAGCTGTTTCTGCCTTTTGAGGAGCACAAATTGGAAATTATCATTCTTTACCTCAGGAAGAGTAAGGATAACGTCGTATTTCACGCCGTTTGATTCGATAACGCCGACCTCCTGAGGATCGCGGCAGGCACTCTTTACGCCTGTAAGTTCTCCGTCCCATTTATCAGCGACGATGATCTCACAGCCGTCATATTCATCAGAAGAAGCTGTTCCGAACATTGCTTTTTCGTTGTAGCAACTTATCCTTGCACCTGCGCTCCAGTAATGGTCTTCCTTTACCGCTGTTATGTCACCCATGCTGACGCAGTAATTAACGAGAAGGCTTTCATTGTTTCTGACGCCGTACTTCCTGTTCTCGTCCATGATATCCTTGAGTCCGACATAGAAATTACGGGAATATTCGTAATCGCCTGACGAAAATGCAGGAGCTGTATAACGTCCCCAGCTGCAGTTTATATCCTCGCCTGCATAGCCCTTCATAGTCATAGGATCGCCGTTTTTGCCGTAAACAAGACCATTCACACAGATATCATTGAGAAAACGGCTGCTGTCTATCCTTCTTGTCTCTCTTTCAAACTCACCGCTGTCTGCGGCAAAATCAGGGAAAGTTACATCGCACTTTACAAGATCTGCGGTTCCCTTGGACACACCGCCGTTCAACTGAGCCACAAGAATATCGGGACAGCCGATAGGATCACCCTTATCGTAAACATACTCCATATACGGAGCCATATCATGCTTTGCAGTAACTGTTCCTTTTATTCCGTTTGCCTCAGCGTCCTTGCTGATAAAGTAATACTTTCTCGTAAATCTCGCCTTGCCTGTGCCGATCATACCGACTGAACCGTCATAAACGTCGTATTCCGTACCTTCCGCACTGAATTCTCCTATCTTTTCAGCCCTTTCCGACGGCACCCAGTTTCTGCTGCAGGCGTCTACGATATAGAATTCGTTAAACAGGTAGTATTCCGGCATTTCAATACTTGAAAACTTAGCAACGGTACTTACCGAAAAATCGCCCTCAGCGTCGAAATTCATGGTATACTCCATAGAAGAACCCGAGACAGCCTTGTAGGACTGTCCGCTTTCGTACTGCTTTCCGCGCTCAAAATACGGATCGTTGTTGTACTCGTTTTCCCTTGAATCCCATTCAGCCTTAAAACAGGACGGAGCAATGACTTCCATCTTGTCATCGGAGAATCTGCTGTCCATTCCGTAATAATAGCCTGTACGTGCTCCGTAATCGTAATCCTTTATGATAAGCGGAGACGACGCGTCTTCATACTCGTCGGGAGCTATCTCGGGCATATTCTCTATAGAAATATCATACGTGTATACCGTAGCCTCGCCCTTGGAATAAGAGCTTTCCAGGAAAAGACCGATGTCCGTTATCTCTCCGAGGTCGTAGCCTGCCGCAGCTATAGCGTCCAGCTTCTCGTTGATATTTATTCTTCTCTGATCCTCGATATCGTTATTCACATCCATAGGCTCGTCCCTGCGGCACAGGAAGGTACTGCCCTTACCGTCCTCATTCCCGCGCACATAAAGACTATATGCCACATCAATAGATTCTCCGTCTGTGGGACCTAATACGCTGTAATCGTTAAGTACCTCTTTTGAAGCAAGAGTTCCTATTTTCTTGTATCCGCCCTGCTTTTCTGTAATGCTCTTCTTATCAGGAGAAGAGTCGATTTCAAGTATGTCAAATACGTCGCCCTTTGAATTGTGGAGCCTTACGCCGAATCTCACATACGACTTTTCATCAGCGCTGAAGCTCTCCAAATCTATTCGCTTCCAGTATTTGTAACTTATGGCTCCCAGTTCTGAATATTCGACCGGTGAAGCGAATTTCAAAGCTCTTCCGGCTGAAAAATCCTCATCGTTATCCCAGCTGCACTTATAGTTGCCTCCGGGCATGAGCATGAATTCGGGCTGACTGTCCTTATCATTATTTGCTATCTCAAAGTAGTAGCCCTTGTCGATACCGCTGCAATCATGGTCGATAATGATATCTGCATTGACCACATTAAGCGGTATGCTTGCTGTACACAATGCCGCTGAAATAATAGCGGATAAAAAGCCTTTTGTGTGTTTCCTCATAATAATTCCTCCCATGCACCCTTAACGGATACCCATAATATTATACAAATTATACACTATTTGTGAAATAAAATCAAGTATTTTATTGCGAATTTTCGGGTAAAAACAGATTACTCAGAAAAACACGTTATTCAACATACCTATCAGGCACAAATCAAAACGCGACACATACAAAATATCGCAAGTTTGTGCAACACAATCCTAAAGCTTTTTACTGATCAGGTAACGAAACATAAAAAATGTTATGCCTATTCATGCTTTCAGCCCATATTTTTCCGTTATGTTCCTTGATTATGCTCTCGGCTATAGATAATCCGAGACCGTAACTCTGGCCGTCATTTCTTGCCTGATCCACACGATAGAATCGCTTGAAGATATTCTGGCAATCCTCCTTGGAAAGCGGAGTTCCAAGACCGGATACTGACAAGATGCATTCCGAACTATGACGTTTCAGCTTCACTGTGACTTTATCTGCCGGATCTGAGTATTTCAGCGCATTATCCAGCAGGATATTCACTACCTGTCTCAGCTTGTCCCTGTCGCCAGCGACCATGATGTCCGTATCTATATCAGCCGAAAGCTCCATATCGTTCTCATAAAAAAGCGGCTCAAATGGCAGTATACTGTCATTTATCAGCTTGCTGAGATCAACCGTTTCAAGCTTTATCCGTGTTCTGTTATTATCAAGCCTTGCAAGCTCCAGAAGGCTTTCGACCAATCCTCTCATACGCTTTGACGTTGACAGGATATTTCTTGTAAAGCCGTTCCTGTCGCTTTCGGAATAGCTCTTATCGCTGAGCATTTCAGCATTTGTCATTATAACGGTAAGCGGCGTTTTCAGCTCATGTGATGCGTCTGCTATGAACTGTTTCTGCTCATTCCATGTTTTTTCCACAGGCTTTGTCACCCATTTTGCAAGGAAAAGACTTATCAGAAAAAACACTGCATATCCTATCAGGCCAATAATAACGGAGTTCCTGATAAGCCCCCTTATCATAGCCTTTTCACTGGATATATCAGCAAAAACGATGGATTTCATATGTCCTCGTTCGTTTTTCATGTACCTCAGATCGTAGTCTGGCAATATTCCCGTATCTTTTTTACTTTCGTTGACCGCATTGACAAGCTTCTGCAGAAGTTCCTTATCGGTAAGATCGAAATAATCTCCGCCGACAACTGTGATTTCACCGCTCTCGGATATATTTACCGTAAAAAACGGAAGTCTGATATTATCAGGCGTGTGCTCAGGCTTATCGTTGGGCTTACGAAGCTGAGCTGACATCATTGGCCGAAACGCCATCGACCGTATCATCTGTACGCTTTCACGCTCGATATTCTGCTTTGTAAGATGAAGAACAAATCCGAAAATCACGATGAACAGAACGGTAACGATACTCATTATTACCGCAATGAATTTTATCCTCAGCCGTTTCAGCATTTTTCATCACACTCCAGATGATACCCCAGCCTCCTGACCGCTTCGATACGAACATCAGAGCCGATACTTGCCAGCTTTTTACGAAGGAATCCTACATATACCTCCACATGGTTCTCGACCGCATTTGAATCATAGCCCCATACCTTCGTCAGCAGGCTCTCCTTTGAAGTATGATTTGTACCTGCTGTCATAAGCATACGCATGACTTCAAACTCCCTTGCAGAAAGTCTAACGCTGTTCTCACCGCAGATAAGGGAAGCCGACTCCATATCAAGGCGTGTATTTCCGAAAGCGAGCTCATTGACCTGCGAGCCCTGCCTGCGGAGAAGCGCATTCACACAGGCGAGAAGCTCTCTTGCATCAAACGGCTTTGTAAGATAATAGTCAGCACCTGAATTAAGCCCCTGTACCTTGTCCTCCACATCTGATTTGGCCGTCAGCATGAGAATAGGAGTCGAATTATGCTTTTCGCGGACAGCTTTTGCCACCTGATAGCCATTCTTCTCAGGAAGCATGATATCAAGGATTATAAGGTCGTAGATATTCAGCATAGCATACTGCTCGCCGCTGTCGCCGTCATAGACTGCCTCGGCTTCAAATCCTTTCGACTGGAGCATTAGCTTCAGCGAGTCAGCCAAGACCTTTTCGTCTTCTATAATAAGTATTTTCAAGTTAATCCCCCCTTGAAGTCTTTCTTTTATCATAATAGTTCATATATCTGAAATTAAACTGAAAAAAGCGGCATTTTGCTATTTTTTTCACTCAACTTTCATCTTTGTTTTACAGCCAATGAAACCGCTGCCTTTCATTGCGTTGCCATAATAAGTGCCGAAGCTTTGTTTTTTCATATTTAAACTCTTAAAAGAATTACAACTTTTAAATTATGAGCCTTCCCCCGCCCACACTTATCAGATAAAATTTAAAGAAAAAACTACGCAGTCCATTATATATTTTTTACTGAGCTGAGAATAAACATAATATTGTGTACTTTCAGAATAGTAAAAATAATATCATAACGCATTGATATATGACAAAATATTGCTATAAGTCTCTGACCAAAAATTGCTAATTAGTTGCCAAATATTGCGCTTTTGTTAATAGCTTATTTACTTTTTGGGCTGTGTATTGTATATTTACATTGAAGATGTTAGACAATTGTGACATACATTCGGCATAATGAACATTTCAGGTGCATTTTTTAATGAAGTTTCCTGTGACGTTTTTGCATTTGGATATCAGCCGATTCCCTCTTTATTGCAGAGGCATCAGTGCTATGCAATATCTTTGGCTGTTTCCGTTGATACATTAATATTGTTATGCTGTATGAATGGCACGTTGTTTATAATAATATAAAAAGGAGTGATCAGAGTGGAAATCAACACACTCAAAAAGGTCATCAGCGGAACTGTTTCTGCAATGATGATCGCAGCAAGCGTACCGTTCTCCGCTTCAGCCGCTGTTGGAAACATTGATTTAGGCAGCATTTCAGGCGGCAAGGTAGAGGGCGGCTTCGGAGGTTTCGGCGGCGGAATGAACTGGGGCGGCAACGGCGGCGGCCAGGACTGGAGCGGTTTTGCAGGCGGCTTTAACGGCGGCGGAGCAAACATCGGTTCAGACGCAGGCAGCGGCGGTAATGCTCAGTCAGGTCTCAACGCCAAGATCAAGGGCGATATGCCCACAACTGTTCCCAGCGGAGCTGAGAAGAGCAGCCAGTGCAAGGTAGAGAAGAAGAATTATATGTGTAAATACACAGGCAAGCAGAAGACCTGCAACGTAATTCTTCCTCCGAACTACAATTCAAGCAAGAAATACCCTGTAATGTTCGTCCTCCACGGTATCATGGGCAGCGAAAACGACATGGTAAGCGGTATGGGCGTTCAGGAGCTTATGACAGGTCTTATGTCAAGCGGTCAGGCTGAGGAGTTCATCGTTGTAACTCCTAATATGTTCACCAGCAAGACAATGAGCGGTCCGAGCGGTATCAACCAGCAGACCTGCGCCGAGTACGACAACTTCCTCTACGATGTTACAGAGAGCCTTCTCCCATTTATAAAGGAGAACTACTCCGTAAAGGAAGGCAGAGAGAACACAGCTATCACAGGTTTCTCAATGGGCGGCCGTGAGGCTATCTACTGCGGAATCATGCGTCCTGACGTATTCGGTTACGTAGGCGGCGCCTGCCCTGCACCGGGTATCACACCAGGTACAGATTCATTCATGACTCACCCCGGCTGTATGCAGGAGAGCGAGTTCAAGTTCAGAAACGTAGGTCCCGAGCCTGAGGTATTCATGATCACAGGCGGTACAAACGACTCTGTTGTTGGTACTTTCCCGTCACAGTACAGCAGTATCCTTACAAAGAAC
>NZ_JAFYYT010000032.1 GCF_017549005.1 Ruminococcus sp.
ACGATAAACTTCGTCCGCTTTATGAAATTAAAGCGTCCGCTGCTAATCTCCTCATTCAGACAGTTGCCTAGAAGAGTAAGTAGTAACTCATCGTTACTTGAACCAACCTCGTTGTATGTACTAAGGATATCTACCAGCCTCGACTCTGTTCCTTCGTCGAAGAATACGCCAAAATATTCATCATATGTTCGTAGGGCAGCTACGAGTATATAGTAAGCGTTTCTGCGTTGAGCAGGAATCATATACGGAGTCTTCTTAGAGACTTCTTCGATATTCGCATTAAAAATCTCGATAAACTCACAAAATTCCTTCTGTATTCTTTCGATGAGCTTGGCGTCGTGGGACTCCAATACCTCTGTCAGGACTGCCTGACTGATATCATAGTTACCATCATAACCTGAGAAATCAATACACAGATCCGGACGCATCTGAGCAAATGCGTAATCTGATACGATCACTGGTATCTGACAGAAACCAGAATTGCTGTTGAGCGCCCTACGCTGAAGAACATCTATTGCTTCCTCACGTTTTTTTGATTCATCTGCCTTTGTATCATCAACAACAAGCAGAACTGCATCATTCAGCAGCCTGCTTGCATGTTCGATATTCTTGGCCCTGCTCAGTGAGAGTACTGAACCGTGACCGTAACTTACGTTATCAAACATTGCAGCCCACAATGAACTGTCAGCCATATCAGTAGTTTTGAAATTAATGATCTGATTGAACGAAACGCCATACTCTCCCGCAAATGTAAGCATATAGCTTGATTCACGGATTAGGAATGGAACTTTAAGATCAGGCCAAGTGTTGAATATCTCATTAAACGCTCTGTCCCAACCATGTTCCTTTTTAAATAGAGCTTTTCTGATTTTCGGTGTTTCACGTCCAGCGATGCTCTCTGGGATCATCTTTTGTAGCACCGTTGGGTATTTCATGCGAGATTCCCAAAATACACTGATTTCAGAGACCAGACACCATCCTTGCTTAGCTCCTACCTCAATTGGTTCTGCTTCCTCTGCTTTCTCAATAATCAGAGTCTCGACCAACTTCTCGCAAAGTTCATCCTTACTCTTGCTGCCTTGAGGCGGAACGTTGAGCCTTTCACTTACCTTGTGCTTGTCGAATAGTACATATGAAATGAAATCCTCGGTAGTGTCGGACATTGTGGTATGATAATACTTTATAATGTATCCTATTTTCGTCCCAGCTTGAATAACTGGTTGTGAATAAGATACGCTGATTTCTAGAAGTGGAATAGTTTTCGTAACTTTTCCGTTGAACACTTTCATCCAACCGTGTTGAGTTCCGAGCGAGTTTGAGAAAAACAGATCAAACTCCACTCCGTACTTCTGAGCCGATTTATGAATCAACTCATCAAAACTTTTGAAGCCAAATCTTGTTATCCCGAAAACTTTTGCGCCTTTGGGAGTATCTGCTTGGATTACCTCAGGCGGATGTTGTTGCTGCTGAGGCAGCATTCTTTCGACAGGCATATTGCATTGCCCCTTTCGTATTTTTATTTCAGTAACCGCAGAAGTAGGTGAAATTTTTCAATGGTCACAAATACCAGCTGGTTTGGAGCCGATTTGGGGCTTTTGTGACGTTCAATATTTTTTTCACCTGCTTCTAACAGCATCTGAGATTTTTTTGGACTTTTGGTCCTTACTTGTATTATACTTCAGGGCAAATATTATACAATTCAAAATGGATTATATTATATTTTATATTTTTTGAAAGGAATTGAGACGGTTATGGATAAGCCTTTTGGCAAATTAATTGATTTAATCTATATAGAAGGATATTTTGAAAAAGGTTCTGTCAATGGCGAAGATTTTAGTGCTAAGCCGTTTTTCGTTTTAAAATTATTAAAAGGAAGCGTTGCATCCCCTGACAGCATTACATTTTCAAAGTCAGCTATAAATGGATATATCGGCGGTGATCCATTTGACTCAGTTGTTGATGCACTCGTAAATGCTGGATATAAAAATGAGCTATTAGCAAAACACATTGAAAGACTATATGAAAAGAAGCATAAAGACACAAAGACTTATCGAGACAGATTTAACGGTAAGAGCTATAAAGAATCATTATACGAAAAAGTCAAAGAGGAAATGTCAGATGTTACGTTTGAAAATTTGTCTAATATTTTGGCTGAAAGGTTTGATGCTATACTCGGAATAAATAAAGCTCAAGAACACATCAATACTGAGAACAAAGATAAAAACGAGCCCGCTCAAATAACTTATTCTTATACTATTTCCGAATCTGAAAAGAAAGAAGTAAAGAATATTTGCAGTTTAATTGACGAAAGTATTAAAAAGCTGCATAAAATAGGAGTAGCTATAAATGGTATACTTTCAACTATCCATAACTATGATAACGAGCCTAAATGGCGGCTCAGCCTTTGGAACTGTTTAAGGGAACAAACGGAATTATATAACAGCGAATACGATATTTGTAGTCAGCACTGCTCAGCTCTTGCTAATTTGCTAAAAACCAAAGTTCGCATTAAGACTTGCATAAAAGCACTATACGATATCGCTAACGAAATAGTCGATAATAAGTATATTGCTTCGCAAAAAGATTATAATCTTGAAGTATTCAATACAATGATGAAGAAGTTTCAAGATAATCACAAGCTGTTACTTAAGTACATAGATGAAATATAATGTGCTTAGCGAGCCACCATTCGGAGGCTCATTACAATGTTTCATATGACCTTAGTCTAATGCCATATGCAAAAACTGTGGCATATAAGTTGTTTTTCAGCTTTTGAAATATTGCAAATAAAAACGACACCCTATTGCAAGAGTTTGAGCCGGCAAAATGCCGGCTCTCTCCTGTTTATGTAAACTTCCTTTTGTACTCTTTAAGCCTGCGGTAAAAGGTATTGGCACGCAGGCCCATTTCTTTCTGAAATTCTACGGCTGTTATTTCTTCAGCCTTCCACTGCTCGTACAGCTGGCCGAACTTTACCCAGTCTGTAGAAATGGGCTGCCGACCTTTGTACTTTCCCTGTGCTTTTGCAATAGCGATACCCTCGCGTTGGCGCTGTAAAGTCTGCTCGCGTTCAAGCTCTGAAAGTGCCGCGAATATCGACAGAACGAATCGTCCCTGCGGAGTATTGGTATCAATATTCTCCTTGCTGCTGACAAGAGTTACGTTCTTGCGCTGGAGCACATCAATGATATTTAACAAATCTCGGGTAGAACGACCAAGCCTACTGATGCTCTCAATGTAAAGAGTATCGCCTTCACGGACGTATTCAAGCATAGCTTTCAGTTCAGGACGGTCAGCATTCTTGCCTGACATTTTCTCAGCAAAGATGCGCTCTACCTTATATTGTTCCATTAACGCTTCCTGTCGTGCTGTTTCCTGATGTTCCGTTGATACACGGATATATCCTATTCTGCCCATCAGAACACACCACCATAGCAGCTTTCATAAACATCTTCACCGCACATGTATTTGACGTCTCTGAGTGCTTCGCGGAGCAGGCTGTGATCTGTGAGCATATCTTCAATCTCGTCGCTGGTGTAGCCGTACTCAAGCAGGAGCTCAACATCCGAGCTGTCAACTCCGTAACAGCCGCAGTATGCCAGTAGAATTTCCTCGTGTGCATTACAATAAGAAGAGAGGTCATCATCATACCAGCTCATGTACTTGGATCTGTATATTTTAGGTTCGTACCGTGAGCGTGTGATTTTGCCGTTCCTGTCGATACGGATGATATCGCCTTCTTCGGTATCAACACGCTTGCTCTCGAACTTCTGTAGTCCCAACTGCTTGAGAGCCTTTTTCATGATAGTCTCCGTTGAAGCATATACATATAAGCCTATTGTCTCGAAATGGAGCAGGTACATTGGATTGCTGCCCTTGACGATATATAGGCTATTGTACTGGTCAAGTACGGTAAATGTAAAGTTGCCTTCAACTGTCTCCGCCATATACTGAAGACTGTCGAAGTCGAGCTTTCCCTGCTTTTCAATCAGCTGTACACCGATATAGCTGTCAGTATCTATATATGTATTCGATATCACACCGTCTTTTCGTAAGTCTTTATCGTTCCAGAGGACACCGTTATGTGCAAAGGCAAACTCTGTATCAGCATGACCAGGGAATGGATGATTATTGTAGTTATGTTTCTTATCTCCCTGAGTTGCTAACCTCGTATGTCCCATGATTGCTTTTGTTCCGTTAGGTGCGTTGAAATGCAGCTTATGTGCAGGCTTTGGTCTTTTGAATATCGTGACCTTGCCATCGTGAGCATAGCTGATGCCAGCTGCATCCGTGCCTCTCTCTTCCGCGGCATTAGCCAATGCCTGTGTAAGTTTCTTCAGTACCCTATATGGGACAATCCCTTTATAATCGAGCCATCCGAATAATGCGCACATACTTCATTCCTCCCCATTATCGTTATCGAAAGGCAAATCAAGCGAGCCACCAGCTGCACCTGCTCCGCCAATCAAAAGTGCTATCAAACCTACTGCCTTAACAACGTCTTTGATATCCTTTTCAGTTTCTTCATCCATGTCGAATATATCTGCAAGAAGTCCCATCACATTTCCTCCTCTGTTATCACTTCTTCGTTTACATATAATCTGCGCTCTTTTAAATACTGGATCAATTCAGGTTCCTTTACCGTATCTACAAACTCGCTCCAGCTCATATTCGCTATACCTTCATCTGTCAGACTGATAGCGAGATCGCAGATATCATTTACAAGTTCTAATGCAGCAATGAGCGTGTTGTACTTGAGTGTACCTCTGAACAAACGAAACTCTATAGTCGAATAGTTCATGAGGTTAACCGCAGCATACCGCCCTAGATTTCCTTTTTTTGCTTTTTCGAGGATGTCTCTGCCAGTTCTTTCATACCCGTACCTTGCAGCCCAGCGGTTGATAGAGTATTCACTTCTACGGCTGAACTTCAGAAGCTCTGACCAATGCGCCTCAACAAAGAACAAGATACGGGCAATAATTTCATCCTGCTCTTCACGACTATCACCGAGACATGAGCGATTGACATGAATATGGAGTCCACAGGTACTTGTCTGATGTGAGCGATATCCTAGATATATAGCCTTTTTCATAATATCTTCCCACTGAAACTGCTTATGAAAATCCAGGCTCATTGGGTGAGTTACAAGCTCCATACCATCATCAAGGCTACCATCGCCTTTAATATAAATATGCTCTTGTTCTCTGTTGGCGATAACAAGCAATTCATCAGCATTATCACTGTCTTTACCTGCTCCGTCAATCTCAAGTTCAACGCCGAAATAGCGCTGACTATCACCGTAGAATATAGGCTCTGGCTTGTAACCATAGTCGTGTATACTGCGACTCTTGTCAACTTCATCATGATAGCACTCGCTGCAGTAGTCATAGCCGTCCAAGTGGTAAGCGTCATCTTCGTGTAATAGCGCATCACAGCAGCTGCATCTGGTGTAATGGTTGTGATAGCAGTGACTACATAAAGTTGTATAGTCGTCACCAAAACTTTCACTGGTCCAGATTATAGCACCGCACCTGTCACATGTCGTAGTATGTTGCTCAATACAGTCTGTACATACTATCTCACCGTCGATAGTCTCATAATCTTCATCTTCGTCAATAACAGCTCCACAATGAGAGCAATACATGACATTTCCATTCTTTTCATCCATTTGTAAAAACCTCCGTAAAATAGAAGAACCAGCCCCCGAAGGGGCTGGCATTAATGTTAATATTCTTCTGCTAAAAGCATTGTGCTGTGGTCACCGTCATCTATTATGTACAGCTTTTCCGTTATAGGCGTATCTGACGGTATAATATACGTCATACGGTATGCAGGCTCTTCCGAGCTATGAGTAATAGCCTGCATAGGACCAGCTGCACTCAGTTCAAAGACCTGTAAATAGTCTTTTGGAGCAGGCATACGCTCAACACACTCCCACAAAAACATCTGCAATTCCAATGGGATAGTGCTGTCGACACCGCAGGTAAGAAAACGATTAGTATTATGCATCTTTTCGATCCTCCTTTCATTATCATTGAATACGCGCGTAAGTATTCAAGTTAATAATATACATATAGAAAATCGAAAAAATCGGAGGTTTTCGCGAAAAGGCCTCAAAAGGCCTTTTTTGAAAAAAATGTATTACGAAGTAATAATGTATATATCAGTTTTTGAAAAAATCGGAATTTTGATGATTTTGTAAAAATGTATTACTATATGATAATCTGAGCGTAAGCGACCTGTATACTCAGTGTAGTCTTGGAGGTTCAAAACGAAGTAACATGTATCAGTAGAGAGAACTATTGATATGGTACATGTGATATGACAGAGATGATGGTTCGAGTATATGTGTACAGTACCGGAGTAACAGTCACAAGTCACAAGATCCTTCGATTCAACCCACTAACCCGTCCATTCGATCTGCATACTTCTTGGACTTCACTGAGTTGTTTCAAGTCAGATAGCAATATCCGCGCCAGATTTATACTATAGTTGAAAGGATAATTCGTATGAGAAAACCCGAAGAGAAAAAGACCGTGCGCAAAACGGTACTTATGACAGAAGCTTTGTCAAATGAAATTGAAGAAGAGGCTAAGGAGCGAGGTATTAAACCTAATGCCGTGATGAACGAAAGGCTGAAACATCCTGGAAACGACAACAAACCGTCATTCATGGCAGCGGTTCAGGACTTTACAAACAAAGCTGTGAAAGCAGTGGCGAAATATTCCGAACCGGAAGCAAAAGCACTTGAAAAGGAAGGTAATAAGTTATGGACATACTAACTCAGAAGCGTATAACAGATAACGGCGATGGAGCAGGCTACTTCAGACATTGCGTGAATTACGTGTATAAGGATAAGCTCGAACCTGGAGAAAAACGTATACTGACCAAAGGTTATGGCGTATGTGATACCAATCCGAAATATACATACACCCAGATGTATGGAGTGAAGGATTATTTCGGAAAAACAGGCGATAACCCAGTAATGCACCTGGTTGTGTCATTTGATAAAAACAAGGTGTTTGACTCAATAACAGCCTGCAATCTTACAGAGATAATCGCACAGCACCTGAGAAAGAAGTATCAGGTAATAACAGCTGTTCATTATGAAAACCAGGGAGGTTCACTCTACCATGCTCATTTTGTTGTAAACACGGTGGATATCTATAACGGAAAGCTCTATCACAGCGGTATTTATGAACTCGGACAGTTAGCAATATTCATTCACAACCTGACCGGAAACTTCTGTAAGGCCGAAATCAAGTATGAGGATCCCACAAAGTAAAAACAACGTAGAATAGAATAAAAACAAGAAAGCCTATAACGACAATTCTGAAAATGAAATCAAACAGCTGTGTCTATATTGATATATATAAAGGTCTCCCCGCACGGGGAGATCGCTGTTTGATACTGTTTACGGTCAATGGAAATGCTAAAATCACGAAAGGAACTGCAATTGTGACCAACTGTACACGGAGAGCTTAACTAATATTGCTCTTATAACGCAAAAAAGGCATACACCTTCAACAACGAGAGTATATCCCCCTTGCTGAATACTGTTTTATCGCCAATGGCTTTTCTTTCACCTACAGTTTCATTACTACAAAAATGAAGCAATAATCAGAAACGTGAATTGAGAATTAAAATGAGCCTATGACGGTTCCAATTCTTTCTCAATTTGCCTAATCCTTCAAAACAAATCAGCAATGATATCACCTAAAAAACTACAAAGCCAACGGCAAAAATGCTGTTGGCTCTGTAGTTTATGCTGTATTTCAAGGATCTGTCTATAAAAGACTTTTCTGATACTCTTAAATATCACACTCCGAAAAGGAGCTTGTCGTATGCAGGGAATGGCCAATAAGATTCAGCCGTTAATGTCTCTGCCTTGTCAGCTGCGGCACGGAGCTTATCCATTGCCGGGAGCATACTATCGCGGACAAATTCAGATGCCTTAATGATAACATCCTGCTTTTTGAAATCTGCAACTACTTTTTCAAGCTTTGTTGTTGCCGAATCCATTTCATCAATTAACTCTGAAAGCTCAGTAACAAGGCTGCTCTCGTACTTGCAGGCTACCTTTGATACGCTCTTCTTGATAGATACTGCATAAGCTGTATCAGCTGCAAACTTAGAAACGGCAGGGATTATCTCCTTGCGAGCCATGTCTATCATGGTTATAGCTTCAATGTTGACTGTCTTGATGTAGTTTTCAAGCATGATATCACAGCGTGAGAATATCTCAGCCTCTGTGAATACACCGTGAGAGGTGAGCATATCCACGTTTTTCTTGTCGCAGATATGAGGCATTGCGTCAGCGGTGGTCTTAAGGTTCATAAGGCCGCGCTTCTCTGCTTCCTTTATCCATGCGTCATCGTAGCCGTTGCCGTTGAAGATGATGCGTTTGTGTTCCTTGATAGTTTTCTTGATAAGGTCGTGAAGAGCCTTGTTGAAGTCCTTAGCACCCTCCAGCTTGTCTGCAAACTGCTTCAGTTCTTCTGCTACAGCTGCGTTGAGGTGGATATTAGCGCAGGAGATACTGTTGGAAGAACCAAGCATACGGAACTCGAACTTGTTTCCTGTAAATGCAAATGGGGAAGTTCTGTTACGGTCAGTGCTGTCCTTGCTGAACTTAGGCAGAACATCAACGCCAAGCTGCATTTTTTCTTTCTTTGTGCCGCCGTAGGGCTTATCAGCCTCGATAGCGTCGAGAACGGCCGTGAGCTCGTCGCCGAGAAAGATAGAGATAACAGCAGGGGGAGCTTCGTTTGCACCCAGTCTGTGGTCGTTGCCTGCGGTTGCAACGGAAAGTCTCAGCAGATCCTGATAATCGTCAACAGCCTTGATAACTGCTGCAAGGAAAAGCAGGAACTGTGCATTCTCAGCGGGAGTCTCACCGGGAGAGAGGAGATTCTCGCCCTGATCTGTGGAGATAGACCAGTTGTTATGCTTACCTGAGCCGTTAACGCCTGCAAAAGGCTTTTCGTGAAGCAGGCAAACAAGTCCGTGACGGATAGCAACTTTCTGCATTACTTCCATTGTCAGCTGGTTGTGGTCTGCGGCAATATTTGTTGTATCATATATAGGAGCAAGCTCGTGCTGTGCAGGAGCAACTTCGTTGTGCTTTGTCTTTGCAAGGATACCGAGCTTCCACAGTTCCTTGTCAAGGTCTGCCATATACTCGGCAACTCTTGGCTTGATAGAGCCGAAGTAGTGGTCGTCCATTTCCTGTCCCTTAGGAGGCATAGCACCGAAAAGAGTACGACCTGTCATGATGAGGTCTTTTCTCTTCTTCCACATCTCACGGTCAACGAGGAAGTATTCCTGCTCAGGACCAACGGAGGTCTTTACGCTCTTTACCTTGTCATTGCCGAAGAGTTTCAGTATACGGATAGCCTGCTTGTTGAGGGCTTCCATTGAACGCAGGAGAGGTACTTTTTTGTCCAGTGCTTCACCTGTGTAAGAGCAGAATGCAGTAGGAATGTAAAGTGTGCCGTCCTTGATGAACGCATATGAAGTAGGATCCCATGCAGTATAGCCTCTTGCTTCAAAAGTTGCACGAAGTCCGCCTGACGGGAACGAAGAAGCATCAGGCTCACCCTTAACAAGCTCCTTGCCTGAGAATTCCATGATAACTCTTCCGTCAGGTGCAGGTGAAATGAAGCTGTCGTGCTTTTCAGCAGTAACGCCTGTCATTGGCTGGAACCAGTGTGTATAGTGTGTAGCTCCTTTTTCTACTGCCCACTCCTTCATAGCAGCTGCAACTGCATTTGCTACGGATATATCAAGAGGAGTTCCCTTGTCGATAGTTCTTTTCAGTGATCTGTATACTTTATCTGAAAGCGTTGCTTTCATTATTCTGTCGTCAAACACCATTGAGCCAAAATAATCTGTTATCTTTTCCATTGTAATTACCTCCGAATCATATTTGTGTAAGGCAGACTGCAAGTTATCTGTTGCTTGCAGTCTGCTCATGTTATTTTAAGCTTTTTCCCATTCAGCAGAGTCGTGGAGTGCGTTGTAGCCTTCTTCGCCTGTTCTGATCTTGATAACGTTCTCGATATCGTAAATAAACATCTTGCCGTCGCCGTAGTTGCCAGTGTAGAGAGCAGATTTTGCTGCTGCAACTACCTTTTCAACAGGAACTGCACATACTGCGATCTCAGCCTTTACCTTTGGAAGCAGGTTCATCTCAACTGCTGCGCCACGATAGTAGTTTGTCTGTCCGTTCTGCATTCCGCAGCCAAGAACATTCGTTACTGTGATGCCCTTGACATCAATGTGTTCCATAGCCTCAATGAACTGCTGGAGTTTCTGCTGTTTGAATATGACTACAATATTTGTGAGCTTTGTTGCACCGTCAGGTGAAGGTGCGGAGTAGTTCTTTACTTCAACTGCCTCGTCAACAGGAACAGCAGGTGCTTCCGGAGTGCCAACCTTCTTGACGCTCTTTGCGTCGTCCTTAGTGTAACCGTACATTCCTGCGTCTGTAAGTGCAGGTGCGAAGTCTGCATAAGAGGAAATAAGACCGTGCTCTGTAACATCGAGACCGATGATCTCTTCCTGCTCTGAAGCACGAAGTCCGATAGTGTGCTTGATAAGCTGGAAAACGATAATCATTGAAACAACTGTGAATGCTGCGATTGCTGCGAAGCCGCCGAGCTGTCTGCCGAGGAGTCCAAAGCCGCCGCCGTAGAAAAGACCTGAAAGCTGGTCGCCGTTCTGGTCAACAAGTGAGTAGCCTGGTACTTCAGGATTTGCAAAGAGACCAACTGCAATTGTGCCCCAGATACCGTTCATCATGTGAACTGCAACTGCACCAACTGGATCGTCGATGTGGAGTTTGTAATCAAGGAACCATACGCCGAAGCAAACGAGTAAACCTGAAACAATACCAATTATTGCAGAGCCAAGACAGTCTGTAACATCACAAGGAGCTGTGATACCTACAAGACCTGCAAGTGAAGCGTTAAGACACATTGAAACATCAGGCTTGCCATATTTGAGCCATGTGAAGATCATGCAAGTTACTGTTGCGATAGCAGGAGCAACTGTTGTTGTAAGGAATACTGAACCGAGCTGGTCGATAGAAGTACAAGCTGCACCATTAAATCCGTACCAGCCGAACCAGAGGATAAAGCAGCCGAGAGCACCAATTGTAAGGTTATGACCCGGGATAGCGTTTACCTTGATCTCGCCGTCCTTTGTTTTGTGGAATTTACCGATTCTTGGTCCCAGGATTGCTGCACCTACGAGAGCTGCGATACCGCCTACCATGTGGATATGAGCCGAACCTGCGAAATCGTGGAAGCCCCACTGGCTGAGCCAGCCGCCGCCCCAGCCCCAGTGAGCCTCGATAGGATAAACGACTGCACTGATGATAGCTGAGTAAACACAGTAGGATAAGAATTTTGTTCTTTCAGCCATTGCACCCGAAACGATAGTAGCTGTCGTTGCACAGAATACAAGGTTGAAAACGAAGTTTGACCAGTCGAAGCTGCCGTAGGAAGTGAAGATATCAAATCCTGGAGCACCGATTATACCGACCAGGTCTTCACCGAAGAGAAGACCGAAGCCTATGAGTATGAAAACAACTGTACCGATACAGAAGTCCATAAGGTTCTTCATGATGATATTGCCTGCATTCTTTGCACGGGTGAAGCCTGTCTCCACCATTGCGAAGCCTGCCTGCATAAAGAATACAAGAGCAGCGCCTATAAGAAACCATACGCCGAAGACCAGGCCGTTGGTCTCATCTAAGGCCTGTTGTAAAATTGTCTGAGAGTCCATAGAAATTCCTCCTTGATTAGTTACAGCATAAAATTTTAAGGGGTGCACGACGCACCGATACCTCGGCACATCATACACCCCTTTGTGTATGGAATTAGCGCTATAAACCAAAACAGCGCCGCAGACTTATCGTCTGCAGCGCCCTTGCTGTTTACAATGTCATTATAGCCCATGCTCCACCGTTTGTCAATACCTTTTTTCAACTTTGTCGGAATTTAATATTTATTGACACTTTAAACGCAAAAAGCAAGATAAAATCTACAAAAGAAAAATCTCTAAAAAGTAATATCTTGCATCATGACTATATACAGTCAGAAATACTTGACTTTCATAGAAAAAAGTTCTATAATTTTTATAAAGCAAAGGTGCTTCGGTATTTACCGTATGCACCTTTTTTGTATTGGAGGAAAAATTATGAGTAATAGACCTGTTATCGGAGTTATACCTCTTATCGACTACAATAAAAACAGCTATTGGATGCTGCCCGGTTATTTCGGCGGAATAATTGAAGCAGGAGGTATGCCGGTTATGCTTCCTCTGACAAGCGACAGCACAGATATCGAACAGATAACATCTATGTGTGACGGTTTTCTGTTCACAGGAGGACAGGACGTCGATCCGAAACTGTACTCTGCAAGAAAGATCGGTGCCTGCAGCGAGTGCAGCTCCGAACGTGATATCATGGAAGGAATGCTCCTTAAACGTGCAATGGAGCTTGACAGGCCGATCCTCGGTATATGCCGCGGCATACAATTTATAAACGCCGCACTCGGCGGAACACTGTGGCAGGATATACCCTCGCAGTTCTCGGATACTGTATCCCATTGTCAGAAGCCGCCATACGATGTCCCTATACATGAGGTGAATATAAAGCAGGATTCGCCTCTGCATTATCTTCTGAAAGCCGATATTATCCCCGTGAACAGTTATCATCATCAGGGAATACGAGAGCTTTCGCCTGCACTTTTGCCAATGGCGAAAGCTCCCGACGGACTGATAGAAGCTGTTTGCGCCACGAAGCAGAAGTTTCTTTGGGCAGTGCAGTGGCACCCCGAATTTTCTTATCCCAAAGATAAAAACAGCAAGCTTATTTTCAGGGAATTTATCAGGCACTGCTGACGAAATAAATTGTTTACCTTTCCATTTTCCATATCTGTGCCGAATAAGGCGGCAATTCACTTCCTCCGCCAAAATCGTGCTTTGTACCTGTAATAAGCTCATCTGCCATACCGCAGCCTGCATCGAAATGTGCTGTAAACGGCTGATCTTCTGCATTTATAGCGATAAGTATCCTCTCGTCATCACATCTGCGCTGAATGATGCACTGCTTATTGGTGAGCACAGGAACGCTTATATCACCGTAACAAAGAGCTTTGCTCTCGCGGTGTATCTTTGCAAGCTTTGAGATATACGCCGAAAGATCGTTGTCTATGGGCTTGTCGAAGGATACTCTCAGTGCAGGATCGCCGTCCTTTTTGTCGGCTTCCGCCCCCCATTCACTTCCGTAGTAAATACACGGTATTCCGGGCATTCCGAACATTATCGCATAGACAAGCGGAATGTGATTTTTGTTTGTAAGTATCGTTGCAATTCTTGAAACATCGTGGTTGTCAACGAAACTGAGAAGATGCATACCTCTGTACTGACACCACTGCTCAGGTCCGAACTGATTTTTTAGCGAGTGGCATATCTCAAACATATTCATACTGTTGAAGCTCGAATACAGTCCCTTATAGCACTGATAATTGGTTGCGGAGTGTAACATATCATTGTTTACGAACTGCGAATAATCGCCGTGAAGAAGCTCACCTATGAGGACGAAATCCTCCTTCAGTCCGTTTGTGAAGCTGCGCAGCCTTTTCAGGAATTCCTTGTCAAGGCAGTACGCCACATCAAGTCTCAGACCGTCAATATCAAACTCATCTACCCAGCCTTTGATGCAGGAGAAGATGTGCTCAACGACTTCGTTGTTCCATAGATTGAGCTTAACAAGTTCATAGTGACCTTCCCAGCCCTCATACCATAAGCCGTCATTGTAGTTTGAGTTACCGCCGAAATTTATGTGAAACCAATCCTTATAGCGTGAATTTTCACGATTATGCAGAACGTCCTGAAACGCCCAGAAGCCTCTTCCGACGTGATTGAAAACGCCGTCAAGAACAACCTTTATTCCTCTGCTGTGAAGCTCCCTGCAGACCTTTGCGAAGTCCTTGTTGCTGCCAAGACGGCAGTCGATCTTTGTATAATCTCTTGTGTCATAGCCGTGAGAATCCGACTCGAATATCGGAGAAAAATAGACTGCATTGCAGTTGAGCTCCTTGATATGGTCTGCCCAGTCGATGACTTTCAGTATCCTTGACTGTGGTATACCGTCATTTGCAAATGGTGCTCCGCAGAATCCCAGCGGATATATCTGATAGAATACGCTTTCATATGCCCACATTTTAACGCCCCCATTTATAATACTATACTTTTATTATACCTTAATTTTTTATTCATTACAACCTTTTTAGTCTATAAGGTCATTCTGAAACCGTGATAAATGCTCGAAAGGCAGAATCTGCCGACCTCTGAAAAGTCCGCAGCCGTCATTTATGAGCTGATTGTTTATAGCCTTGAACATATTTACGTCTATCTCTGCAAGCTCCAGCTCCTGCAATTTTGTAAGTCGTTCATATGCTTCATCAAAATAAATACACTCGCCAATAGGTATCTCATCACGCTTTGTACGCCTTGATTCCTGCAATTTCTCATATCCGAAGTGATTTGCCTCGCCTATCTCCGCAAAGTCGTCCATATCCTTGGTACGGAGCTGCAATTCCGTATAACAACGTGCAAGATTATCGTAAAAGGTTATATGTATAGACTGATATCCGGTGCTTCTCGGAAATGTCACATAGTCGCGGTAATAGGGTCTGACAGCTTCCTTGAGTCGTTCGGACTGCCTGTCCTCGGCAAAGCCTGAAAGCTCCGCTGTAAAACCTCTTTCCTCAAGAAATTCCGGCAATGTATCTGCTATGTCATAGAGATACTTTTGCTCGACCTCACTCCTTGAATCACCGCTTTTGATGTGGCAGGCAGGCATAGAAATAACGATACGATAGGCGATAAGGTCGCGGAAGCATATGAGCTTGCTTTTTATTTCAGCTTCCGATGGGAATTTGCCGTTCTTTTTGTAATACTTGTAAATGTATTCAAGGATATAACCGTTGAATTTTTCCTCGGCACGGATAAGGGACTTTATCCGCCCCTTGAATGTGAACGCAAGGAAGGGATATTCCCGCGTCATATATTTATAGAATTCTTTTATCCTCTGTGACTGGGAGGTAAGGAAGTCGTTATGTTCGAGCAGTTCGATTATCTGTATAAGGAAATTCGAATGTGCAAGATCAATACTGTTATGATTCTCTTTCGCACTGTTTCGAAGGTCATTTGAATACTGGTGAAGAATTTTCAGTACAGTATTCCCCGAAATCAAATAGTCATTCAAGGTTATCATTTCATTTTTCCTCGCTCTTTGTTGTTATAGTGGTCGTGGTTGATGTAGTCGTAGTGCTTGCAGTAACGGTAGTGGAGACAATTTTGGAATTTTCTTTCGTTTCACTGCTACCACTCACAGTCATTGTTGTCACTGTTTTTCCGTCGGGAGATACAACGGTCTTTGTTTCCAAAAATTCTTTCTTCATAGATTTTTCCTTTCAATACAGGGGACGACGTCCCAAGCCATATAAATGCTCATAATGGAACGCCGAGAGCGGCGTTCCTTACTTAATAATTTTGAAGCATACTGTATTTGAATTTATTAGCGGATCGTGATATTCAAAATATACCGTTCCATATACGGGACTTCTTATCTCTGACACGACTTCACCCTCAAACGGATCGGATATCGTTCCGAGAATATCGCCACGCTCAACGCGCTTGCCTATTTCGATAAGACTCTTGAAAATGCCCGATGCTTCGGAGCGTATCTGCTTCGTTTTTCTCTCGTCGATTATTTTTGTAATATATCCCGGTGGCGTATTTGCGCTGATTATTCCCTGTTTGTCAAGGAAGCGCAGTATCGCATAAACAGCCTCGTCGGCGGCATTCTCGTCAATATCATCAGTAGCGTTTGCATATACCGAAAATGCCTTTGTTTCCCACACCTGCCAGTTGTAATTCAGCGTAGTTGTGTCATATGGTCTCGGCTTGCGGAGTATGCCAAATTGCAGTCCGAAATCTTTCATTATCTCGGGAGATATAAAACCAGTGTCCATCATTTTGACGTGAGGCAGGAAATTTCCAACCTGATAAAAGCTGGCAAGCTGTATACCGTATTCGTAGCCTTGTATTTTTGAAAAAAGTCCGTCTGCAATGCGCTGTGTGGTCTCCCCTTGATCGTAGCCGGGAAACATTCGGTTTATGTCGGTATTGTCCATTGCCCAGAAACGCTTGCCGATATTCATTGAGTAGTAATTCACGCATGGAATTACCATTATCTCGCAGTCCTCGGCTATTCTGCCATTAGCTTCGAGCTTTTTTAGCTCCTGCACCATGCGACTGCAAACATACATCTGCTGTACTTCGTTTCCGCGCATAGCTCCCACTATCGCCGCGGACTTTTTTCCGTGACCAAAACGGAATCCAATAACGTCAAGCTGTTCACGGTAAGGTGATTTCAGTGAGTATAATACTTTCTTTTTCATTCCTTGCCACCTCCTGATGCAGACTGCAATATTCTTGCAAGGAGCGAACCGCCGTAAACTACGGGATATTCCCTAAGCGTGAATATCATACCGCCGCACACAGCTTCAACCTTTTCAACTACCTTCGATGTAAGAGGATCAACTACATCACCGATATGGTCGCCTTTACTGACACTGTCCCCGAAATCGGCGCAGGGCACAAAAATGCCTGCCGCATCGGAATTCACAAAGCCTACCTCTCGTCCCTCCGAGATTATGGGCTCGCGGACGGGAGCTGTTTCTCCGCTCCACATTCCTAGCTCTTTCATAAGATTAAGTATACCGTCAAAGAGCTGTCGGCAGTATTCTTTAGTTATACGCATACCCACGCCCATCTCAACTACAAGAGTTTTAGTTCCTCTTGTGTTGAGTGTATGAGCGAGGGTAGATTCAAGAACTGTTGCGGATTCGTGTATCCATACAAAATCCACGTTCATCATTTTGGCGTATGGCAGAAGCGTCGGCGCGGTCGGAACGCTCATGCGTATCTGGGGTATCTCCTTAAGGAAGATGTTGCTTGAATGAATGTCAACGCAGACGTCTGAGCCTGCTATGTCGTCAACAATGGAAGCACATATCACCTCTATCATTGTTCCGTCCTTAGAGCCAGGAAAAACGCGGTTCATATCAAGGTCGAACATGGGCACACCGCGTGTTATGGAGTCAATACCCATTGGATTCAACGCAGGGTAGATGTCCACGATACCGTCGAGCTGAGTAATATTCTCATTTAGATAAGAGCCTATCATGTAGGCGAGATACTGCCCCTCCAGCTCGTCACCGTGAGTGCCTGTAACAAGGCTGAGACGTATCTTATTTTTTCCGTTCTGTATTCGTCGCTTCTGAATATTTAGATTTTCATTGACCGCAAGTGAGGCAGTTGCAATTGTTTCTATCATATTTATCACACCTTTCGGGCGGATAACTTCCGCCCATATGTTTTATGCCAAGACCGACCGTACTAACTGTAGCTGCTGGGTATACCTTCCGAACATCACGCCCCTGTCTATAGCACAGTCGCGGAAATCTCGTCCAGTTGATATAACGAGATAATCGTCGTTCACGGGGCAGTTATTTGCGGGATCAATACCCTCCCAGTGACTGCCCGTCCAGTATTCCACCCATGAATGAGTTTCGCCATCGCAGAACGCAAGTCCCGCAACATAACGGGCAGGGATACTGTCCATTCTCAGCAGTGAGATAAGGATATGGGAGAAATCCTGACACACTCCCGTTTTCATGGCAAAAGCCTCTGCGGCAGTTGTTGCGGTAGTTGTCACGCCCTTTTTATACTCGATTATGTCTGATAGGATATCACTGAAAAAAGCTGCTCTGTCGGAAACGTCACTGATATTTTTATCCTTAAGCTCGGTATAGAAAGCCCTGAGCTCTTCGTCGGGAACAGTATACTCCGACTGATAAAGATAACAAGGCATAAGGAATGTGCAGTGCTTTGAGGAATCCACCTCTGCCGTCCCCTTTATCTCAAAGTCAAGGAAGCGGTGATCTCCCTGTATGTAGCCCGCCGTAACGTTGTTGCCGAATGCGTCAACTGTCTGTTTTGTAGCGACAGCAGGCGAGATATCAAGTCCGCAGGAAATTATTTTCTGAGCTTCTGTATTAGGCGGTATTATGCGTAATGCAAAGCTGTGATCGTGGACATAATCATCAAATGTCAGCTTCGTTGAAAAGCTGAAACTAAGTGTTTTCATACAGTTACCCCCGTTGGTTCAAAAAGGTGTTCAAGACTTCCGAGCGCTTTTTCCGAGCTCTGACCGTAATCTTCCTCTGTACCCATTATTATCACCAGCTCGGACAGATATTTCGTATTATAGCGGTACGGCGTTCCTTTCGGAACACGGTTTAGGTTCTTGAGAAGTCGGATATATTCCTTTTCGGCAATATCATAAGGATATTTCATTCTGATGTACAGATCGAGCCGTTCGACAGTCTTGCCGATATATATAATATTTCTTATCTCGTCATCGTAGATATGCTCGTTTATACAGCCCCAGAAACCGAAAAGCAGATCTTCAAGAGGCATCAGCGAAAGCCTTGTATTTGCCGACATTCCCGACTTTCCCAAAGAATCCTTTGCAAGCTGCAAAAACGAAAGAGCTTCGGTAGATATTTCCTCACGCAGAACTATGCCGTTATCATAAGCACGTTCAAGACTGTATGCAACAGAGTTGACATTGCAGTCGTCATATAAAAAGCTCCGCATGAATGTGTCGTTGCTTCCGTAGGTATCGTTGAGCCCGAAGCATTTAAGGTAATTTGTGTACCCTCTGCGGTCGTCTATCATTTTGTCATAGAGCTTCTGTATCGTCCGCAGAGAGGTAAATGCTCTTTCAGTATAGCGTCCCAACCAGTAAAGGCGGTCGCTGTGTTCTTTTGATATCGTTGTCATAAAGGCTCCTTTCTATTTTAGTATCCATGTGTCTTTGAAGCCGCCGCCCTGCGAGGAATTCACCACAAACGAATCGGGATTGCGTGAAAATCTTGTAAGTCCCGAAGCCCATACCTTTGTCGTTTCACCCGACAGCACGAAAGCTCTCAGGTCAGCCTTTCGCATTACAGTCTCGCCGTTATCCAGTATCGGCAGGTCGAGGAAGTCAATGACCTCCTGTGCGATAAAGCGCCTCGGCTCGCCAATAATAGTTCTGCGGAATTCTTCAAGCTTTTCCTTTGTGAGATCTCTTCCGAATACAACGCCGTATCCGCCTGCCTCAGCAACGTCCTTGATGACCAGTTTTTCGAGATTGTCCATAACATATTTCATGTCCTCCTCGTAGAACGGCAGATATGTGGGAGCGTTTTTCAGTATGGGTTCTTCGCCGAGGTAATATTTTATCATCTTCGGTACAAAGTAATATATTCCCTTGTCATCGGCAACTCCATTGCCGGGAGCGTTAATTATTCCGACATTTCCGCTGCGGTATACCTCCATGAGATTTGGTATGCCTATCAGCGATTCGGGGAGAAAATTCAGCGGATCAAGGTACTCATCTGCAATACGTCTGTACAGCACTCCTATCCTCGTTTTACCGCCCGAATATGTGCGGTGATAGAGAATATTATCCTCCACGAAAAGCTCATCGTTCTGCACAAGTACAGACCCTGTATGCTCCGCAAGGTACGAATGCTCAAAGTATGCAGCGTTATATCTTCCCGGAGTAAGAATCGCCCTTATGCCGCCGCAGTTAGCGTACTCCATAGTTTCTTTCAGAAGCTTTGCATAATTGCGGTTATCGACTATCTCGTTCTCCGAGAAAGCATCAGGAGCAGCTATTCTTGTAAGCTCTCTTGCAATAAGCGGATAGGATGCTCCCGACGGTATACGGAGGTTGTCCTCCAGGATATACCATTCGCCGTCCTTAGCCTGCACGAGATCAATTCCCGAAATATGACTGTATATCCTGTTCTTCGGTGTTATTTCCTCGCACTGTGCGAGATAGCCTTTAGATATGTAGATAAAATTTTCGGGAATAATACCCTCCTTTACGATCTTTTTATCGTGATAAATATCAAAAAGGAACTCATTCAGGGCGTTTACACGCTGAACAAGTCCCTTTTCAATGCTCTTGAAATCTTCTGATGCTATCACGCGCGGTATAGGATCGAAAGGAAAGAATTGCTCATTAAAAACACCGTTTTTGTATATTCCGAATTTTACGCCGTAGCGTCTGAGAAGCTCGTTTATCTCGGTTGCGTTGCCAACTGCCTTTGTGAACTGCTTGATATTCTGCTGTGTCATTGTTATCACTCCATTCTTACGCAAATAATAAGGGCGCTCATCCATGCGGATAAGCGCCCTTGCTTGCTTTATTACACTCTCATAATACCACATCCGAAACGAATTGTCAATAGTCTGACAATATTTTTTTATGTTACTCATCTTGCATTGACCACAAGCGTTTCCCAGTTTCGATAAGAAATGTCTCTGTATCGACAGTCTGCTTGTTTTTCAGACTTGATATTGCTGCAAGATCACCTGTCATTACACCGTCGCTTATCGTCTGAAGTATTGCTTTTTCAAGCCTGTCAGCGTATTTGCAAAGCTCAGGTGTCGCATCGAGCTCGCCTCTTTTTCTAAGCGCACCGCTCCATGCGAAAACAGTTGCAACGGGATTGGTCGATGTTTTCTCACCTTTGAGATACCTGTAATAGTGCCTCTGTACAGTTCCATGAGCAGCCTCGTATTCATATTTACCGTCAGGCGACACAAGTACAGACGTCATCATTGCAAGGCTGCCGTATGCAGTAGCGACCATATCAGACATTACATCTCCGTCATAGTTTTTGCACGCCCATATAAACCCGCCATTGGAACGTATAACTCTCGCAACAGCATCGTCGATAAGTGTATAGAAATATTCTATACCAACGGCTTCAAAGCGTGCTTTGTATTCTTTTTCATAGATGTCAGCGAAAATATCCTTGAAGCGATGATCGTATTTCTTGGAAATAGTGTCCTTAGTGGCAAACCACAAGTCCTGCTTTGTATCAAGTGCATAATTGAAGCATGAACGCGCAAAGCCTTCTATTGACTTGTCCTTGTTGTGAAGCCCCTGAATAATTCCGTCGCTGTCTGAAAAATCATAGATAAGCTCTGTTTTCTCATTTCCGTTTTTATCCGTGACTTTAAGCTCTGCTTTGCTTCCTTTTTCAATCTGCATTTCGGTATTTTTATATACGTCTCCATAAGCGTGACGGGCAATGGTGATAGGCTTTGTCCATGTAGGGATATACGGCGTTACACCGTCAACAAGTATGGGAGCACGGAACACTGTTCCGTCAAGTATAGCTCTTATTGTGCCGTTAGGTGACTTCCACATCTCTTTCAGCTCATATTCTTCCATTCTAGCAGCATTCGGCGTTATAGTAGCACATTTTACTGCAACTCCGTATTTCTTGGTCGCCTCCGCTGATTCAACTGTGACTTTATCATCAGTTTTATTTCTGTATTCAAGTCCGAGGTCGTAATATTCTGTTTTCAGGTCGATATACGGAAGAATGAGTATATCCTTTATCATCTTCCATATCACACGTGTCATTTCATCGCCGTCCATTTCAACAAGGGGAGTTTTCATTTTTATCTTTTTCATATTTATCAGCCTTTCTATCTGTTTTCCATATCAATATATGGCTTTTCCTTATTAATGGATTTATATGCAGGACGCATGATACGTTTGCCGCTGTTTATCTCCTCGAATCTGTGAGCGCACCAGCCTGCCATTCTCGAGACAGCAAAAAGAGGAGTAAACAGATCGGGCGGTATCCTCAGCATTTTATATACCAATCCACTATACATATCAATATTTGCACACATTGCTTTTCTTGAGCTTTTTATGTCTTCAAAGACCTTTGGCGTGAGACGCTCTATCGAATCGATAAGGTGGAATTCCTTCTCAAACTCTGTCCCCTCGGCCATCATACCTGCGTACTTTTTCAGTATTACAGCTCTCGGATCAGACAGCGTATACACAGCGTGTCCCATACCATATATCAGACCGCTGCCGTCGCCAATTTCTTTGCAAAGGATCTTCCTCAGAATATCAGCAACTTCGTCATCGTTCTCCCAATTTTTGACATTTGCCTTTATTATTTCTTGCATTTCCAGTGCCTTGTGATTTGCACCGCCGTGACGTGGACCTTTCAGCGAACCTATCGCTGCTGAATATGCGGAATAAGGGTCTGTTCCTGATGAAGTAAGTACACGGCAGGTAAATGTCGAGTTGTTACCACCACCGTGTTCAGCATGGAGCATGAGCATAAGGTCAAGTAATTTTGCTTCATCGTGAGTAAACTTTCTGTCAGTGCGTATAGTTGAAAGTATATTCTCAGCCGTTGATTGTCCCTTAATAAGTGGATGCATTATCATTGATTTATTATCATAGCATCTTCTTTTAGTCTCATATGCACACACCATAATTACAGGCATTTTGGCAATAAGAGATACGGCTGTATCCACTTCATGCTCTGGTGTTCTTGATTCGGGTGCTTCATCATAGGAATACAGAGAAAGTACAGCTCTTGACATCTTGTTCATGATATCAGGTGACGGTGCTTTCAATATCATATCTTCAAAGAAATCCTGCGGAAGCGCACGTTCATCAGATAATGTCATTCTGAATTCATCAAGCTCATTTTTGTTCGGAAGTCTGCCTGTAAGAAGGAGAAAAACTATTTCCTCATAACCGAATCTGTCCTCAGCTTCAGCTTTTTCGATAAGATCATTGATACTGTAGCCTCTGAAAATCAGCCTTCCTTCTGTAGGCTTTTTCTCGCCGTCATCCACAACATATCCGTGAACATTACAGATATTAGTAACTCCTGCCATAACGCCTGTACCATCGGGATTCCTGAGTCCTCGTTTTACGCTGTACTTATCAAAATATTCAGCCGGAATATTATTTCCTTCAGAGAAAGCGGAATACATTACATCTTTTGTAGTAATCATCGGTATCACCTCAAATAAGAAAGGCGCCTATCCATGCGGATAAGCGCCATTGCTTGCTTAACTATACCATTATAATATCATAACTCAAATAAATTGTCAATAGTTTGACAATATTTTTATGTGTTAAAAATGTCCGTGTGCTCTGCATATTTTTTTGAGCTTTTTCACAGTGGCATTTCCTCCGCCGTCGTTGATATAAACGTCGTATTTCCCACGTATACTGCCGAATGTCACAATCTTGTCCGCATCTGCATACTCTTTCAGCCTTATCATCATATTCTCCTTTGAAGCAAGGGGAGAAAAAACTTTCAGATACATAAAGCCTTCGTATTCAGAGTCGGAAAGGCTTATCTTCGCACTTGCTCCAAGCTGCTGACGCAGTTTTCTTTCAAGCAGAAAGATGTCTATCTTTTCAGCGAGAACGGTGATATACAGAACACGTTCATTCATATCCTTTCGGCGGTATTCGGAGCGTACATAGTTTCTGTAGGGAGAGTGTTTATGAGACTCAAACAGTTCTTTTTCTGCAGAATTATGCAGTTCCCCATAGTATATCAGCAGGGTAGAATCGAGCATAGTATTCACGAAACAGTGAAGTCCACACTCTGAAATTATCCTTTCGGCTTCTGCTGAAACAGTCGGAGACAGATATGTCATATCAAGGTACTGCTTCTCCTTAACGTCATAAAGCGCAGCTCCGTCCATAACTATCACAGGAAGCTGCAAGTCTGTTCCTTGCATTATGGACATTAGCTCTGCGGGAGTGCGTGTAGTGGATATAGTGAATTTCACGCCGCTGCGGATAAGTCTGTTCAGCTCGACCTTGCTGTAATTTGAGGCCTGTGAAATGAGCACATCGTCAAGTCCGCTGACATAAAGAGTCGAATCATCACGTCTGACAGGTAGGCGGAAGTCGTTCACAGCTACTCCGATAATAATTCCTATAAAGGTATCAACAACTCTGTTCAGCACGAACAGATATGGGTTCTCGTCAAAGGAATGTGTAAGTGCAATACTCAGAAACACAACACATGAGAAAAAAGATGCGTTCCGTTTATTCATAACAACAGTTGTGTATATCACAGGGATTATGAAAATACTTGCAGAAATATAGACAAACTCAGGTATGGCTAAACCCAGCCTGCGGAACAACAGCAGAAAGAGAAGCCCGTATACTGCACCTGTAAGTGTTCCCACTGAACGCTGCAATGCATTGTTTTTGGTAGTATCGGTATAGGGCTGTATGCACCACAGAGCCGCCAATGCCCCGTAGAAAGGTATGCCGTTGCCGACAGGCAGAAGCGTCCTTATGAAATACACCGCCATACACAGTCCGACTGCTATTGACGATTTTACTATTCTTGCCCCAATAGGCGGAAATGTCAGTTTCAATATTCTCACTCCAGTAAAAAAGGGGCTTACCCTTGCGGATAAGCCCCCTTGCTCAGATCGTTATAAGAAGATGTTCATTCTTGATGTCATTGTAAAGCTCGCACTTGCAGCGGCTCACGTCGTAGATGTGTATAACGTCGTCAAGTCCGCTGTTTTCATCGATATCTTCAAGCACATTCCGCAGCTCTTTCAGCTTATCGGGAGCGAAATGCAGTGTTTTGCTGTTATTGAATACAGCTGTGTATAGTATCTCCGCCTCCACTAAATCCTGAAAGATATGGCTGCCATAGGAAAGCTCGGGGTTATAGCCTGCACGAGCTTCCTCCATTTCACACACGACGTCAAATTCACTTATATCGGCAAATGTTGTCGGTACGCCAAGCTCGGGTGAAGAAGTTCCCACTCTTCCCGGCACCATCAGCATCATATGTTTGCCGCTGTTGCGGTAAGTCCAGTTTATCTTGCCTATCATTTTCGCAACGGAATTCTTCTCGCTGTAAGGCATATTGTAGTACACAACGGGATCGACATACACGATAATATCAAGCTTTGAAGTCTTTGAAAGTCCCATTGAAGCTCCCTTGCTTTCGAGAAGGATATGCTCCTGAGGTATATCATTGGGAACAGCAACTCCCGACTTGTCCTTGATGACCTGAAGCGGTCTGCACTGCAGAAGGTCAATGGAGTATTCGCCGCTGTCAGAAACGTTTATAGTGAACTCCGTATCAACAGGATATTCATACTCGTCCTGTATACAGCGGAGCATTCTCTGCATCTGCGACATGAGAGTTTTATTGCTGACAAGCCCCTTGCAGGAGATAAAAGTTGACGATACTCTCCGTCCCATTTCCCGCAGTCTGCTTTCTGCGTCGAAGTCGTGTTCGAGGAGAATATTTTGCAGATACTCAGGTATCTCAGGCTCAATCGTCCAAAGCGGCAGACGTTCAAGGTCGTGGATAGAAGTATTGATGACTTCCACCTTGCCCTGTGAAAATCTGTGTCTGTCCGCATAAGTCGAATATATCGTCTTTTCGGGCATATCAAGGCTTACAAGACGGGGATATGAGCCCTCTGTTCTGTCGACGGCTGACGTACCAAGTCCCATTACAAGGCGCAGCATTCCTGCGGACTGGTCGGAGCTTTTCAGAAAGCTGTATGGGCTGTAAGAATAACCCACACCTGCCGCGCATGGCATATAGTATGCGCCATAGTAAGAGCCCGACACACGCTGTATCAGCAGGGACATCTGCTCATCACGCTTGTCAAGCCCGCGGCGTTTGCGGTAGTCCAGAGCGGAAAGGCTCATGGTGCTTGCGTAGACAGTTTTTATCGCCTTTTCAAACTCTTCGAGTCGCTCTTCGGGAGTACCTCTGTTAGAACAGAAAACCGACTCATACTTGCCTGCAAATGCGTTGCCGAAGCCATCCTCAAGGATACTGCTCGAACGGACGATGTACGGATCCTGTCCGTAGTATTCGATGATACGGTTGAGCTGTTCACGCATCTCATCGGAGAATTTGCCGTTCAAAAGCTGTTTTGCGAATTCATCTGCAAGGGAGAAATAGCCTTCCTCGGTGCGCTGTTTTATGCGCATATCCCAGAAATTATTGTCAACGATGTATGTATAGTAAACGTCAGAGCCTACATAGAATGAATCATGCGGTTCGAGAACTTCGTTTATATCAGGCTCGGTGTTGCGGATAATGGCTCTCGCAAGCAACATACCGCAGGCTTTTCCGCCTATCATTCCCGTGCCTATCATGTGGTCACGGACGCTGAAATAGTCCTCGGGACGGAAGTGCTTCTTGACCATTTCACGCATTTTTGTGTCCCTTGTCATCATGATATTACACATATTACTGCACTGCTCGGTTATATCAATGCCGTTTTCAAAGAGGACTTTTGCTTTCTTGAACGACCTGTCCCACGAATCCATGAACTGCTCGTCCGCGGAGCGCTGGGCGTTGCCGAGAACCTGATAGAAGCGGCTGGACTTGACACCGTCAAGAATGGGGCGGAATCGCCCTGTCTCCGGCTCATAGGTGTGCGGAAGAAACATCGTGTCTGAGCTTCTGTTCCACACCTTTTCGGGACGTACATAAACGTTCTTTTTATCCGAATAAACATCAAGAAAAAGCTGTGTGGTGTCCAGTATTTTATTAATCGCATGAACGGAGTGCTTTCCGCGTATTATCGGGAAGAATGCAACTGTATCAAGTATAAAAAGGAAGGGACAGGTCACGCGGAAGAAGTTGCCCATCATAAGGTCAGTCGCCCACATTGCCTGCAATTCCGAGAGGCAGTCGAATATGTAAAAGGCGTCCCTGCCTGCCTTTTCGATCTCGTTGTGAATATCAACGGTAAAGGTCTCAAATCTGTGCGAAAGCGGAACTTCGATAGTTTTTACCTCGGGGCGGTTCTCTACAAGAGGCTCGTGACTTGCAAATCTGAAATATATGATATTCCTGCCGTCTGCAATAGCCTGCCTGAGATAAGGCTCCATGAAGAGCCTGAACTCAGAAAGTTCCGAAACTCGCCATACAACATTGTCGCCGAGCCTTATATTGTCAAGTGCTGTATCCATTTCGGGTATTCCCGATAATATCCTGTCAAAAGCAGCCATAAAAGCACCTCCCTTTTATCACAGGTTTTTAGCATAGCAGACTGCGCCTTCGAGTCTGTCGTAAGGCGGATAATTATTGATACGATAGTATCCAAGCTTCTCATAAAGCGATACGGCTTCTTTCATCGCTTCACGTGTTTGCAGCACAGTACGCTGAAATTTCAATTTTCCGGCCAGTTTCTCTAACATATTCATCATATTTTCAGCAATACTTTGTCGGCGGTATTCAGGTTCTACCCATACTCGCTTGATTTCCGCATCTGTATCTGAGTATCTTTTCAGTCCCGCGCAGCCAACAGCGATATCATCAATACAGGCTATGAGCACAGTGCCTATGCTTTCGGATATATTGTAAGGGATAAAGCCTGTGCGGTTCTGAACTCCGCCTACAAGACTGCTGTAATATTCCTCTGTAGATAAATAGAATCTCTGAAAATCCCTGTTATTGCCGTCAGTCCATTTATATCTTATCTGTAACACCGTATCACCTCCAAAAACGCAAAAACGGTGCTGAATACTCAGCACCGTTGCTCTTTACTTGCATTATATCATACTCGTTTTATTATGTCAAGTTTTTCCTTGACAATTTCTTGTATCTGATATATAATAATCTCAGACAAGCAAGGGCGCTGCGTTTTTTCGCAGTGCCTTTTTCTTTTTGGAGGGATACTATGAAGGACGGATTTATAAAAATAGCCTGTGCAACGCCTGATGTTAAAGTTGCAGATTGTCAGTACAATACTGACAGGATAATTGAACTTATTACCGATGCCCACAGCAAGGGAGTAAAAATAATATGCTTTCCCGAACTTTCCGTAACAGGCTATACCTGCGGCGACTTGTTCTTGCAGGACGCGCTGTTAAGCTCTGCAAGGCATGAGCTTGTCAGGATAATCAGAGAGACAGAAAAACTGGATATAGTTTCACTTATCGGTGTACCGCTTGCAGTCTGCGGAAAACTGTATAACTGCGCTGTTATCGTAAACAGAGGCAAAGCAATCGGTGCTGTTGCAAAGAAGAATATACCGAATTACAGCGAATTTTATGAAGTCAGACATTTTACCGCTGCCAATGAAAGTCTGTGTGCAGATATTCAGCTTGACGAAGAGTATTCCGTTCATCTTGAAGATACTGTTTTCACTTGCAGGAAGCTTCCTGAGCTCACCTTCGGCGTTGAGATATGCGAGGATATGTGGGTAAGTTCTCCACCGTCGGAGTGGCTTGCAGCCTCGGGAGCTGTCATCATATTCAATCTTTCCGCAAGCGATGAAGTCATAGGCAAAGCAGATTACCGCAGAACTCTTATAAAAGCACATTCGGGCTCACTCGCCTGCACCTACGCCTACGCCGATTCAGGTATAGGTGAATCCACGCAGGATATGGTATTTGCAGGACATAATATAATAGCGGAGAACGGTTCTGTTTTAGCTGAGTCCAAGGCGTTTTCAAGCGGACTGACAATTGCTGATACCGACATAAAAAAATTATCCTACGAGCGCAGAAGAATGAACTCTTTTTCTGCTTGCCCGAGCTGTAAAACTGCATATTTTTCGCTTGATGTTACTGAGACGATCCTTGACAGAGCTTTCCCAAAAACTCCGTTTGTTCCGTCCGACAAAAAGGCACTTGACAGCAGATGTGAAGAAATACTCACCATACAGGCAGTTGGTCTTATGACAAGACTGCGTCATATCGGCTGCAAAACGGCTATACTCGGACTTTCGGGCGGACTTGATTCCACACTTGCCCTGATAGTTGCCGTTCACGCTTTTGATATGCTCGGACTTGACAGGAGCGGTATCCATACCATAACCATGCCATGCTTCGGAACTACCGACAGGACGTACAATAACGCCTGCTCTCTGGGAAAGACTTACGGCGCAACGCTTACCGAGATAAATATTTGCAGTAGTGTAACTCAGCATTTTGCCGATATAGGACAGTCTCCTGAGGTGCATGATGTTATATACGAAAACTCACAGGCAAGAGAACGCACTCAGGTGCTTATGGATAAAGCAAATCAGCTCGGAGGTATCGTTATCGGTACAGGCGACCTTTCAGAGCTTGCTCTTGGCTGGGCAACCTACAACGGCGACCATATGTCAATGTACGCAGTAAATTCGTCCATTCCGAAAACCCTTGTACGCTGGCTTGTAAACTATGAAGCTGAAGTATCAGAGGGCGAGCTGAAAAAAGTCCTGTTCGATATACTTGTTACTCCTGTAAGTCCCGAGCTGCTGCCGCCTGAGAAAGACGGTACCATAGCTCAGAAAACAGAAGATCTTGTCGGACCGTATGAGCTTCACGACTTCTTCATGTACTATATGCTGAGATACGGATTTTCTCCCTCTAAGAT
>NZ_JAFYYT010000033.1 GCF_017549005.1 Ruminococcus sp.
GGCGGATTCGTCTAACAGGTCAGGACAAGAGGCTTTCAATCTTTAAATAGTGGGTTCGATCCCCCTATCCGTCACCAGGTAGTCGTCGTCTAATGGAAGGACGTCAGATTGTGGCTTTGAAAATGAGAGTTCGATTCTCTTTGATTACCCCACATGGGCGAGTGTGCATAGAGTGGCGATTGCAGCGGACTGTAAATCCGTGACTTTGATACACCGTAGGTTCGACTCCTACCTTGCCCACCAATAATACATCTCCGTACTTTTCGAACGAAGACACATGGCAAATTCTAGTTTTGTTCTCGTATTTCAGAAATTATTTCTGAATAATCAAAATAAAAACTAAAATCCAGTTTTTTTGCCAAAGGATAATGGTAAGCTTCAATATCTAGTTCAAAGCGCCAATTTGACACTTTGAAATTTACAGTATTCATTCAAGAGCACTTGATTTAACAAAATAATCATTGGTGAAATAATAATAGCCTATAAAAATCTGCCTGTATGAGTCTTATTGTCAGCATTTGAGTGATTTTTTCCCCAATGGGGTAGTTTGATACCACATTCCACGCTCTTTTCAAAGATTTTTTTCGTGTGACAGCCCGTGTGATTTTTGGGGCAAATCGTGTGATTTTTAAGCATTTTGGAGTGCAAATACGGCAATCCAGCGAATTCCAAAAACAAGGAAACCGCCTGAATATCGGCGTTTATCCGTTATTCAGGCGGTTATGATTTGGTTGCGGCGGCTGGATTTGAACCAACGACCTTCGGGTTATGAGTGTTGAACATTAGAAAATGCGACTTGCACCTACCGATCATAATTGCCGATATTTAGCCATTTTCAAATATCAAACGATTCATGATTTGTATTAAATACATACCTATTTTTCATACAATAACGGAAAAATAACGGAAACGATTTATCATTCAGAATTTCTAAACTTACTCGTTACCTACACATTATCATCGATAGCATCTGGCTCTCACAGTTTTGGCTGTGAGAGTTTTTTTGTACACTCTTTAAAACGAATGGCCGCCATTGGCGGCCATCATGTTATAACGTTGATTTTGTATGCTCTACAATCTTCGAAACCACAAGCCGACGCTGACGGATTTTCGGCAGTTTTTCATGTTTTAATAGAATCCTGTTTTGCATCTATTTTTCGAGGAGAAAAGCTGAATTTACTAGTATTACCTTTGCAGAAAAATTCTTAAAACTGTAGGAAAAGTGTAGGAAAAATATAGCAGACAATTACTGTTGATACTTCATTTTTCACTGGTTGCGACACAGGCTGCAATCGCTGACAAGAAGTAATTCTTTCGGAAAGATAACTCAATATAACAACAGAGTCCTCACGTCTTCGGCTGTGAGGACTTTTTTGTTATAAGAATGACCGCAGTTTATTCCTGCAGTCTTCTGATATAATGTTAGTCTTAATTTTTATGATTAGTTTTATTGAACTTGGCTATCTTTTTGAATTTTTCTTCTTTTGCTGCCAGATATCCTTCAGCATCTTCAGAATAAGCGTTTTCAATTTTCAGCTTTTCATAAGATAACAGCCGCTCCTCTGAAAGTTCACCATTTTTGATAGCAGCCTGTACTGCACATCCGGGTTCAGATTTGTGAGTACAGTTCTTGAAACGGCACTTTGCTGAAAGTTCCTCGATATCTTCAAATGCAGCCGAAAGTCCTTCACTGCTGTCCCACATTCCCATTTCACGCATACCAGGCGTATCAATGACCATAGTGCCGCTTGGAAGCATAAGCAGTTCACGGTGAGTAGTGGTATGTCTGCCCTTGTCATCGTTACGCAGTCCGTTCGTATCAAGCCTGTCATCTCCCAGAAGGTGATTGATAAGCGTTGATTTGCCGACACCTGAGGAACCTACAAAAGCAAGTGTCTTTCCTACTTTCAGATATGGCGTGATCTGGCTGTAACCGTCAGGTTCAGCGACTGATGTCGTAATTGTATCAACTCCGACTGCAACGCTTTCTATCTGAGCGATCTTTGCATCAACTTCATCGCAAAGGTCAGTCTTCGTCAACAGTACAACAGGAACAGCACCGCTGTCCCATGCGGCAGTCATATATCTTTCGATACGTCTTATGTTGAAATCGTTATTGAGTGACATACACAGAAATACTGTATCTATATTTGCGGCAACGACCTGTTCAGTGTTTGACTTTCCAGCAGCTTTACGGATAAATACGCTTGTTCTTGGAAGAACATTATGTATCACAGCCCTGTCGCCGCCGGTTATATCAGCCATAACATAATCGCCTACGGCAGGGAAATCAGATACAGTTATGGCATCATATCTGAATTTGCCGGATACCTGTGCCTGCATCATTCCGTCTTTATGTATGACATGATAAAGATCTTTTTCCTGCAAAACTACACGGCATACTGTAAGGTCTGGATATTCTGCGCTATACGCCTCATATACAGACGGTAAGTTCTCTAATTTCATTTGTCTCTCCTATCTGTTCAGTGCTCACTTTTTGGGAGTTTGAAAAGCATTATCCCCTTTATTATCAGCAGCAGGAACGCTACTGTTGCCGCATAGGGTATTCTTGCCATAGTCAGGAACAATACCGCGATAATGCTAAGTACAAGCGATGTGCCAGTAACTGTGCTTCTGCCCTTTTCTATGTTCCTGTAATTCATAAACAACTTCACTGCACCGATGATTATAAGTATTGAAAACAGTCCCCAGCATACACAGCTTATCCCGAACGATATATGCGTGTAATCAAACAGTGCAACTGCCGAGACTGTTTCTCCTACCTTTTTAGGATAAAGCGGCAGAAGAATAAGCATAATGCTCATTATATCGACTACACCTATCAGCAGGTCGATCATTTTACCAATATTTGAACGATTCTCGTCTTTTGCCGCAGTAATGAGTTCCTCCGACGACAGAAGCTCATCTATGGTCACAGAAAAGAACTTTGATATCTCTTTCAGCGAATCAATATTCGGATATCCCTTTCCCGACTCCCACTTAGAGATAGCTGTACGGGAAACGTAGAGTTCCTTTGCAAGTTCCTCCTGAGTTAAGCCTTTTTTCTTCCTTAATTCCTGCAATTTCTCGTGAAATTCCATTTTCTTTTCTCCGTTAGTTATTTTTGTCAGTGAGGTGGACAGCACCATGATATATTAAGTACAGTCCAGAGCTCAGCAGAACAGAGCCTGCTATATCTGTCAGCCAGTGTACTCCCGCAACAGTGCGTCCCACCACCATAAATGCTGTGAGTAAGACCGTAAACGCATAAATACCGTATTTGACTTTAGTATTCCTTATCCTGCGATGCACCTGAAAAGCTAACGTAGGCATTACGCTCATAACAAGAAGCGTTGTTGAAGACGGGTAAGAAGCCTCCATACGTCCTTCTATAAGTATCGGTCGGTAGTTTATAGGTATCATCTCAAATATGAGATAACCGAATATCACAAGGATATAGTAAATACCAAGCAGGATAATATCCTTATCAACTTTAAGAAGACTTCTCCGCTTTATGAGCTGAACCAGACCGACAACTCCGAATATCATACAGATAAAGATCGGCACAAGTCCAAGCCAGTCGGTGACAGTATACACCCACATATGAACGCCTGTCATTTTATGGAACCACACGTTCAGACCTGCAAACCCGATGTCCGTTCCGTTCTGTCCCACTGCCTGAACATCAACTGTCTGTATCAGTACAGTCCAGACTGCAAACAGTACCAGCATTATCATGCCTGTGATCAATATGTTCTTTTCATTCTTTTTCATAATTCCGTGTTCCTTTCAGATGATTTCCTTTCGGCTAATCTCATGGTAACACGGGGACTGAAAAAAGTAAAGAACCGTACGGTCACACCCATGACACGAATCGTAACATATGCGATATTTCGCCATTTGCAGCACATCTGCCGCCACGACTTTTTTATGACTTGAGCCTGATTATATTATAACCGAAAGGTGAAATTCCGTCAACCCATAGTCTTGACCAAGCCATGCAGATATGTTATGATATAAACAGCACAACTGTGCAATTAAATGACAAAGATAAAAACGCAACGTATACCTTCGGGTATGCTAGAGCCGGTAGGTAGCCCGGCCGTCCTGTGAATACAGGGTAAGTAACCTGCCCCTCCGGGTTGTCCGTTCTTTGTCCATAGCAATTTTTTAGGAGGGAAAGATATGGACAAAACGAACGGTATGCTGACAGTTTTTTTCGATGAGCCTTTCTGGGTGGGAGTATTTGAACGCTCTGAAGATGATAAACTCTCAGCGGCTAAGGTCACATTCGGAGCAGAACCCAAGGACAGTGAAGTCTGGGATTACGTGCTGAGGCATTACTACAAGTTGAAGTTCAGTCCTGCTGTTAAGGCCAAAACAAAGCAGACTGCTGATAATCCCAAACGGCGGCAGCGCAATGCACGAAAGCAGCTCAGTACCACAGGTATCGGCACTAAGTCTCAGCAGGCGCTGAAGCTTATGCAGGAGCAAATGAAGACCGAACGCAGGCAGATCACAAAAGAGCAGCGTGAAGCCGAAAAACAGCGTCAGTTTGAGCTTAAACAGCAAAAGCGCAGGGATAAGCATAAAGGTCATTGACAGCTTCCTGCAAAAAAAGTCCTGACAGTTTCAACTGTTGGGACTTTTTATCCAATCAATTAATATTAAGATATACATTTTGTTCAGGAGACCAGATATGATCGATACAGCGTCTTTGATAGATAAATTTATCTCAGCCTTGAAAAATACATTTCCAGACAGGGTATGTTTCGTTGGCTTACAGGGCAGCTATGCACGCGGAGAAGCAACAGAAAGCAGTGATATTGATATAGTTGTGATTCTCGATAATATTTCGTGTGAAGATGTAAGACGTTACCGGACTATGCTTGACACTCTTCCGCACAGGGATTTACTTTGTGGATTTCTTTCTGATGCAGATGACCTCAGAAACTGGGAGGTATCTGATCTGTTCCAGTTCTATCATGATACGAAGCCGATAATAGGAACTCTTGATGATATTGTTCCTTCGATAACTGATGATGATATCAGGCGCTCAGTCAAAATAGGAGTTTGCAATATTTATCACTCCTGCGTGCATAATCTGATATATGAGAAAGATCCTGCAATACTGAAAGGATTGTACAAATCCGCCTCCTTTGTGATACAGGCACTCTGGTATCTGCGGTCAGGAGAATATAGCGCACGTTTACAGGAGCTTTTCAGCAAAGTTGAAGGCAGCGAGAAAGATATTATCTCTGCTTATATACAGATAAAAAACAGCGGCGTGTCAGATTTTGAAAGACTGTCAGACCTTATCTTTACTTGGGCGAAAAAACAGTTAAATCACCTGAACGAATGTATTTAAAAGCATATTCCGATATAAGGAGACTACTATGATTGAAACAGAACACTTGAAAATATACCCTGCCTCAAAAGAGCAGATGGAAGTATTTATAGAAACACAAACGGTTGATGTCCTTAAAGCTGCGTACACCGAAATGCTGAACGGTTGCCTTGATCATTCCGAACACTGGGATTGGTATGCGATATGGATGATAGAACTGAAAGACGGAACGCATATTGGTGAATTGTGTTTCAAAGGACTTTCTCCTGATGGTATCGCTGAGATAGGATATGGTATAAACGATGAGTATCAGGGATATGGCTATGCAAGCGAAGCCGTGAAAGCAGTATCTGAATGGGCTCTTAAACAGCCGAATGTTACAGCTCTGGAAGCCGAAACAAATGAAGATAATATATCTTCAAAACGAGTGCTTGATAAGTGCGGATTTGTTCCTAACGGAACGATCGGCGAAGAAGGTCCGAGATATACACTAAAAAACATATGATAGAAGTAAGATATAATGAATAACATATTTCACTATATTTCACCCCTCGGCGGTATCACCCTCGCCAGTGACGGCGAAGCACTGACAGGACTATGGTTCGACGGGCAGAAACACTATCCAAATAAACTTGTTGAAGAAAGAACCAAGGCGGAGATGCCTATATTCACGCAGACCTGCACATGGCTCGATATTTATTTAAGTGGGAAGGTTCCCGATTATACTCCGCCGATCAGTATTCACACAACACCGTTCCGCAAGGCTGTATATGATATACTTCTGACTATACCTTATGGACAGACTATGACCTATGGTGGAATCGCACGTATCCTTGCAGAACGACAAGGAGTTGAGCGTATGTCAGCGCAGGCAGTCGGCGGTGCTGTCGGACATAATCCAATCGGAATTATCATTCCATGCCACAGAGTAGTGGGGACAGACGGAAGGCTTACAGGATATGCAGGCGGACTGGATAAAAAGATAGCTCTGCTGAAACTTGAGAAGTACGAAATATAATGTAAAAGGCAGCCGTAATGGCTGCCTATCTTATCTGTTTCTGCTTAATATACAAGATTACTGTACCCACAAATGGAAAAAATTTCATCATTTGTTATCTTTCACTTTTGATATATTCAAGGAATTTCCACGCCGCATCCGAATAAAACGGCATTCAGATAGGATCTGATTATACGATAAGAACCGTCTCCCTTAAAGTCCAACTGGGGAATGAAAAGAGTACCAACAAAGAACGGGTGTCCTTTAACTTCAAATCCTCTAGTATATCCGTCTTCGTTTTGTGCTATGGCAGCAATCATATTACTATTTAAAAATATACTGTGATAGGCTTCATTAAATCCGTAATTACAACGGTATTCTCCGACAAATCTGTCAATACCTATTGATTGAGCCATGATTGAATCAGGATTTGATATCTTCAGTTGTTCTTTCTTATATACAAGAGAACACGGCAATCTTACTATTACGGCATCTGAACATTCTTCATTGTTTTCTTCGGTGTCTGCTCCATACAGGCCTAACACATTACGTGCAAACTCAACGACCATATGTTGAAAACCGGCACAAGTCCCTAGTGAAGGAATGCCGTTCTCTCTCGCAAATTGCATTGTCGTCAGAACGTTCTTTGCATTCCTATAAGGGCTTCCCGGTGAGAACCAGAAACCATCAAACGATTTTAGATGTTCCGCGGAAGTGTCCAATTCATCACTCATGATCCATTGAACTTCAAGTTCAGCTTCTAATTCCTCTGATATATCTTTTATTGAATCCAATATGCGACAATGGCTTTCTTCTTTAGGATTATAGTCACCAATAACAGCTATTCTTTTCATTTGTACCTCATATATTCATACGCAACTATTAATCATTCTTATTCTTTTATCAAAGCATACATCTGTCAGAACCCCATAGCAATCTTTGTTTCCTGCATTTTATCTGTTCCCACCAGTTCTTCCAGAAGCATGAATGCCACAGCAGGTCCTGTTTGCGGACAGTATGAGGTTATGATATTATCCGCCCTAACGACAGGCTCGTTCACAACTATTGCACCGTACTCAGCGAGCTGCTTCTGGCGATGCCCGTTGTTCAGATGATATGTTGTTGCTCTCTTGTCTTTCAGTATGCCGCTGTTTCCGAGTGCCAGTGCAGCAACGCAAATCGTGGCTATCATCTTGCCCCTGTCGTTGAATTCTTTGATCAGTTCGACAGCCTGATCCGAAAATGCGTCCTCATAGAAGCCATACTCTTCAAAACCTCCGGGGATAGCCAGTGCGTCATAATCGTCGATGCAAACATCATTCATCAGGATATCAGGATTGACTGATACTCCGAAAGTGCTTGTGATAGTCTTTTGCAGAGCACATGTAAAGACTTCGACACCAGCCCAGCCCATAATATCAACAAAAACACTTGCTTCCATTGTTTCAAAGCCTTTTGCAAGAAATAACAGTACCCTCATTTTAATTCCTCCGTTACAGATCACTTTAAAACAAAATCTATCAGAGGTTTGATATTATCCTTATCTCTGAAATCAACGGGCGTGTCATAAGCATCGAGCATTCCCTGCTCGTCTTCGGTGCGCTCTTTAAGCTTCTGCAAACGCACTTTAAGCATTTTCATAAGTATCTTATCTCCGGCAGTCAACTTGCTGAAATCAAAACCGCCTCTGAGATAAAAATGTCCTATTTGTTTTTGCTGTTCAGCGGTCAGCACCTTTTCCCAGAACGGCTGCATCTCATGCTCTCTGCCGGGATTTGATCCTACCGCAAACAGGACTATCTTCTTACCTGACAGCTTGTCAAGATTTTTTGTGATAAGCTTTACGCCGTTGAATCCGCCTGCATACATTCCGCCTCCGTAAATTATCGTATCATAACCGATAATATCGGAAAGCTCAGCGTTTTCTTTAATGTCGCAGCCAAGCTCCTGTGCTAACCACTCAGCGTATGTTTTGGTGTAACCAGATTTTGACTTATAAGCAACTATCGTTTTCATATTATTCTCCTTCTACGATTGCTTTATATAGCTTTCCGGCGAGTATTGCCGCGTATATCCCCAGCAGGGTGAATATTGCAGATTTTGTAATGATAGCCGGTATCGGAAGATCAACTCCCGAAACGAGTTGTACGGCTGTCTGAAAAATCACCAATATCCCTACTACAATTATTCCAATCAGAAGAACGGAAAGCAGCACCACACCGAATGAGTTCCTTTTCTTCAGCAGATAAAGGCATATGAAAGCTGTGGGACTTATTATCCCCATATCGAGGATATATGTGATCTCTGTTGTATAGACCTCTATGAGCTGCAGCCTTCCGCTTCCGAACGAAGAAACGATATCCGGAAGCCAGGCAATAAAAGTTGATATTCCCGAAAGCACCAGAAAGACTGTATATGGTTTTCCTGAAAGTATATCGGGTACATCAAAGTGTTCACCTGATATTCTATATATGCCGATGATGAAGGCAAAAAAAGTGCATACAAAAAGAGCGGTATACGCCAGAAATAACATATTGTATGTTACTCCGAAGCACAGGCTCGCTGCATAATACAACAGCCACGCAAGTACCGAGACAAGCAGCAGAAAGCTGAGTTTATCCTTCTTCTTCACATCATATATCACTGATAGTGCAGTCAGTGGAATACCAATAAAAAGCATACACATATCGCTGCCAATAAAAATCGTCGCTTTGAGATAGCTGTCACGAGCATATATACCGCTGCCCCACATCTTTATAGTTTCGCCGTACTGATTCACTGTTTCATACGTTTTGGAAGTATCCCACGAAAGCATACCGCACAGAGTTATCATGATAAGGAGCACAATAGCGGCAGTGGACAAAATGTGCATCATTTGGAATTTACGCATCATTTTCCTCTTTCAGCTCATTCAGCCTGTTGCAGAGTTTTTCAAGTGCCGTGCAGTAAACTCGCTGCTCCTCTTCTGTCAGGCAATCGAACAATTTGTATACGAATTGTATGTTCTGATCTGATTTTTTTGTTCGGATGTTATTTGCCGCTTCAGTTTTGACAAGTCGTATGGCACGTTTGTCCTTTTTGTCAGGAACGATCTCAAGAAAGCCTTTATCCACAAGACGGTCAACTATCTGCCTCATACTCTGATGGGTAACTCCGGAAAGCTCAGACATCTGCTTGAGCGTTGGTGGCTCGGGAAACGCCTCTATCATTGCAATAGCAAGCCATTGTTTGGCGGTAATATCCACAAGTCCGTTATCCATTATAGCCTGAAGCCTGTTGGAACAGATAAAGATGTTCACAAAGGCAATAATTCTCGGATCCATGTGTTCAAAATCGTACATAGCAAACCTCTTTTGAATATATGTAATATACTACCTATTATATGCAGTATACTACATATTTTATAATTTGTCAATAGCGATTTTGATTTTTCATTAATTTCTCAAAACATATTGACAAAATTCTATTTGTGTGATATAATATAGAAAATTTTCAATGTGAGGTGAGAACGTGGAGCTTTCAAACAAGCAGATCACAGTGATATTCAAAGCCCTGTGCGATGAAAACAGAGTGCAGATATTCAGACTTCTTCAAAACGGTGAACTTTGTGCCTGCCACCTTCTTGAAGAGCTAAACTTGAGTCAGCCAACGCTCTCTCACCATATGAAGGTACTCTGCGACAGCGGACTTGTGGTCGGCAGAAAAGAGGGCAAGTGGATGCACTACTCTATCTCGCATGAAGGTGCTAAGATCGCTATGGACTGCCTGAAAGAGATCACGGCAGTAACTGAAAACGAGTGTAATTGTTGTGATAAATAAGCCGTATGACCATACGGCTTAAAATAGTATCATCAAATTGATATATCTAAATATAACTATCGGAGGAAAAGAAAATGGATAATGTTTCAAAGGCAGTTCAGTATTATGAAAATGGCTATAAGTGTTCGCAGGCTGTATTTGCGGCGTTTGCAGAGCGGTTCGGTATTACCGAAAAGCAGGCTTTGCAGATAGGTTCATGCTTCGGTGGAGGAATGGGCAAGGGCGAGGTCTGCGGAGCTTGTACTGGAGCTCTAATGGTTCTTGGTATGAAGTACGGTCAGTTCGACCTTAACGACAATGAAAGTCGTGCCAAAAGTGGATCTATGGCAGTTAAGTTCCTTGACGAGTTCGAGAAACGCAAGAATTCATACATTTGCCGGGACATTCTCGGCTGCGACCTCAGAACTGAGGAGGGTAAGATCTTTGCACGTTCAAATGGTCTGTTCAAAACACTCTGTCCTGAAATGGTAAGGACAGCGGCTGAGATACTGATGGAGATGCTGGGGAGTGAGGGTTAAGCGTGTGGGACTTCATACAGGACGAAGTATTCGGCATGAAATGGCTGAACAGGCTTATCGGCTCATTGCTGAACTCCTGCGGACTTGATACCGAAAGCAAGCTGGGCGGCAGTCTGCAATTCTTCATCTATGATACGATAAAAATTATGGTGCTGCTTGGTGTTCTTATTTTCGTGATAACCTATATACAGAGTTATTTCCCGCCCGAAAGAACGAAAAAGATACTGGGCAGATTCCACGGTATTGGTGCAAACTGTATTGCCGCTTTACTCGGTACAGTCACGCCATTCTGCTCCTGTTCCTCGATACCGCTATTTATGGGATTCACAAGCGCAGGACTTCCACTTGGAGTGACGTTCTCGTTTCTTATCTCATCACCAATGGTGGACTTGGGCTCACTTGTCCTGCTGATGAGTATATTCGGCTGGAAAGTCGCTATAATCTATGTATTAGTCGGACTTGTTATAGCGGTTGCAGGCGGAACGCTTATTGAAAAGCTGCATCTTGAAGATCAGGTGGAAGAATTTATACGAAACGGTAAGGGCATAGATACTCCTCAGAATGAGCTGACAAAGCGCGATCGAATGAAATATGCGTGGGAGCAGGTAGTCGGAACGGCAAAGAAGGTCTTTCCATACGTCATAGTCGGCGTAGGAATTCTTCATTATCATAGGCTCATAAGTTCAATTCTTGCACAAGCTACACGCGACAGGCTCGTTCCGTTCAATATAGCAGATCACAACTACATGAAAGCACCTAAACTGGAGCAATCAGAAGCTGCGTTCCTTGATGAAGAACAGGCAAGACACGTTTTGGAACTTCTCAATGACGAACCGCTCAAATGGAAAGTAGCTATGTACCTGCTGATGTTCAGCGGTGTTCGTCGTGGTGAGCTTCTTGGTCTTGAATGGAAAGATATCGACTTCGATAAACGAATCATACATATCAAGAGAACCAGTCAATACGTTCAGCACATGGGCATTATTACCAAATCCCCTAAGAACGCCACTTCATACCGTACCGTTAAGCTTCCAGAGTTTGTATTTGATCTTCTTCGTGAGTATCAAGCTTACTGGAACAAGCTCCGTAATGATATGCTTGATCGCTGGGAGCACTTCATCACAATTACGCTTGCAGACGGAAGTACTCAGACCATCAGGAATGACAGACTATTCATAAAGGATGATACTACACCTATGAACCCCGACAGTCTGACTGACTGGACAAGTAATTTTGTAAAACGAAATAAGCTACCTCACTTTACTCCTCATTCGCTCAGACACACACACGCTACTCTTCTCATTGCTGAAGGAGTATCTATTCCCACTGTTTCAAGACGCCTTGGACATTCTTCCATAACTACAACGAGCAAGATATATGTCCATGCAATACAGTCAGCTGATGAAGTAGCCTCAGATGTGATAGACGGAAAACTCAATCCCTTTCATCATGACAATGACAAGGAAGAGGCAAAGTAACAAGAAGCTCCTTCTCCACAAAGACAGATACCCATATAGAAGTTTTGCCCCTGAGTGTTATAAAGCGCTCAGGGGCATTGTGTTTATAATATTGCTAAGATAAATCAGAATTTAATCTTCAATTAACACGGATACGTTTCTTTCAGATATTCAATCAGCATTTCGGGAATGTACTGATAGTGATGGGATTCATACAGCTTGTAGGTCAGTTCTGCATTATGTGACTCGAGACGCTCCTTCAGCTTTGCAACACCTTCGAGCGTTGTATCATCTCCCTCACGGTAGTTTTCGGCATAATCGGGATCTTCCTGCGAACCTGCACAGAGGAATACGGTCTTGTCCAGCTTTTCATTTCTGTCAAAATAGTCGTAATCATTCATATATATGTCATTGCTGATGCCTTCATATTCATTATAATGCTTCAGCCCCCACAGTGCAGGGCTGCCGATGATGTAATGTCCGAAGGGCTGATTCTCGTACTGATCTGAATTGAACAGTGCATAGTGTGTGAATACGCCTCCGTCCGAATGACCGTACAGCGTGGAATTTCCGCAGTCGATGTTGTAATTCTCGCAGAGATACGGCATCAGGTTGTCGGTGATAAAATCCAGCAGCTCACTGCGATTGATGACAAGATCCTCATATCGTAGCTCTTGGTCAGGGTCAGTGACATCATAGCTGTAATAAAGGCTAACAAGGATAACGGGTGCAGCCTCTTTGTTTTCCATACATTTTCTAAGCGCGGGACAGTTGCCGAAGCGCCATATACCGTCCGTCAGGAAGAAAACGGGATAGGTCTTTGACTTGTCATAATCGGGCGGTAGCGTTACATGGACGGTGAATGACCTTTGCAGCTCTTCATCGTAAATGTATATCTCGTCAACAGAATCCTTAATCTCCTCTACTTCTTCGCGATTGTATTCCCAATCGCTTCTGTAATTGTGAAAATAGCTCCAGAGGTACAGTGAAGTGTCGTTCCTGTCCACTGCGCCCGCGGGAAGCTCCTCATAATCGCCTGAGCACAGCGCATCGTATGCAAGCTGGATAAACATGATATCAAGGTTTGTCGCCTCTTTTGGATAGCCCTGCGCCTCATCCTGCTCTCTGACAAAATCAAGATATTCCTCTAATGAAGCAAATGAGAAATCCTGAACCTTCCATTCGCCGTTTTCGTCTATCGCGGAAGTTGTAAACTTGTATGAACCGCCGTCATCAAATGTATCAGCGTCAGGAACAGAATGCGAAACGATGTACCCGTCTACAAGCGGCGGGAGCGGATAACGCAAGCCCTCTCCGGTTTCTTCAGCCTTTTGTATCTTTTTCATTGCTTCTTTATATTCGTCATCGGTCATCTCATCGCGGTTCTCATTGATCGAGTTTCGCCAGTTTTCAAGGTCTATCGTCTGAAACTCGATACTGACCTTGTGTTCGGCATTCGGGTCTGAACTGAGTTTTGGCGGCTCGTCCAGCAGAGTGAGAGCGTGTTTTGACACTGTGCCGAGTTCTATCTCGGTCATTTTATTCGTGAGCTTGGCAGGAGAGATCTCCTGCGGCTGTTCGGTCGTCTGCTCTACAGATGCGGAGCTGTATGAGTCCTCTGCAGCATTATTGCAGGATGTAAGTGATAGTGTCATTGCAAGGAGCAATAGTAGTGTGACTGTTTTTTTCATACTGTAATATCCCTTTCTGCTATAAATTCCGATTTGGTTTATGTTAGTTACAATTATAACACAGATAGGAAGAAAGGTCAATCGTACTGACTGTATGGTTCATATTTGATTGTCATTTGACATTGCTTTTCACCATAATAACGGAAATACAACGGAAACGGAGCTTATACCAAGCTCCGTTCCACTTTCTTTTTTGTATGCAATATAGTCACTTAATGTCATCCATTCTTGTAGCACTATCGCCTTAAATGGCTATTCTAAGCCATAAAGCAAAAGGACTATGTTCAACAACATAGTCCTTGTTTCTGGTTGCGGCGGCTGGATTTGAACCAACGACCTTCGGGTTATGAGCCCGACGAGCTACCTAGCTGCTCCACACCGCGATATATAGTGCAGTTTCATCTGCGACTATATTATTATACCACAGGAGGGGAGTGATGTCAACAC
>NZ_JAFYYT010000034.1 GCF_017549005.1 Ruminococcus sp.
CGGCTCACTGTACTTGCGAATAATATCGCCAACAATATCAACCAAATTGCCCACCGTGCAAATGTCACGAACAAGGTTTACAAGGAAGATATTGAGGAGATCAAGGAGCTTGGCGATAAGCTCTGGCGTCCGCTGATGTTTCTGCAAACAAAGGTGGTTCAGCTAAAACATTGAGCAGAATATGAGAATCGCCGTCAGGATAATTCCCGACGGCGATGAAATTCGATATGTGCGCTATGTACCGGACTGGCTTTTGAAATTGCTGCGCATTTCACAAGAATGGTTACAATCATTCTGCAAAGCTGGACTCCAGAAGAATTATGGTATATACTGTATCTACAATAATGATTTGGAGGTAACAGCTATGTTGAAAACACCTGAATTGGCAATGCCGAGAACAAACAAGGTCACTACCGTATGCAACGGCAGGCGTGAGGTCTGGACCGACTATGAAGAAGCAAAAGCATATTTCCTTGAACTCATGATGACTACAGCGGGCGAGGAACGAGATCGGGCAGAATGCATTTATATTCAGCTCATACATGGACTTGATGAATGTAGTGATGAGGATTGAAAGGAGAAGACTATGCTGAACAAAATAATGATGACAGGACGCATCACCACCGATTTGAACGTTGTAACTGAGCAGAATTACAGCTACTGCAAATTCAGTATCGCAGTAGACCAGCCAAAACGCAATGGCATTGAAACGACCGAGACAGATATATTCACTTGCCTTGCATTCGATGACAACGCTAAGTCCGTGAGTTTTCTCTACTCAAAGGGCGGACAGATAACCTTTGTCGGCTCGCTCAGGAAGGCTCCTGATAATACCGCAGTTATTATTGTGGAGGAACTGCACTTCCAGAATAAGTTTGCTGTTAAAGTGGATACTAATTCCGGTCAGATTTTCTGAGGATATGGCTGACTTGGTAATGTTTATGAAAGTCACAGATAATTGAACACAGTACCCATAATGTAATTCGACAGGCTTACTATCGTGAGCCTGTCTTTTTTGATTTATAAATTGACTGTAAACAGGAAATATGCTATAATAAAGGAAATAAGCAACTCATTTTCGGGATGGAGGGATTGTATTATGGCAAGTATCACTGTTGATTGGAATGTATTTGATTATAAATTCTCCGGTAAGCAAAGAGAAACATTTGAAAGCCTTGCATATACACTTTTCTGTTTTGAGTTTAAGCAGAAATTCGGTATCTTTCGCTATTTTAATCAGCCCTATATTGAAACTCAGCCTATAAAGACTGATGATGGTGATGTTATGGGTTTTCAGGCAAAGTATTATGACGCCGCAACAAAACTATCTTCAAAAAAGAAGGAGCTTATAGAAGCAATAGATGGTGCTAAAGATAAGTATGCAGGGATTACCAAGTTTATTATTTATACAAACAAGGAATTCTCTACGAGCAAAACTAAAGGAAAAGTAAAGCCAGATTATCAAGATGAAATTGAAAATCACGGAAAAAGTTTAGGTATTAATATTGAATGGCGAGTTCCTAGCCATATTGAAGCAATACTTTATAATCCTGAATTATGTATGTTAAGAGAATTCTATTTTGATCCCGATTCAACGCTTCGATTATTTGCTGAAAAAATACAAAAACGAACGGTTTCAATCATAAGTAACATCAAATCCGAAATACCTTATAAAGATAGAATTCTAAAAATCGATTATTCACAAACGGCGATACATGGTTTTACTAAGTCAAACAACAGCGCTCTTGTTGTTTATGGTAATGCAGGTACTGGCAAATCAGGATATGTAAAAGACTTTTACGAGCGAGTGGTTGAACAGCATGATACAAGTTTCTTAGCCTTTTCTGCTTCCGATTTTGATGTTAAGGAAGAAACATCATTGTTCAATCAGTTTGGTAATTGTGGTTTGGACGGTTTGATTTCATTATATGAATCAGATAGCAACAAGTATTGTTTAATTGAATCGGCAGAAAAGTATAGTAACTTTTTCGATTTTGATATATTTAGGAATGCTATCCATAGATTAATCGAATCTGGTTGGAAGATAATCATTACCATTAGAAAACAGTATAAAAATGGTTTCATAAATGCAATCCTTGATGGAATTATAATTGATGAATTCTGTATAGAAAACATTGATAGTGAAAAACTAACAGCATTATCAGGCAATTATGATTTTGAACTTCCTTCAAATAAAAAGGTTTGTGGTATCCTTTGTAATCTTTTCTACCTGAAGCTGTATTTAGAATTATTATCAGCCGGAACAACAGTACCGTCGGATACAAAAGTATTTACAGAGCAGATATGGAAACAATTCATACGGAACGATCGGCAAAGACAGCGTAATCTCCCCATTAGGAGAGAAGCATTTATTGAGAACATGGCTTCGACCTTATTGAATAACGAAGCATATTGTTATAAGGCGCAAGCTTCAGATGATGAAGAAGTGCTTTCACTACTGGAAGAACAGGGGATTATCATTCCGTATGGTGATACACCCGGACTGTGGGTATTTAGTCATGATGTATATGAGGAAATAGTTGTAAATCATATTTTAGAGGAAAAATATGATGAGAGTTATGACCTTCAGAAGATAACGGATATTTTTGCCAACTCCCTACGTTCAAGGAAAATGTATCGAATATGGCTTGAAACTAAACTTAAGGAGGCTGACAGCAACCTTTTATCTACGCTTTCAAATTCATTAGTTAATCCTGCATTCCAGCAGTTATGGAAAGATGAAACAATAATTGCGCTGATGAACGCTGAAGATGCCGAATCCTTTAGCATTATGGAGTCCTTATTTAGTTTAAACACTTATGAATTATTTACGAGAGCAGTATTCTTACTGAATACTGCTTGCAAATGTGTCATAAGAAATGCTGACTATCTCAAACTGATTAGAACTCAAAAAATAAGTACCTATCGCTTCACTGAACCTACAGGAAGAGCTTGGAACACTATATTTAATTACATCGTCAAACATATAAATTTAATACCGTGGCATAAGCAAAACTTGAGCATTGTTATAGAAGCAATGGGATCATGGGTACGAAGCAATCCCACAGGAGAAACAACTCGTATAGTAGGTCATATTGCTTTATCTTTAAAAGACAAACTATGGCAAGAGAGTGAACTAAGGTTTGGTTTATATGATGATTCTACGTATAAATCAATCAATACCATCATACTGCTTGCAGCTATAGAGTTAAAAGATGAGTTAGCCGCCTTAGTTGATAATATTATTAGTAACAAATCTTTCAGCCACCGAGATACGGATTATGTATTCTTAACACAGTCACTTTCAAACATCTATGAATGTGGAAAAGTATGTGATGCCATTCCTGAAAAGATACTGCAATTAGCATGGACATATTGGCTGCATAAAGAGGATAATGATTACTTTTCATCTCCAAAACTGGATTCTTATTTTGGGTTTAATGATCACATTCAGTTTGAATACTATCCACCAAGTGCATATCAGACCCCAATTTGGGCGTTGTTGCAGGCAGACCCGAAGAAAACTATTGATTTCATTATTGGCCTTACAAATAAAGCGGCAACAGCTTATAAAGAATCGGCTTTGAACGAAAAAGATGGTGAATGCGATGAGATTCAGATTATATTGAATGAAAAAGAAATGATCTCACAAATATGCAGCGATAGGTTATGGAAAATCTATCGTGGAACAGGTGTTGCTACTAATCTGATAGAATCGTTACTTATGGCGTTTGAAAAATATGTGCTATTATATGTCGAAAAATTTCCAAAAGAAGTTTCAACAGCATTGTGCCTGTATATGTTAAGAAATAGTAATAATGTCGCAATAACAGCAGTAGTTATGAGTGCTGTAATCGCTTATCCCAATAAATTATTTGAAGTAAGTTGTATATTATTAAAAACTAAAGAACTGTTCTTTCTTGATAGATCACGTTTTCTATGCGAACATGAAGCAAATATGTTTAGAGGATTGAGACCGAGAAACAAAATATTCGATAATGAGAGACTTATGACCAACAAAAAAGAATTCCGGAAAAAGGCCTTCGAAGACATTATTCTACAGTACCAAGTATATTCAGGTGATTTATCGAAAGATGAATTCAAACAACGCCGTGACAGATTATATTCAGCTATTGACAACGCATCAATTGATATTGATAAATGGCACCCAATTCATCAGGCGTGTTTCTATCGGATTGATTTGAGAAAATATAAGCAAGTCGGAGAACCAATTGTCAAAGGAAAGCAACTCAGTATTCCAATGAAGGCAGATATGCCACCAAAAGTTATTGAATATGCCGAAAAAAGCAGCGGAGAATATGCTTCAAAGTTAGGTGATACTGCATTATTGCTCTGGGCTTCATCTCGATATAAACATGATGAAAAGTACAAGACTTACAGCAAATACGAAGATAGCCCCATATCAGCATACGAGGCTGCTAAAACACTGATAGAGTCTGATAAAGAAGATTTACCACTGCTGAGTATTGACATGATTACATATACGATAGCTGTCCTTTTACGAGATTTTAGCGGAACACTTGATACCGATCAGTACGACTATTGTAAGAACGCCATCTTAGAACTTGGTTTTTGTCTTGTACAGAATAGTTCAAACGCTTTATTTAATCACGATGTTAAAGCGGTTATCATGTCAGAAATATCGAATATGGTGAATCAGAGCGACAATGATGTTGAATGGACGAATCCGATTATCATACTTCTTGCTTTTATGCTTGATTATCGCAAACAGATCGGAAACAATATGATCTATCCATTGTCTGGTCTGTGGAAGAAAGACAGAGATTTAGCTTTCAAGCTGATTATAGTTTTTTCAAAGCTTATAGCTTCATTCAATGGGAACGATGTGGTTGCATTTGTTGATTCTGATAAGGATAATATAGCAGATCTATTATCTATGGACGAATATTCGCTTGAATCAATAGATTTATCGGTGCTTGATTATAATACGAGAATATACCTAAGCACATTATTAGATTCCCATGATACAAGTATAGTAAGATTTGTAATAACTATCGGTGAACAGTTTTGGGAGAAACTATTCCATGATACACATGATGATAGATTACACAGAATATTCGAGCTGGAAAACGAGTATAAAAAATGGCTTGCGGAATACCTGTTAAATATTTACAGTGATGGAAGAAGTACGATTATTCAAACACTTATGCCATTAGTAGGGTTTAATCGAGAGTTCGACCAGTTATTATCTGATATTGTAAATGCAGAAGATATTAATCCGAGATATGATGCGTTTTGGGATTTATGGACATTAATGCAAGACTATTTCTATCAAGAATACGAAAAAAATGTTGACGATTATAAAAGCATCAACACAGTTGTTCATATTGGCTATGGCTATGAAGATGTTTTGGCAACGTATTTACTATATAGTCCATTTTGGAAAGAGAATACAACGCATTGGCATTCTCTTAAGCCGCAGAATAATACCTTCTATTTTGCTGTAGCAAATAGATTAGGTTACAATCCCACTATTCTTTTTGCTATTTCGCAAGTTCTGAATACAGTCGGAAAAACTACTTTCATAGAAACAGGCATAGATTGGATTAATGATATAATAACAAACAATCCACATTTATATGTCAAAACTCTTCCTGACAACACATTATATTACATTGAAGAATACATTTTTTCTTATATGAACACTCACGTTGATACAATTCAAACCAGTATACCGATTAAAAGAAAAGTCGTAAAGATTCTTGATTTTCTTATCTCTAAAGGTTCGACAATGGGCTTTTTACTAAAAGAAGAACTCATTTAACTACATTAATATTACTGTCCTATATTTTTAGGAGCATTGCATATCATAAGCAATGCTCCTTTTTCATTATAAAAGCTACTTGCGATGATATGCAGGTAGCTTTTTTCACATATTCAGCGCACAAGTAGCGCAATACCGGCGCGCATACTACATGACCTCAGCGCAGTAACCGTATATAATACAGAAAAGCCGATTTCTCAAAATAGATACATTTACGAAATCCGCATATTTTAACAGGTATTTGCTTTGAAAGACATAGTATCCCATAATGATATTATACAGGATTTATCGGGAATTTTCAAGTATCGGGCTGAAAATCGGCGGTTTGTATACAAGAGGACTGACTCAGATGTGCAGATTGCTATTCTGAGGGCATTGGAGGGCTACTGAATGGAGAAAACAGGTGTAACTATTACAAAGCGTAAAGACGGGCGGTATGTCGGGAAGTTCATCGCTGAATACGCCGATAACGGCAAAGCACAGTATCACTATGTTTATGGCAAGACTTACGAAGAAGCCGAAAGCAAGGTGCTGATAGGACGTGAGATAGCCACACGCTTTCTGTCGGGCAGCTATATCACTGTCAACAAGTTGTATCGGGAATGGCTGAATGCTGTGGTAAACCGTGTCAAGGAATCCACACTTGCCAATTACCAGAATAAGTATGAAAAGCACATTCTGCCCGAATTCGGGGATATTCCATGTGCCGACCTGACCGCAGGCAGGATCAATGCCTTTATAAACAAAAAGCTCGCAGACGGGTTATCTGTAAGCTATGTGAGGGATATATTTACTGTTTTCAAAACGATGCTGAAATATGCACAGGAGGAATATGGGTTCAGGTTATCGCTGAAAAATGTTGTTCTCCCCAAAGCCGAGAGAAAGCAGGTTGAGAAGATCAGCGATGCTGAGCAGAAAAAGCTCGTTTCATATCTGAAAGCTAATATGTCGCTGACTGCTTTCGGTATCCTGCTGTCGCTTTTTATGGGACTGCGTATCGGTGAGCTTTGTGGTCTGAAATGGGAAGATGTGGACTTTCGGAACAAGATACTGCATATCCGCAGGACTGTTCAGCGTATCAGTTCTGCTAACGGAAACAGGAAGACAAAGATCGTGATCTCCGCTCCGAAGTCTGCGACCTCATTCAGAGATATTGTGATTCCCGATGCTTTGATGAAATACTTTGAAATGTTCCGTGATGAAGCCGATTATTTCATCTTATCGGGGGCGGACAAGCCTGTTGAGCCTCGCACGATGCAGTACCGCTACAAGAAGATACTGCAATCGGCGGAGGTAGAAAGCCACAATTATCACAAGCTCCGCCACACATTTGCGACCAATTCAGCCGAGAAAGGCTTCAACGTCAAAGCGCTGTCAGCCGTCCTCGGTCACAGCAGCGTTACCCTGACACTCAACCGATATATCCACCCCGACCGCACTTATGAACGCAGGCTGATGAATATGTGTATGCAGTTGTAAATTGTTGTCAGAACAGCATCTTGAAAAGTGAAAAGTGACGGTTTTACGCTGCTTTGTGAGCTTTATCCTGAATGTATCTATTTCAAGAAAACCAACTTCTCCCCAGATACTTTACATAGTATATCACCGCATTTATCAGGTATGCAGGCAGAATGAACAGTTATCCCTGAATTATGCAATAGTCAGGGGGATTGCAATGGCACACGATACTTTATATATAGTTGACAACAGCAGTGAAAAGGCTTCCGTAAAGAATTACTTATCTGAATGGTGTTCTATCTCAAAGCAGATGGACATTGCTACGGGATACTTTGAGATTGGCGGACTGCTCACTTTAGGGGAAGATTGGCATAAACTCGACAAGATACGCATTATCCTCGGCAACGAAGTAACTAAGCGTACCAAAGATGTCATAGAGGAAGTCGCACAGACTATGATCGAGCGTTTCCGTACCAGTATGGAGCGTGAACAGGAAAAGAATGAATTCCTTATTGGCGTTCCGGCTATCATAAAGGCTATGAAGTCCGGCAAGATCGAGTGCCGTGTATATGACAGCAATAAATTTCACGCTAAGGCATATATCACCTATTTCCGTGATGAATACAGAGATCAGTTCATTTCTGCAATGAATGTTCCTTCGGGCTATGCCCTGGTCGGTTCAAGCAACTTTACTAAGGCAGGACTGACACAGAATATTGAACTGAATGTTCAGGTAAAAGATGAAGTAGAACAGCTTCAGAACTGGTTTGATGAGCATTGGCAGAATGGCACGGATATTACCGAGGCTGTGTTAAAGGTCATGGAGATGCACTGCCGTGAGTTCAGCCCTTATGATGTTTATCTGCGCGCTATGTATGAGTATTTCAAAAGCCATGAGGAAACAGTATCCGAATGGGAAGAAAACGAATCGGTCGTATATAAAGGGCTGTCGCAGTATCAGAAGGACGGCTATAACAGCCTGATTCAGATAGCCGAGCATTATTCTGGAGCTTTCCTGTGTGACGGCGTAGGTCTGGGCAAAACCTATGTTGGCATGATGCTGATAGAGCGTTTTGTAAAGAAAGAACGTAAAAATGTTGTTCTTATCGTCCCTGCATCTGCAAGGGTATCCGTATGGGAAGTAACGATAAAACGGCTTATCCCTGAGATACTGGAGGGCTTCTACCCGTTTAAGATCATCAACCATACCGATCTCCTGCTTGATAAAAATCAAAATCTGATGAATCAGATCGCACAGCAGGCGGAAATTATTATCATAGATGAAGCACATCATTTCCGCAACCGTTCCTCCAACAGATACAGAAAGCTGTTTGATATGATGCAGGCAGGCTGTAAAAAGCAGATGTTTATGCTGACAGCCACACCGATCAATAACAGTTTCCTCGATTTACAGCATCTTATTGAGTTGTTCACCCACAGGCAGGAAGATTATTTCTCCGCTGCTCCTCTCGGCATACATAGCCTTGCAGGACATTTCAAAAAGATGGAGAAGCAGCTCGATCAGGTATCGGGTACAGCTATCAGCGATTCCCTTGATATATCCGGCGATATTATCCGCGCAGACAAACTTGTGACGGAGCTTGTTGTACAGCGCAGTCGTGCCTACGTTAAGCGGAGTCTGCTGACTGAGCAAGGTAATAATGTCCTTTTCTCCGAGAGAAAACCGCCGACAGTTGCGAACTACTCTCTTGAAAAGTCATACGGCAGACTGATAAAGGACTTCAAGGAGTCATTTGACCGCAAGGATAAGAACGGAAAGACGATAACGATCCTGTCCCTTGCGATATACTCCCCATACAGCGATGATTATTTCATCGGGGACAAGTCCAAGATGGACGAGATGGTAACCGGTCGTCAACAGCAGGTAGTAAATCTTATCCGCATCTTGCTCCTGAAACGCTTTGAAAGTTCTATCGAAGCATTCAAGGAGACTTGTATCAAAATATATATCCGTCTGAACAAGTTCTTGAACGACTATAAGGACGTTGACGCAAGCAGTAAGCGCCGAGTTGAGAGAAAACAGGCAGAACAGGAAGACATTCTGCGGTACGCCGAGGAATATGCAGCTCTAAATCAGACCTCGATTGAAGATATTGAGGACAGCCTGCCCGATTATGTGTGGAATACGCAGGAAGTCTTTGATGTCAATGATTTCGATATCAATACTCTGCTTGTTGATACCATGATGGATATGGACACACTTTCAAAATTCATAGAAGATATGATGGAATTCAAGCCAGAAAACGATGATAAGATACGGGAATTAAAGCATATCCTGCACGAAGATACACGCATTCAGAACAAGAAAGTCATCATCTTCACGGAATACAAGGCGACAGCGCAGTATATTTACCGTGAGTTGCAAAAGGCAGGTTTTACCGATCTTTACGAGATAGACGGTCAGACTTCCGGTGACCGCCATGAAATGATACAGCGTTTTGCTCCGTATTATAACGGCTGTTCATCGGCAGAGGTAACGGACGAGATAAAGATACTTATTGCAACAGATGTACTTGCAGAGGGCTTGAACTTGCAGGACGCATCGTGCCTTATCAATTATGAGCTGCACTGGAATCCTGTTCGCCTTATGCAGAGAATAGGTCGTATCGACCGCCGCCGTGACGCTGATACCGAAGCCCGTCTGCTTGCAGACCACCCCGAACTGAAAGTAGACCGAGATTTTGCGTATTATTGGAATTTCCTGCCGCCAAAGGAATTGGAAGATCTTTTGTCGCTGTATAAGACCGTATCAAAGAAAACGCTCCGTATTTCCAAGACATTCGGCATTGAGGGAGAAAAGCTCCTCACTCCCGATGATGAATACGAAGCACTGAAAGAATTCAATTCTCATTATGAGGGCAGTACTTCCGCTGAAGAAGAAATTGCCCTTGCATATCAGCAGTTGTTAGCGGATAATCCCGACTATCTTGAACAGGTCAAGGAGCTGCCTAGGAAGATGTACAGCGGTAAAATGGCATCAACACGGAAGGGATATTTTTTCTGCTATGAACTGCCTACCAAGAGAGCTGACGGCTCATGGTCGGACGGCGACGGTATTTACCACTGGTATGTGGTTGATCCGGAAACCAAGCAGGTCACGGAAGATCTGCATGAGATATGGACTGCTATCAAGTGTGAGCGTGACGAGAGCAGAGCCTTTAACTCTAATGAGGAGCAGTTCTCCGAGATACGCAAATTGATAGAGAATTACATTAAGAAGAATTATCTGAAAGCAATACAAGCGCCTATGGGCAAGAAAGCCAAGCTTGTCACATGGCTTCAGATGTTATAAGGGGTAACAGATATGGATATCAAAAATATAAAGAGCATAGACGATCTTATCATATATTTCACCGAGGAACTGAACTGGAACATCGACCTTGATGATTTTGATGAGATCGACGATATTACATACGATTTTGACGCTGCCGATATCGGGCTGAAAGAAGAAGCATTTGCTAAGATTTCATCATTACGGCAGTTACAGCCGCTCTGCGATGAGCAGAAATGGGGCATCTTCTGCGTAGAGTTCGACAGCAACAAGTTTGAAGTGTCGGCACTCCGTAAGATACTGTCGGGACTTATCCCCAAGAGAAGAAACGCCGCTGAACACGCTGTATGGTCGCAGAAAGACCTTCTGTTCCTTTGTTTCTGGGGGACGGATAATAACCGAACCATCGGTATCGCACATTTTGAGGATAAGGACGCAGGACTTCCTCAGATAAAAATGATCTCCTGTGCGCCTGCTGTTGAGGATTTCACGCAGATACGAACTTTTGAAGATCACATCGGGCATTTGTCATGGGTGAAAGATGTTACTGACACGCAGGCATGGTATGAACAGTGGTCATCGGCGTTTGTGACAGCATATCATCAGGTCATAAGGGACTCGGCTTCGCTTACTGTCAAGCTGGCGGCGGAGGCTCAGGCTATCCGTGACCGTATACTTGACATATATGCTGTCGAAACGCATGACGGATATGTGCATAAGCTGTTCAAGGATTTCAAGGACAATCTTATCCATGATATGACCAAACAGCAGTTTGCAGATATGTACGCTCAGACCGTTGTTTACGGCTTGTTCTCGGCAAGGTGCATGGACAAGACGCAGGACAGCTTCAACGTGAAAGAAGCGATTGCCTGCATTCCGAACACCAACCCGTTCCTGAAAAGGCTCATGGAAGAATGTCTGGGAGAAAGTTCTGAGCGTCTCCTTACCTTTGATGAACTGGAAGTCGCTAATGTTGTGGAAATACTCACGCATACGAACACCGACCTGATACTTGCCGATTTCAACCGTCAGACAGGTGGTGGGCGTGAAGATCCTGTTATCCATTTCTATGAGGAATTCCTGACCGCATACGACAAGGCACAGAAGGTGCAGAGGGGCGTTTACTATACGCCGCAGCCTGTTGTCAATTTCATTGTCAGGGCAGTTGACAGTATTCTGAAAACGGAGTTCGGACTTGCAGACGGTCTGGCATCGGAAGAAACCAAGACCGTGAAATATATGCGTGAAAAGATCAGAGGTCAGGGCATGACCGAGGACACAAAGGAAGTGTCTGCGGTTCAGATACTCGATCCCGCAACTGGTACGGGAACATTCCTGCGTCAGACCATTCTGCAAATATATGATAATTTCAGAGCCAAGCACAAGGGTGAGAGCGAGGAGCAGATCAGAAAGGCATGGAACGAGTATGTTCCAAAGCATCTGCTGCCCCGTCTGAACGGTTTTGAGCTGATGATGGCACCGTATGCCGTAGCACACATGAAGCTCGCTATGGTACTGAAAGATACTGGCTATGATTTCGGCGGCGATCACCGTCTGAATGTGTTCCTGACAAATTCGCTGGAAGAAGCGGGCAAGGACGATTTTCAGATGACGCTGTTTGATAATGATCCGCTTGCGTTTGAGTCTATTGAAGCAAATCAGGCGAAGAAGAATAACGGAATTAATGTGATTATTGGCAATCCGCCGTATAGCGTAAGCAGTTCCAATCAAGGCGAGTGGATTTCTATGTTGATGGAAGATTACAAAAAAGAACCTGGTGGAAAAATAAAGCTTCAAGAACGCAATCCCAAAAACATCAATGACGATTATGTGAAATTTATCAGATTTGCTCAGACCTTTATTGAAAAAGCCGGAAGTGGAGTATTAGCATATATTTGCCCTCATGGTTTTATTTCCAATTCGACTTTCAGAGGTATGAGATGGACGCTCCTGATGGATTTTAGCAGTATATATGTGCTTGATTTACATGGTAATACAAATAAAGGAGAAACAACACCTTCAGGCGAAAAAGATGAAAATGTGTTTGATATAAAGCAAGGCGTTTGTATCATCATTCTTGTAAAATCAAAAGATAGTAAGAAAGGAACATTTGCTGATATTTACCATTTCGACGTTTATGGAACACGAGATATCAAATATATGTTCCTCAACAATAATACTTTACAAGATATAGCATTTCAATCTGTTGCTGTAGGTGAACCTGAATACTTTTTTATAAAGCAAGATTTTTCCGTTAAAAATGAATTCTATGCTGGTATTTCAATTGGCGATCTATTTTCGTTATATACAGTTGGAGTACAATCAGGTAATGATAAAAAACTTGTCAATCAGAATTCAAATGTCTTTCCGACAAATATAGCATCTTTGGGAGCAAAATATGATGCCGAAAAAGTACACACCTACGATTATAGACCTTTTGATAGACAATATGTGTATTACGATGATAATTTAATAGACCGAAGCAGAATAAAAGTCATGCAACATATGATTAGTGACTCAAATATTGCAATCATTTCAGCTAAAACAAATAGGCAAATCAGCCTAGGCTATTTCTTCATTACTGATTCTTTAGTCGATAGACATATTCTTGATACAGCAGGCGATTCCACTTACGCTTTCCCATTATATCGGTACAATCCAGACTATGGAACAAGGACAGTAAATATCATAGAAAATGAAGCATCCAAGCTGTTATCATCTATAAATATGATGTATACTGATGATATGGCTTTACAACTTTTCGATTATATCTATGCTGTTCTCCATTCTACGAAATACCGTGAGAAGTACAAGGAGTTCTTGAAAATAGACTTTCCCCGTGTACCGTATCCGACAGATCAGGAAACCTTCTGGAAACTGGTTGAGATCGGCGGCAAGCTGAGAGAATGCCACCTAATGCAGACCGAGTTCGACACCGCAGCTTACAGCTTTATCGGTGACGGCACAAACGAGGTCGTGAAGCCCGAATACAAGAACGGCAGGGTGTACATCAGCAAGACGCAGTATTTCGATAACGTACCGCAGGCACAGTGGGAGCAGTACATAGGCGGCTATCAGCCGTTACAGAAATGGCTCAAAGACCGCAAGAAGACTATGCTCTCCGCTGAGGACATCGAGCATTACAAGAAAATCATCGCAGCTCTCAGGCTCACCGAGGAGCTTATGGCGGAGATTGATCAGGTTGTGGAGTTCTGATATGACGTAAAAAGGACAGATGCTTCTCTCGTGGAAGTATCTGTCCTTCTTTGTTATAGCCTGCTGTAAACGTCTTGCTTATAGTAGTTGTGATAAAACTTCTATATGGGCGCAATCCTTTGCTTGAAGCCTTTTAATATTTCTGTTACTCCGTTGAATATCTTTTCCTCTTTGTAATTGTAGTAAACGTCGCAGTTATCGACGAAAAGCCCGTCAACTCCCTTGCCGAGGATATCCTTTGCAAGCGTTTTTACGACAAAGTCCTGCCATTCCGGCTGAGAAACATCTACCCATCTTTCGTCCTCCCAGTTTGTATAAACTCCGAGAGTGTACTTGCTGTAGGTTTCGTAGTAATCACGGTATTCCTCGACAGAGCCGAGGTTTATATAGCTGTAGACGATATGTCCTGCCTTTTTCAGACTGCTTATCTCCGAATCCGTGAAAGACTGCGCGTCGATAACTATCTTCCTGTAGCTTTCCATTTCGGGTATGTCATCGGGCTCTGCTCCGAGAAAAACTCCGTATTCATACTTTATTTCAGCCGCTTCTGTCCTGAAAACAGTGGGGGAAGCCGAAAATGACGAAAAACACAGGGCGATAGCTGTAAATATACTTGCAATTAAACTTTTTTTCATTTGCGCGCTCCTTTGTCAAGTGTTGTCTGCTGCGCCGGAAAGCCCGTGCAGAAGCTTTCCGAATGTCTCCTGTGACGAGTGCATGAGCTTGATATTTCGGAGCTCCTCTATAACATGACCGATATCGGTTACGAAGTCGATATTTGTTGCCCAGTACTGCTCCTGTGAGAGCTGTACAGCCAGCATTTTGTGAAGCTCGTTCAGTTTGGGAAGATAATGGTTCGGGATATCGGGAGTCAGAAGGTCTGAGGTGTTTTCTCTTTCGCGATAGCTCTGTATCGTTTTATCTGCAAAGAGCTTTGCATAGTAGATGCCAAGTGCAAACTGGTCTATAAAGTCCTCATATTTGCAGAATGCATCGTTTATAAGGGCATTAAGCTCATTTTTTATATCATCAGCTGAGAAATCCTCCGTGTTAATATCAGTATCGGGGGAGCAGCGGCAGGCGATAGTTTCAGCTATGAACTCCGACCAGAACCAGTAGCCGAGCTGACTGGTGAAATCCTCAAAGTGCAGTTTCTGGTCTATGTAGCGGAACAGGTTTTCTCCGGGGCATTCCATATAAATGGCGAAAAAGCGCCCGAGCTCATGCCACAGATAATGCTGGAACGAAGCTTTGTCACCGATATACTTGTTTGGTCTGTCCGTCATGTACTTCTGATATATCAGTATGGCGTCACCATTCTCGCCGTGAATGGTCTCCATTCTGCTGATATAGAGAACGTTCTTCTGAGGCGAACGGAGGCGCTCAACGACAGAAGCTCGTGTTTCGAGGGTCTTGTTGGTGCTTACTACAAGTATTTCGGGATACGGAACGTCGATCTCCGGCATGACAGCTTTAAAACGTTCAACAGTTTCCGATATCCATTCTTTCATCTGGCTGATGTTCAACATAATAATGGAGCCTCCTGTATAAAAAACTTTCTGTAAACATGTATGATTAAGAGGGAATGTTTACAGAACAGACTACAGTCGTCGGTCTTCACTATTAATTTTACCATATTCGGCTCAGGATTTCAAGTGAAATGCCGCATTTCAGACATTTTTATGCAAAACAGGTCTCAGACAGCTTCGTACATCCGCCTGAGACCTGTCAGCTGTGAGTTTCACAGCAGTGTTAATAAATCCTTTGATTTAAATAGCCGGCTTCATCCTGCTAGAAGCTCTTTGCTTCCTCGTTCTTTTCGGCATAAAGTGTATATTCTAAATCCTGCCATTTGTGTGTATTCAGATCCTTGTCATATTCATTTATCGCGTCTTTGTTAATGTTTTCGGGATTAGATCGTGCTATCAGCTGGCCGTCTTTATAATAGCCGTTATAATCGTGATATTCCTGATGAGTAGTGATAGTGTTATCGGGACTTAGCTCAAGGACCTCTGTATAAAGCGCGCCCTCCTTGGTCAATGTGTATATAAGGTGCTCTTCCGGGCATATTTTGAAAATATTTGCTGTGATATCAACGTCTCCTGTATCATTTATCTTTATGCAGTTAACGGTCGCTCCTGCGGCAACGTATTCATTTCCGTCATATATGAGCATGAATGCGAGACAGCCGCTGAAGTTCTCATATCGTACAAACAGTTCGGGTATGGAGTCGCCGTTAATGTCAACACTGCAATACTCGATATTCCACATCGGGTATACTCTTTGACCGGGCTCATATATTGTCCTGCTGCCAGGATGATCTATATGATTCATGGTGTATTCGAGAGCCCTGACACGGGCTGCGTCAAGTTCCTCCTGAGTGATATCGGTGCGGTTCATATGCGGATTATGGCAGACATATGGATAGGTCTCCGTGGGAAGGGGAGCGGTCACTGTGACTGCAGCCGTTGTGGTTGATGTCGTTGTGCTTGTTTCCGTTCCCGTACCTGTACTTGTGTCAGTTTCCGTCGCTTTTTCGTCAGAAGTTGTCGATGTAGTCCTGTTCAGAGCACTTGTGGTAAGATTACTTGCAGTTGTCGTAGTTAACTCCGTAAAGGGCGGATCGTCTGTAACAATGATAGGCTTGCTGTTTTTCAGCATTTTTATGCAGCCGAATGTGAGTACTACAGCTGCCGCCGAGCAGAGGGCTATAAGAATGATATGCGGGAGCTTTTTGCTCTCATACACCTCAACGCCTGATACATAATCTGCGCCGTTGTCATCTTCGGGAGCTTTGTCTGAGGAAATGCCGAGCTTCTGCTTTTCGCTTTCATACTTCCGCATGGTGTTTTTCAGCATTCTGTCTCTTGCGCTTTTATCTATATTCATTTTATCCGTACCAATTTCTTCAATAATGTTTATATCCGAGTTTTCAAGGACATCAAAGCCTATTTTCTTATTATTGCTCATATATTTCCCTCCTCTATATCAAATCCCTCGGCTGCAAGGAGCTCTTTCAGCTTCTTCAGTGCTCTGCTGCACCTCATTCGTACCGTGGCAGGGGACATTGAATGCTTCTGTGCTATTTCGCCGGAATTCAGGTTGTAATAGTATTTCTGTATTATTATATCCGAATCAGGCTCGCCGAGACTTTTTATCAGCTTGAGCAGCGTTGTTTTCAGAACTCTGCGCTCGGCGCTTTCATCGATCCTTTCATCATCAGCGATGTCAGTGTTTTCGTTGTCAATATAGATTGTGTCTGAGTGACGGACGAGCTTTCTGTACATCTGAACGGCTGTGCGATTTGCGATAGTGCCTATAAAGCCTTTCAGGTCGCCGTTAAAGCAGGTGCTGCGGTCATAGCTTATAAATACTGCGGAAAATACGTCCTCCACACATTCTTCTATGTCCTCGCGGCTTCCGCAGCTTCGCAGTTTATTGTAAACTATAGCGTATACGTAGCTGAGATATTCGTCAAACAGTGCCGTCTGAGCCTTGCACGGATCTTTATCATACATTTTGCGGTATTCGTTATCTGTCATAGGACCACCCCTTTGTTATATTCCAAAAGCTTTCAGCGCTGTAAGTGCTTTCATGATATATACTTGCTGTAAGTCACCAAAGTGTAACATGATTTTTCAGAAAATTTTTCTTATTAAAACTTATTATATATTATATATGATATCTGCACTTTTTTCAACAGTGTTTCAGTAAATATTAAAACAGCGTATGTACATTGTGTACATACGCTGTTCCGAGGGGTGTTATTATCTTTCAGCCTTCAACAGAGTTTTTAGCATAGGTCGAGAGAATAGCGGCAGCGTCAACGCTGTCTACGATACCGTCAGTGTTTATGTCTGCCATATATTGCATCTGAGCCGCTGTGACTGTGCTTACTTCTTCGTTGACAGATGACTTTGCATAGTAATTGAGTACCTTGCTTGCGTCTACAGCTGTTATATTGCCGTCGAGGTCGACATCGCCGGCTTCCTTTTCCTTGCAGAGCTTTTCGATATAAGGCTTGATGTCGCTTATGTCTATAAGTCCCTTCTGCTCGATGAGCTGGAGATAGTAGATATCCAGCTTATAGCTTGGTTCTGAGTGAGCAAAGCCGACTGTAAACTGGAAGATCATGAAATCAATGAAAGTACCTGAAATATCGTCCTTGTCAAGGTCTACCTTCTGATCGATGAAGTTCCACTGATCTGCGGGAAGGATGCTTTCTTCGGCGGTCCTGCCGTTTGCGAGATCGCTTATGAACAGCTCAAAAGTGTAGGTATCAAGGTAATTTACCTTGCCGTCCTTGTTTATGTCGTATAGCCCGCTTGTAAGACCGCTTTCAAACTCTTCCTTGGCCTTTGCATTTACAGCTCTGAGGTAATCGTTGTCGTGCATATACTGATAATCCGCGATAAGAGTATGATACTTCGGATTCTCATTTCGGGGATCGCTTACGGGCTCGATATCTGTCTTGTTGAACTCGTGATTAAGAATATTATGGATAGCGCCAAGGAACGCTTCACTTACAGAATGTTCGCAAAGCATAAGGTTGCCGTGATAGTCCACATAATAAATATTGCTTGTATTAATACGGTCAAACTCTGTTTTTTCAAGGATATATCTACCTATCATTTCAAATACAGTCAGGTTTGACAGATTGCACTCGTCTTTATTATACTCTATGAAAGAGTTGACGTATTTGTACATCGGTTCGCATTTTGCCCACAGCTTATCCTTGAACTCCTCGGGCATGGGGAGACGTGAACGGAGCGGATGCTCATAATCATCGTGGATACATATCATTCCGTTTATTCTTTCTTCGACATTGTTGAACTGTCCGAAATAATAGTTCTTGGTTATCTGACTGTCATCATCTGCAGAAGCTACATCATAGATGAAAATATCATAGAGATCCTTCAGATCCGTTGTACCGTCTTCATTTACATCAAAGCTGTAGCCGACACGGTCGATTTCCTGAACAAATCGCTTGTAGTATGCATCATTGTATTTATCAAATGTGTATTCGCTGGAAAATGCAGAGCGTCTGTTGTTGAGGAAACAATAGTCCATAAAGGCGTTCCTGTTTTCATCAGAGCCGTATGTATAGCTTTCGTCAACGAACTCGTTAAGCAGCGCTTCTCTCATTTCGGCAGGAGCGTCGGGAGATACTGTTCTGTAAACGTGCTCATGATAATCCGTATCAGCAGGGAGCAGATACTTCATATTATTTGAAAAAGTTATAAAGCTGTCAGATATATACCTCATATAACAGATCTCTCTGAAAAGATCGGTATCAAGAGTATCAATAACACCGTCCTTATTGAAATCAGCGTTTGCCTTGCATCTTTCGGCACAGCCCTCCGGAAGAGATTCAGGCTCGTTAAGATATGTGCAGAGAGCGTATGCATCGAAGCCGTCAAGCTTTCCGTTTCCGTCAAAGTCCATCAGATCGGGATTATCTTCAATAAAAAGGACTGCGTCGGCAAGAGAGTCTATCTCTTTCGGCGTATACATATTTTCAGCATTTGCTGGCATATTAACAGCACCTGCTGAAATAGCTGCCGCAGAGAGTGTGGCAAGATACTTTTTTATGCTTATTACTTTCATTCTGATTACCTCCTCGAAATCAATGTCGTTTATATCGGTTGTTGTTTGTGTATGTGAGTCTGATGTATCAGCTTTCGGAGCTGTCTGTGCAGCAGCTGATACTGCAGGCTTCGTATTTGAAGCCGCCTTGGTCACAGTCGACGATATCCGCGAGGTCGTATCATTGGCTTGGGAAGAAGCCGTCGTGCCTGCTTTTTCGTTCTTTGACGCGGTAACAGCCGTTGTATATGTATTTACAGGCTTTGAGGCGGAAGTTACAGCCTCTGTTGTTACGCTTGTCACTATAACGCTTTCAGTTTCGGGTACAACAGGCTTTTTTGCGCCTGATGAAAAATGTACAGCTCCCACAGTGATAATACCGGCGGCAGCTACTGCCGAAATAGCGGCGCAGGCTCTTTCAGCGTGTATATGTTTAATTTTCTTTTGTTCAAGATATTCGTCCCTGATCCTGAATACGGCGTCGGCAATATCTTTAGTATCTCTCATATATAAAGCCCTTCCTTTCCAGTTCAGTTTTCAACGACTTTCTTGCTCTGAAGATCAGATCGCTGACCTGTCGTTTGGCTTTGTGCATTATCTTAGCGATATCCGAGGTATCGAGATCCTCGAAATACATAAGGTAGAGCACCTGATAGTAATCGGGATTGAGCCGCTTCATAGCCTTGTACAGCTCAGCTTTCTGCTCTTCCTTAAAAAATTCCTTTTCTGTATCTGTTACATCGGATATGTTAAGATGTTCATCAAGAGACAAATCTGATATTTTCTGTTCCTTCCTAAGATGGTCGATAGCGCAGTTCCTCGCAATGGTGAACAGCCACGTCTTGAACGAGCATTTCCCTCTGAATGAAGGCTTTTTTATGGCGAGCTTGACAAAGGTATCCTGCATGATATCCTCGGCAAGGCATATATTGTTCACTATACTGTTGAGGTAAAGCGTCATTCCCTCATGATATTCGTCAATTATTTCTATTAATCCATTATCATCACCATCAAGGAAACGGCGGTAGCGCTCTTCATCGTTTCCCATTAGATTACCCCCTTATTTATCCTAAGGCAAATTTGCTTTATATCTATTAGACGTATGAACTTTGGAATTTACGCACATGAATTTCACATTTTTTTGGAAAAATGTTTTTCCTTCATTAATATCATAACACTATATTTATAATGTGTCAATTTGAAAGCAAAAAAACAGCACCTTCGACTAAATCGAAAGTGCTGTTTTGTGTAATTTAAAAAGTTGATCAGTTGTTGAGTGCTTCGAGAATTATTTCAAATCTCTTGATAAGGAAGTCGACTACTGAGGTCTGTCCGCCGCCGAACATACCGTTGCCCCAGTCCATGTCGCCCCAGTCCATATCTCCCCAGTCCATGTTGCCCCAGTCCATATTTTCCCAGTCAACATTAGCCCAGTCGAAGCTTGCGTCGCCGCCAAAGCCGCCGAAACCGCCCCATGCGCCGCCGTTCTCGCCGTTAGCGTCTCCGCCGCCGAAACCGCCCCAGCCGCCTGCTGCGCCGTTCTCACCGTTGGTGTCTCCGCCTCCGAAGCCGCCCCAGCCGCCTGCTGCGCCGTTCTCGCCGTTGGCATCTCCGCCGCCAAAGCCGCCCCATGCGCCGCCGTTTTCACCATTAGCGTCTCCGCCGCCGAAGCCGCCCCAGTTGCCCCATGCATTGCCGGGATCTTCTTCACTGTACTGGAGGCCTTCCTCGCTCTTTGATGTGTTTGCATCGAAATCTTCAATAGTAAACTCAAAGCGGGGATCAGCTTCAACGTGTGAACGTATCTTCTTTGCGTAATCAGCAACGTACTTCTCGGGATCGCTGTAGTAGTCAAGTACGTCCTTTACTATCTCGACATACATATCATAGTATTCCGGTACCTGGAGCAGCTTTGCAAGAGGTCTGTCCTCGATGGTCGACTGATAAAGGCTTGTCTTGATATCGGAAGTTACTGCGTTTGCAGCACCTGTGAAGTTTCCGAGACAGAGGTTGTAGTCCCAGCCTACAAAGTACATCTTGCCGCCTGAGTACATGAGGTAGTAGTTATGTGCAAGAGAGCCGTTGTAGCTGTCGTAGTTGCAGAATATCGAATTGACAGCAAAGCCCTTGAGGAAGCTCGGAACGTCGAGAACGTCCTCGATGAACTTGTAATCTGTAGGTGTGAGCTTGTTTATAGCTGTCTTTACAGCCTGAATGTGTGAAAAATCATCGTCTGTACCGAATTTGACATCAAATCTGTCAAGAGGCATATTCTCCGTGAACGAGCAGTAGCTGTCGCCGCCGAAGCCGCCCCAGCCGCCTTCTGCACCGTTTTTCTCAGTTGCCTTGTAGAGAACTGAATCGTCATCGACTGCATAGCGCTCTGCAAGTGTGGTTCCCGGCTGCTCTGCAAGGAGATAGAAGCTGTAGAGGTCGCCGTTGAGGTACATATCTGTGTGTGCAGCATGAGGAGCTACACCGCCGATTTCGTACATTGCGTTATAGCAGAGTATATCTCTGAGACAAGAAGCGTCCATGAGCATATTGTTCATGCAGAACTCGGTAAGTCCGTGATAGTTGTTCTCCTTGTCGTACTTGTCAAGCTTGAAGCGGAAGCTGTACTTGCCGTCCTTTGCCATCATGAGCGAGCTGTTGCCCTTTGTTCTGATACCTACATTCCTGAATGTCTCGCCGTCGATAGTAACATCGCAGGGAGTCCATTCTTCCTTGCTTGCTGTTTTAAGAAGGTTCTCCCATACAGCTTCGTCTATCTGGACGTCTATCTTATGTATCTTTTCCTGGGTGAAGAGTCCCTCGTAGAGCTGCTCCTCGTTGTCCATATCGTTGTTTACATCGGTGAACTTTGCAGGCTTGCCGCTGCTGAAGGAAGTTCCGCCGCTGTGTTTCATCTTTATGCCGCCTGCGAATACCTTGAGGTCATCTGAAGCGATATCAGCGGAGGAAACGACAGCATATTTGAACTTCTTGAGAGTATTCTTCTCAATAAGTACCTTGTTCGAGGAATCTGTTACGGCAATTGGATTGTTCTTTGCCCATTCCTTTGTGAAATCGAGCATAAGTGCAGCCTGTTCCGTTGAAGCAAGTGTTTCGCATTGCTTTTCAACAGCTGTAGCCACTACATTACCGCCTGAAATGTTTACATTTCCTGCGGCTGTAAGTCCCTTATCACCGAATGCAGCAACGTCGCCGCCTGAGATCGTGATATCTGTCTCAGCCTGAATTGCGTCCTTGCCGGCCTTGATCACGAGTGTACCGCCTTCAACGGAAACAGCTCCCTTTGAGGACTTGATACCATCGCCCTTTGCGGAAATATTGACAGTTCCGCCCTTGACTGTTACAGAGCCCTTGCCCTTTGCAGCGTCGGGTGCAGCTTCCTTGTTTTCGTTGAGGGTATTTATACTGAGTACGCCGCCTGTGAACTTGAGGTCGTTGTTGCAGACGATAGCAGGCTGTATGTTTGCATTTACAGTGAGGGTACCTGTTCCTTTATCGCCGCCCTTGAACGTGAGGTCGTCCTTTGCTTCGATAACAGCGCTTTCTATATCATCGCCTGAATATACGGCTGTGCTGTCAGAAATGACATTTTCAGTGCCGTCTGCGATAGTTATTGATGTCTTGTCTGCATTCTTTACAAGTATAGCAGGAGCATTTACGCCTGTGATGTTCACGCCCTTGAATACAAGCTTTACTGTTCCTTTATCAGCCTTTTCGTCGGGAATATCAACGCATATCTGACCGTCTGAGAGAGTTCCGTCGATAGTGAATTTGCCTGAGTGGGTGATAGTTACAGTTGAGCCGTCAACAGCAGCGTACTGTCCGTCAACTGTGATATCGGAATCGCTGAGGTGGATCTTTGTCTTGATCTCGTCCTTTTCGTCCTCATTTGAGGGTGTATCGCTCTTGTAGGACTCGGGGAGAGACTTGATGTTGCCTAAAAGGTAGTTCTGGATCGAGAGTGCGTCGTTTGTGGTAAGACCGTTGCCGTTTTCACATACGTCAGCCAGGTCGATGCCTTTCTGAGTGATATGTCTGGCGTCAGTGCCGTTTACGCCGTACTTGCTCGGATTTGCCAGAGACTGCATTATCAGCACAGCGTCAGACATATCTACCATGCCGTCGCAGTTTGCGTCGCCGTAGAGAGTGTCAGCGGCAGCTGCGGATGCAGCCGAGACAGTTCCCAGGACAACTGCTGACAGGAGACCTGCCAGTAAGTGTTTTTTGTTCATGTGGATCATCCTCCTAAATAAAAAATTATATAGAAAATATATATTTGTAATTGTATAATAGTCATTGAAACTTAAAATAACCTTAAAAGTATATACTTTCAGTGCAAAATGATGTATATTTTACAACGGGAATAATCATACGGAGGATATTTTAACAAAAAAGCAGCCATAAAGGCTGCTTTTCTGAGATCTGTCTTAGTTGTTATTCTTCAAACACGTGATACGCGGTCAATCAAGTCCGAGGAGCTTCTTTTGTATCTTCTGTGCGTCGCCGACTGTCAGACCGTCGCCGTCCATATCGCCGTTTACCTTGCCCTGTGCAGTGAGATGGTTCTCGGCAGAGCCGTCTTCACCGTACTTGTTCGGGTTTGCAAGTGCCTGCATGATAAGAACTGCGTCGCCCATGTCGAGCTGACCGTCACAGTTTGTATCGCCTGTCATAGTAACCTTGAGCTGAGCAGAAGTTGTGGCTGAAGTTGCTTCAGACTTGGAAGATGTAGTAGTAGTAGTAGTAG